>CALMAN010000175.1:527-6150 GCA_937859835.1 uncultured Acidipila sp. | reverse complement strand
CCCCCGGGCTCGTTTCTGGCGAACCGCTTTGAGCAGGACGGAAGCCTCGGCTTCTTTGCCGGCACCTACCCTGAAAAAGTGATGCGGGCCATGGTGGAGAACTGGCGCCTGCGGCAGGACGGCAGTGCCCTGGGCATCGGCAATCTGTCGCGGCAGCTGCTGCCGAGCATCGGCCGGACGGTGCGCCATCGTTTGGGCGGCTCCAGCCTGCTGCCCCGAGGCAAGCGCTCCCGTTCTTGAACGCTCCCTCACCGGCAGCCGCGGCGCTTCAGCCTGCGACTGCGACCGTCGAGGTTTCGAGCGAGCCGGCCTGGATGGTTAAACGGTACCGCCTGCCCCGGCGAGGCCGGTACACCGCCGCGGGGCGGAAACAGGCGATGCAGACACCCGCCGGCTGGTCGCGCACGCTCGGGTACACCATGCCGTGCTTGCCCTGTTGGAGCAGGCGGACGGCCAGCTGCTGGCCCTCAAAGTAACAGGCGGGCACGGGCTCCGCTTCGAGGTAGACGGCGTCCTCAGCCAGGCCAAGCTGGCTGAAGACCCCGTAGAAGTCAGCCTGGAAGTCCTGGTACTCGAACTCGGACGCGCGGCGGATGCGGGCTTCCTGGAGAAAGCGGCGCTTGTGCGTCGCGACTTCCGCGATCGAGGTCGTGAGCTCCTCACCGGCATACCAGGCGCCTCGCCGGCGATCGCTGAACCGGGCGCCGTAGGGGCCGGGGTGGGTAAAGGCAGCGTTGACAACCGCTGCCTCCGGGACCCCGGCGAGCAGCTCATCCCGGCCAATCGCGCCACCGTAGCCGGCCTCGGCGAATCTTTGCCCGTCGGTCGCCCCGTCCAGTTCGTCCAGGTGGGCAAGCACGGTTGCGGCAAGCGGCAGCCGGAGGAGAACACTGCCGTCTACCCGGGCCGCCGGGATCAGCCGGTGCGTCCCATTCAGCTCCAGGTGCCCTTCCCGCAACTACAACCCAGCCACGGCGGCGTCCAGCAGGCTGCGCACCTGCTCGAGGCCGGGTATGCCGTGCTCGGCGAGGTACTCGACCGGCGGCCGCCCGGAAAACATCGGGTTGTCGTTTGGCTGGCTGATCCAGCGGTCCGCCAGGTCGGCAGGAAGCAGGATGTGCAGGGCCTTGTAGATGCCCACGATGTAGGAGATGCGGGTGAGCTCGTCCTGCGAGCGCGTTCCGGCGGCGATGCCGAGCCTGTGCAGCATGGCCCGCGATAGGCCGCCAAGCAGGACGCTTTGCTGTTCCCTGCTGAGCTGCCAGGCTGCGCCTGTGATCGCCAAAAAGCCATCCACAGCAGACTGGCTCAAACGCGCGCGCGTTTCCGGCCGGCGCAGATCCGGGCGGGCTTGGGACGGAGAACCAGGGGCGTTGAACAGCGGCAGTGTTGCCATGGGCAATCCTCACCGGAAAGCTTATGTCTCTTTGTGTACAAACGCAATGCTAAAATGAGACATCCAGACGGTGCCAACCCAAGCTCCAGTACGAAATCCCTGAAGCTTTGCGCGGCGTGGCCGCACTGCCTGCACTCCGCCCTAGCGTGGCACCCGGTCCAGCAGCCGGTTCCAGTTTTTCTGGTTGCGCCGGTAGCTTTTTTTCAGGTCTTCCAGGATGCGTTCAAAGTCTGTATGGCCGGCCAGCCGCTTCCAGGCCGGGTTTTGCGCGAACCACGGATAGTTCTCGTTGCCGAGATAGATGGCCCGCCGCAGCCAGTGCAGCGCTTCGCTTTCATCGCCCTCAACCGCGAAGTAGGTTGCCAGCCGGTAGGCCATCTCGCTGTCTGCTTCCGCTGCCGCGAGCGAGTTCTCCTCGATCATCTCCGCGGCAAGCGCGCGCTCGCCTTCCTGCACGTAGCACATGGCCAGCGTCGGGTAGGCCAGCCGCATGCCGCGGTCATCCTCGATGACGCGCTCCAGGATGCCGATCGCCGCCGGGATGTCGTTTTCGCGCATGCGCTGGTAGGCGAGCGAGGTGCGGAGCAGGGGGTGCTTGGGCTCAAGCGCCAATCCCTTTTCCAGCTCGTCGCCGGCGAGCTCCAGCTGGTTCTGGTACTGGTACACGCGCGCCCGGTGGTTGTAGATCACCGGCGCGTTGGAAGGGTCAAGCTGCAGGGCTGCGTTGAACTGCGCAAGCGCGTGGTTGTAGATGCCGTCCAGCCGCATGGTAATGCCGGCGATGATGTGCACCTGCGCGTCGTTGCCCGCGGCGTGCAGCAGGTGTTCGATGCCGTGGCGCGCGCTTTCTTTTTCCCCGCGCGAAAGCAGCATGTACACGCGGTACAGGTTGGCTTCCACCGAGCCCGGGTCGATCTCAAGGGCGCGATCAAAGGCCTTGCGCGCCGCAATCACGTGCAGGTGGCCGCCAAAGCCATGCCGCACGTACTGCAGATGCGTGATCCCCAGGCCGCTCCAGGCCGGCGAGAACGCAGCGGCAAAGGGCGCGTTCTGCTCTGTACCCGAGCCGGTAACGCGCTCAAAGCGCTCCAGCGCGCGATCCAGGTCGGCGCGGCTGCCGGTCCGCTGCATAAACGAGGACAGCATGGCGCGGGCCTGCAGGTACTCCTCGGAAAGCTGCCCGGTCAGCCGGCTCGCGCGCGGCACCAGCCGGTCCACCAGGGTGAGCGACCCGATGCCCTGGAGCGATGCAAACACGTCATTGCAGATTTCGCTTTGCACCGCAACCAGATCAAAGGACGGCACGCTGATCGCGCCGCCCCCGCCCACGCTCTGCCCCACCACATCCAGCAGTTGCCAGTTCAGGTCAAAGCCTTCGGTCCCGCGCAGAAAGCTGCCCGCCAGCACCCAGCGCACCAGCAGCTTTTGCCCGATCTCGAGCGGGTCCATCTGGGCCAACTGCTGGGCGTTGCTCATCTGCAGCAGCGCGCCCGAAGGCCGCACCACCAGCGACGGCATGCGGGCCAGGCGGGCGGCGATGGCATCGGCCAGCGCCGAACCGTACAAGGGCGGTACCGGCTCGGCACCAAGGTTCTTGAACGGCAACACCATGATGCTGTTCTGCTTGGCAGCCGACTCGGGCGAGTCGCGAAACCGCTCGGCCAGCATGGAAAGAAAGCCGGTCGCGCGCTTTGCATTGTCCGCGTCGGAGACCGGCAAGGACGCGGCAGCCTCGCCGGGGATGATGCCGGACTCGAACTGCATGGTCTTCATGATGGTTTTCAGCGCTTCGCGGGTATCCGCCGCGCTTGCGTAACGGGCGGCAGGATTTTTCGCGAGCAGCGTGCTCACCACGCTGTCGAGCTCGGGGGTGATCTGCGGGCAGCAGGACGCAAGCGGAGGCGCGTCGTGAAACTGGATGGAGCGAATGGACTGTAACTCATCGCCGTCCCGGCGCGAAAAAGGATGCTGCCCGCTCAGCAGCTCGTACAGGATGACGCCCAGTGCCCACAGATCGCTGCGGACGCTCGACTGCCCGGTAACAAACTGCTCGGGCGCCATGTAGGCGATAGTGCCCCCGCGCGCCGTATAGGTCGCGGCCACCAAGCCGCCCTTGCGCGCGCTGGTTTTGGAGGGATCGAACTCCGCGTCCTCGACGCTTAAGCGCCTGGCCAGGCCGAAGTCAAGGATCTTGACGAGGCCGCCATCGGTCAGGATGACGTTGGCCGGCTTGAGGTCGCGGTGAAAGATGCCGAGCGAGTGCGCGGCATGGAGCCCGTCGGCGATCTGGATGCCGACCGAAAGCACCAGCTGCACGCTGGCCGGCCCGCGCGCGATCAGGGTGTCGAGCGGCTGGCCGGGCACGTACTGCATGACGATAAAGGCTTCGGCCTGGGAGGGCTGGCCCGCCTCGCCGGCCACTTCACCCACTTCGTAGATCGCGCAAACGTTGGGGTGCTCGATGGCCGAAGCAAGCCGGGCTTCGCGCAGAACCGTTGTCCGGATCTGCTCCGGGGTGAGCGCGCCGCGCTTCAGGATCTTGAGGACCACCGGCCGCATCAGCTCGGTGTCATTGGCCAGGTACACAACGCCACTGCCGCCCGTACCCAGGCGCCGCTGCAGCTCGTAGTGCTCGATGACGCGATGCTTCATGCCCCTTCAGTGTAGCGGGCAGGGGCAACGCGGAAACCCGCTTGCGCCGGGGCGCGATGCTTGGCCGCCCTAGTGCGCGGCTTGCATGGCCTCCGACAGGGCGGGCAGCCTTTCCTCCGCAGCTGCGCTCCCGGGCAGCTGCGGCGCGGGCAAGCGGATGCGCAGCACGGCCCCAGGATCGGAGCGCACCTCGAGCACGCCCCCCAGATCGCGAACGCGCTCGCGCATGCCGCGCAAGCCGTTCCCTTCCTGCCCGACCAGCCCGCGGCCGTCGTCGCGGATTTCCAGCACGTGCTCGGCTTCCCCCTGGCTGAACGCGATGGAACAGGTGCGCGCGCCCGCGTGCCGCACGATGTTGGTCACCCCTTCGCGCAAAATAAGCGCCAGCGATGCTTCCACCTGCACGGGCAGGCGCGGCAACTGTTCCGGGCGTTTCGTGACGGTTACGCCCGCAGCGGCGAGCGCAGCCGTTGCCTGCTGGACCTCGGCTTCGAGGCCCTGGGCGCGATAGCCGGACACGGTTTGCCGCACTTCCGTCAGGGCGCGGCGCGCCGTGGTCTGGATTTCGGCCAGCTCTTGCGCGGTGCGCTCAGGGTCGGTGGCAAGCAGGCGCCCGGCCAGCTCGCTCTTGATGGCGATCAGCGACAGGGTGTGCCCAAGCACGTCGTGGAGGTCGCGCGCGATGCGTTCGCGCTCCGCGGTTTTTGCAAGCTGCTCAATCTCGTCGTGGGCCAGACGGAGCCTGGAGTCGGAGATCTTTTGTGTGCGCAGGTTCTGGATATTGATCGCCGTGACCGCGGAGATGCCGCAGGCGATGGACCACTCCCACGATTGGAGGTGAAAGATGCTGGCCTGCAGGAGGATAACCGCGCACTCGGCCGCGATCAGCCAGTAGGTACCGCGCGCGGTGGTGACGAGCTCGGGCAGGGCCGAAGCGATAAAGATGTAGATCCCAAAGGCGCTCTGGTTGACCGGGACATACACAATAGCGAGCAACGTTGTGCCGAGCGTGGCCCACCGGCGTGTGGAGATCGAGTGGGACGCGGCGTGCGTGAGGACGTACAAGGGGAGAAAGCAGATGGCGGCAAGCGCCAAGAAGCCCCAGGACCGCCTGCTCGGCAGCTCCAGCGGCTGGATCAGCCAGAAGAGCATGTACAAGAGCCAGGAGTAGTGGTACCAGTCAAGGCCAAAGATGCGCAGGGCGCCGCGCCGCGCGCAGGCGCCCCCGCCCATCGGCACCCCTGTTGCCTCGAGCTTGCTGCCGCTCATGCTTTCGCCTCGCTGCCTGCCCATACGCGCGCGCTCAGGCCGAGCAGCGCCACCGTGTAGGCCGCGAGCACAGCATACCCCAGCACCGGGGAGGGCGTCGTGAAGCCGAACGCATGGAGGGCCAGCCGGGAAAACCAGTAGGTGGGCAGGAAGTGCGCCACGGCCTGGGACCAGTGCGGCAAGTCCTCGACCGGTACCCACAAGCCTCCAAAAAAGCTCAGCGGCAGGTAAATGAGGTTGATGAAGCCGGGTCCGGCGCTGGGCGGCATCGCGAGGCCAAACAGCAGCCCCAGGCTGGCGAAGGGC
>CALMAN010000175.1:0-429 GCA_937859835.1 uncultured Acidipila sp. | reverse complement strand
GATGAGGAGCGAAAAGACGAGGCTCGACAGGAGCTTGGCCAGCAGGTACGCCATGGGCGGCATGGGACTGGCGCGTTTCAGCTCGAGCCAGCCGTGGCCGCGCTCGTAGGCAAGCCCGGCCCCGATGCCGAACAGCGAAGCACCCACTGCCCCGAAGCAGCTGTAGCTGGCCAGCAGGTAGCGCGCCACCTGGTGGCCAGGGGCACCGGCATGGCGGTTCAGCGAGCCGAACATGCAGAAAAAGATGACGGGGAAGCCGATGGCGGAAGCCGAGTAGGCCCGATTGCGCAGCATCTTGATGAACTCGGAACGGACTTCGCGCCCGTACACGCCGCGCGGTGCGGCGGCGGTGCCGGTGGCAACGCGGGAGCTTCACGGGACAACAACGGTGGCAGACATGGCAGTTCTCCTTGAGCCTTGCGGTGAGCG
>CALMAN010000174.1 GCA_937859835.1 uncultured Acidipila sp. | reverse complement strand
AAAAAGGGAGAGCCCGCGGCCAGCGGGTGCACAGCCGAGCCGAAATCATGGACAAAGCCCGGCAGTGTTAACGGGAGACTCCGGCAGGCGCCGCCCGGCACCTCCTGTGCTTCGCGCACCTCGGTCGGCCACCCGGCCCCAGCCATGGCAACTGCTGCGGCGAGGCCGTTCGGCCCCGAGCCGACAACACCGACACGCGTGGGCATGCGTCCATTCCGGTGCAAGGTGGTGTCCTTTCGCGTTCCTGCCTGTTCCCGCCTGCTTACCTTGGTGCTAGGCGGCGACCGCTGCCGGGAGCCAGGCTGCTTCCTTTGAGCCTATGCTTGAACCACACTTGCGGCAACGAGGCGTTTCTATCTGAGGTACCCACCCCATTCTGTTTCTGTCGTGATCCCGACGCGCAACAGGCCGGAGATGGTTGTTGCCGCTGTTCGCAGCGCGCTGGCACAGACCCATGCGCCGCATGAGGTCCTTGTGGTGATCGACGGCCCTGAGCAAGACGCGAGGACCCCGGAGGCACTTACCCGCGCGGGCTTGGATGCGGTTCAGGTGGTTGCGCTTCGGGCATCGGTAGGCGGGGCGGAAGCGCGGAACACGGGGGTTCGAAAGGCCACCGGGGCGTGGATCGCCTTTCTCGACGATGACGATCTTTGGCTGCCTCGGAAGCTGGAAACGCAGCTTGCAGCTCTTGCGGAGCTTCGGCCCGGCTGCGTGCCCGTGCTCAGCTGCCCCGTGCTTGCTCGCAGTCCCGACTGGCAGGAGGTTTGGCCGCGCCGGCGTTACCGGCCCGAAGAGCCGATGGCGGAGTATCTGTTCTGCCGGCGAAGCTGGCGTTACGGAGCCGGGCTGCTCCAAACCTCAACGCTTCTGGCGCCGCGTGCGCTGCTGCTGCGGCTCCCGTTTACCCCGGGGCTGCGCAAGCACCAGGATTGGGACTGGCTGCTGCGCGCCGCGAAGGAACCCGATGTGCTGGTCCACCCAGTGGGTACTGCTCCGCTGGCGGTGTTCCATGTGGAAGGGCAGCGGGCAAGTGTAGGCCGCGTGGCAGACTGGCGCTTTTCGCTCGGGTGGGCTCTGGAACGGCGGCAGCTTTTCACTCCTCGCGCGCTGGCCGGCTTTCTCTCGACGGAGTGCGCTGCGCAGGCCGGCAGCTCCGGCTGGCGTGGCCGTACCGCGGTGCTGTGGGCGCTGTTCCGATACGGCAGTCCCTCGTTTGCTGACCAGCTTCGTTTGCTGGTGTTCTTGTTTGTGCCGCAGCGGGTGCGCCGCAGCCTGCGAGACGCTGTCCGCGTGGCGGGCAGATCTGGCGTAAGGGCTTCCGCAGCCGGCTGAGCCGGGCTCATCCGCAGTGTCTCCGGCGCGATCTTGCCGGCCGGCGGACGTTGTTAAACCCATAAGGGCGCTCGTGCCAGGACAGGTGCACGGCAGGAGCCAAGCCCGTTGGTCTCGAACGAAGTTCCTAGTTCCGCGTTTGATCCCCTTGCGCTTCGAGCCCCGGCATCGCGCGGCTCTTCACAAGCATGGGCTGCTCGAGCTCTGGTTCCGGGATGGTACGTTTGCTCGCAGACTGCTTGTCCAGGTTTGACTGGAGGAGCTTTTCAAGGGCCACCTCGCGGCGACGCCGTACCCACGCCTGCGCTGTGATCCCGGCAAAGAAGAGGTTGCCGAGAAGGTACCGCTTCCAGAGCCGGCGCGGTTCCATGCAAAGCCGGTAAAGCCACTCGGCGCCGATGTTGTGGGTCCACGCCGGCGCGCGTTTGCGCAGACCCGCCTGCGTGTCAAAAGCCGCACCGACGGAAAGTGCCGCGCCGACCGGGAGGCTGGCACACTCATCCAGCATCCAGATCTCCTGCTTGGGCGCGCCGAGCGCCACGCAAAGCAGATCAGGCCGCGCCCGGATGATTCGCTGCCGCACAGCTTCATTGGCGCTTTCGTTCTGCTCGAATCCGGGCGGGGGGCAGTCTGTGCCGGCGACACGGAGCCCGGGATACCGTTGTCGAAGCGCCTCGGCGGCTCCATCGGCTGCCCCGGGGAGGCCGCCAAGGAAGTACACGGACAGCTTGTTGGCCGCGCACAGCTCGCACATGCGCTCCATGAACTCGCCGCCGGGTACCCGTTCCGGTACGTGCGTGCCCAGCAGCCGAGCGCCCCAAACCACCGACATGCCATCGGGTAAGCAAAGGGAAGCCTGCCGCAACGCTTCCGCAAAAGCTCGGTTCTTGTGCGCGAGCGTGACCAGATATGCGTTGGGACCCATCACCTGCAAAGGCTTGCGGCCAGGCACGCTGTGCCTCCGCTGCAGTTCACGCAGCAACCACTGCGTCGAGGCATGCATGCTGACTGCATCCACGGGGGCTGCCCCGAAAAAAACCCGATCGATGGAGAGGCCGTTGGTCACGACTACCTCGTTTTCTCTGCTTTCGAGCTACGCTGACAGGTGTTCCGGCCACAACAGGTCTTTTCTTTGCTGGAAGAGGCGAGGCTCGACGCCGTTGCTGATGGCTCGAGACGGCACGAGTTCATCCCGCATACGCCGTAAAACATAGCCCGGAGAGGCCACAAAGGAGCCAACGAGGTCGCTGAGAGCGGCCATGCGTTCCCCGCGTCCCAGGTGCATGTTGAAGGAGCGGAGCCTTTCCTTGGCCAGCAGCGGTGTTTCTTCGAGCAGCGCCAGTAACTCCCCTTCCACATCGCTGAGGCGCTGCGGAACGCGGCTCTGCAACTGAGAAAGCAGCAGGTATTGCACGTAGAGTCCGTGGAGGGCCTGCTGGCGCAGGTTGCGCGAGGTAAGGCTGTCGCTGTTCTGCCGGTACAGGAGAAGCACCTCCGGCACGAAGTGGATGTCGTAGGCCAAAGCCATGCGCCACCACAAATCCGCGTCTTCACACTGGATGCCCGGCCGGTAGCCGCCGATCGCCAGCGTTTTCTGGACGTTGAGCGTTGCGCTCGGATGGCAGATAGCCGGCAGGTAGCCGGAGCGGGCTACGGAACGTATCTGCTCGGGAGTGCCGCGGGTACAGCGGTAAAGCCCGACACTTCGCCCCCGGGGATGGTACGCGGCGTCCGAATAGAACATCCCGGCCTCGGGATAGCGCTCGATTGCCTCCCGGATCCGAAGCAGGCGGTCCGGCGTCGAAACATCATCGGCATCCTGCCGTACCAGCCAGGAAGTCTCACATTCCCGCAGCATACGGTTCAGCGTAAAGGTGATGCCGCAATGCTGCTGTTCAAGGATGCGGAGCCGGGCGTCCCGGATAGATCTGAGATAGTCCAGGCTGCCGTCCGTAGAACCATCCACGATGGCAAGAAGCTGCAAATCCCCAACAGACTGCCCCAGGATGCTTTCCACCGCTTCCGGCAGATACGGCATGGCATTATGCACGGGCAAGCCTACTGTGAAAAGCCGCATCTGCATCGCTCCCAAGCTCATGTGTTTCCGTACTCTCCCTAGCATCCCTGGCTGGTCGTTTGCAGGTAGATGCGCGTTGCTACTCTCTTTATCTTCCTCTTTGAGCCCCTTTGCTGCAATAAATTCACTTCACTTGTAAAACTTACGTAATCTGCCCGGAACCCCCGATGGATGGTACCGTCGCCTCAACAACTCCAAAAAGAAGCAGCATTGCGTCTTCACTGCGCAGCTATCGGGAAATGGAAGCATGGCCCTTTCGGGTGTTCTGCCGCCAGTGCCTGGCGAGTCGGTGTCGCTCGCCTCTCTCCTCAACATCCTGGGGAGGCGGAAGAAGCTTTTGCTCTGGCCGGTGATCCTTTCGCTTCTCGTGGCAGCGATCTCCTGCGCCTTCGGGACCCGTCGTTACCGGGCGACCGCCGAAGTGCAGGTGCAGAAGGAAGAAAGTGGCGCTTTCGGTCTGGACACGACCGTTCTCGGGCAGAACGGTTCGCAGGGCGCGGGCGATTCGCTCGATTACACGCTTACCCTCCAGACCGAAGTGGGCATCCTGCGCTCTCCGGCACTGGCGCGAACAGTGCTGGAAGACGCCCACCTCGAGCCGACTGCCGCTTACTTTCCAGCTAGCGCGTCGGGGATGACCTGGTGGGGCTTGCTCTCAGAATCCATGGTCCGGCTCGGCTGGGCTGCGCCCTTGGAGCCGCTGACCACACCACTGGCCCAGGCACCCAATCGGCGATATGTTGCCGAGAAGATCTTCGCCCACCAGCTGAAAGTACAGCCGATCGCCGGGACTCGCCTGATCGATGTTTCCTACACCGATCCGGATCCCGTCCGCGCCGCCGCCGTCGCGAACACGATCACGCGCGTGCTCGCGGACATGACCTTTCAGCAGCGCTTTACCGCCATGCTGCAGGGTTCCTCCTGGCTTGCGGGCCAGCTGGATGAACTGCGTGCACGCACCGAGCAGGCGCAAGCGCGCGCGGCCGCGTTGGAGCGGGGAACCGGCCTTTTTGGCAGCGACGCATCCCGCAACATCGTGCTTGAACGCCTGGACAGCTTGAACCAGACCCTCACCGCAGCGGAGAGTAATCGCATTCTGAAGGAAAGCATCGACAAGGTCGCTGCCAGCGGAAGTCCTGAGCTGATCTCCAGTCTGAGCGGAAACTCGAGCACCGGCTCGGTGGCTTCCATGAACACCTCGCTTACGCTGATCCAGGGCCTGCGCCAGCAGGAAGCCGCGGTGCGCGCGGACTTGGCACAAATTACGGTCCGTTACGGCCCTGCTTACCCGAAAGTGGCCGAACTGGAAGCGCAGTTAGCCGGCATCACCACATCCATCAACCAGGAAACAGCGCGCCTCGGACGGCGTGCCCATACCGACTGGGAGATCGCTGTCGGGCAGGAAGCTGCGGCGCGAACAGCGTTTGAGCGGCAGAAAGAACTCGCCTCCAAGCAGAACGACAGCGTGATCGCTTACGGGCTAGCTCGCCGAGAGGCAGATAGTAGCCGTGAGCTGTATGAGGGGCTCCTTTCTAAACTCAAGCAGGCCAGCCTGCTGGGAGGCCTGCGCTCCAACAACGTTTCTGTCGTGAGCGCCGCCGAAGTTCCCCCTTCCAACCATCCGGCTAGCCCAACATTCCGCTTCGTCTGGGCGCCGGGTGTGCAGCGGGACTTTTTGTCGGGGCGGGGCTGATCACCTTTGCCGAGATGACCGAC
>CALMAN010000173.1 GCA_937859835.1 uncultured Acidipila sp. | reverse complement strand
GGGTTGGATCGGGGTGGGGGTGGTGGTGTGCCGGTTCCGGGCGAGGAAGCTGCAGCCAGCGCAGCTGGCCTGTGCTCTCAATACAGCTCAGGGTACAGCTTGCTATAGGCGTTGTGGATGATTCCGTAACATTCGCAGGCCAGTGCCTGAAGGCCCGTACGATTGAGGATCTCCACCTGGCCCCGGCTGTACGTGATCAGCGCTTTTCGCTGCAGGATGCCGGCGGCAATCGTGACTGCGGGCCGCCCTACCCCCAGCATCTCTGCCAGGTACTCCTGCGTGAGGCGGAGGGAACGGCTTTCCATGCAGTCAGAACTCATCAGCAGCCACCGGGCCAGGCGCGCTTCCAGCTCATGGAGCCGGTTGCAAAGGATCAGCTGTGTGGTCTGCTCGAGCAGGGCATACACAAAGGTATGGACTGGCCGCAGCAGCTCCGTCCCATTGCTCCACATTTCTTCCCGCAACACATCGGCGCGGATGCGATAGCCATCTCCGGTTCCCTGCATCACCACGGTGTTTTGCGTCTTGGCCTGCCCCAGCAGGGCCTGCACGCCCACAACGCCTTCGCGGCCGATGATCCCCACTTCCACCGGAGAGCCGGCCATGTCGAGGCAGTTCATCGAGGCCATGCCCCGCTCGAGAAAATAAATCCACTGTATAGCTTTGTCGGAGCGGACCAAAACCTCACCCTGGGCAATGTCTATCTTGGTCAGCTGCCCGGATAACTTCTCGAGCACTGATTTGGGCATCGCGGACAGGATGAGATTTCGTGACAATGGCTTGAAAGAGGTGCCTTCTGCTACTGGTGAGGTTTGCATACTTGTCCGGACGAAAGACCGAAAGCAGATCCTATCGATACACGCAAAGACAGGCCGGGGAGAAGATTGGCGGTGATGCCAGGGCGCCACTCCAACCTACGCTGCATTCGCCCAGAGAATACGTTCGCTAGAATACGCACTTCCGGGCAAAGTCTGGCGCACCCCCGCGGCAGGTTCCCTGACACAGGGATGCGCAACGTACGGGCGATGCTTGCCGACTTACTCGGACTCGAGCCGCTTGGCGACCAATGCGTTCAGCAGAGCCGGGTTTGCCTGGCCCTTGCTTGACCGCATGACCTGTCCCACGAAAAAGGCCGCCACCGCTTTTTTGCCGCCGCGATACTGCTCCACCTGTTTGGGGTTGGCGCGCAGCACCTCGTCAATCATGCGTTCTATCTCGCTGCTGTCTGAAATCTGCTGCGGTTTTTCGCGTGCGTACACGGGACCAAAGTCCTCCTTGTTCGCAAAAGCGGTATCGAACAGCTGCTTCAGCTGTTTGCTCGAAAGCTCTCCGGCTTCGGCCAGGTCTGCTGCTTGCGCGATGCCCGCCATGGTGACCGGCGATTGTGCGAGCTCCAGGTTGGCGAGCTTGAGCCGGGAGGTCAGCTCCCCCAGGACCAGGTTGGCCACCCGGCGTGGACTCCTGGCAGCCTTGGCGGCGGTTTCAAACTGATCGGCAAACGCCCGGGTCGCGGTCAGCGTATGCGCATCCTGCGCGGCAATGCCGTACTCGGCAACCATGCGCGCCCGGCGCGCTTCCGGCAGCTCCGGCAAGCCGGCGCGCAGCCGCGCCTGCTGCTCCTCCCCAACAACTAGCGCAGGCAAGTCCGGCTCCGGGAAGTAGCGATAGTCATGGGCCTGCTCCTTGGAACGCATGGAAAAGGTGCGTCCCTCGGCCGCATTCCACAGCCGCGTCTCCTGCACCACGCGCTCGCCTGCCTCGAGCAGCTCTACCTGGCGCTCAATCTCGTAAACCAGCGCGGCCCGGATGTAGCGAAAGCTGTTCACGTTTTTGACTTCTGCCTTGGTGCCGAACTGCGCCTGCCCGCGCGGGCGCACGCTGACGTTTGCATCGCAGCGGAGCGAGCCTTCTTCCATGTTGCAGTCGGAAACGCCGGTGTACAGCAGGATCTCCTTGAGCTTGGTCAGGTACTCGTAGGCCTCGTCCGGAGTCCGGATATCGGGTTCCGACACGATCTCAATCAGCGGCGTGCCGCAGCGGTTCAGGTCCACCGAGGTGCTGGTGGCCGAGTCGTGCACGCCGTCGTGGAGGCTTTTTCCGGCGTCCTCTTCCATGTGGAGCCGGGTGATGCCGATCCGCTGCCGCCCGCGCTCAGGCGTGTCCACATCGAGCCAGCCATGTTCGGCCAGGGGCTTGTCGAACTGCGAAATCTGATACCCCTTGGGCAGGTCGGGGTAGAAGTAGTTTTTGCGGGAAAACACGCTGGTTTCGCGGATCTGGGCGTTGATGGCCATCGCCGCCGTGGTGGCAAACTCGACCGCGCGCGCGTTCAGCACCGGCAAGGCCCCAGGCAGCCCCAGGCACACCGGACAGATCAGGGTATTGGGGGCGGCGCCGAACTGGTTTGCGCAGCCGCAAAACGCCTTGGTGCGCGTCAGCAGCTGCACATGCACCTCAAGGCCGATGACCGGCTCGTACTTGAACAGGATTTCAGGCGGGAGCACGCTTGCGGTAGCCATAGCGAAGTTTACCAAGCCGTCCTCACCCTCCTTCCGCGTCGCGCTGCCTTGGTGCCCGAGGGGCGAGGGGGTGGGCTGCACGGCTTTTCTGACTCGGACGTGTCTGTGGGCGAGGAGGTGAGCGCGAGCGGCCGTTCTACGCTGTGGGGAGCTCCAGCTGCCGGGCCAGGGCGTTGGCTGTTTGTGGCATCAGCGAAAAGGCAAACGGGGCAAAGATACGCACTTCCTCCAGTCGCCCCAGGGCCGCCCAGCTCACAAAGTACAACGCCGCGGCAAGCAGCAGGGCGCGCCCCTGGCCTTGCCCTGCGGCGTCGGCCGCGGTGCCGCGCACAACGGTAAAGAGAGCAGGCGTAAGAAACAGCGCGGCCGGCACCAGTTGCGCCGGCGCCAGGTTCCGCAGCAGCTGAAACACAGCGGTATCGCCGTAGCTGGCATGGGGGTAGACAAAGTGCATCAGCACCCAAAGGATCCCCGTCGATACCGCGAGGCCCGCGGCGCTGCTGCCCAGCAGCACCCCCCTGCGTACCAGGAAGCCGCCCGCCCCGCCGAGCAGCACGGACACGAGCAGCCCCACGTGAAACAGGATGGCCACATCGGCGCGCACAAACCCCTGCACCGCTGCCAGCCCTGCCAGGCTGAGGCTGGCCACAACCGGGCGCCGCTCCGCGGAAAGCACATACATGCTCCCCGCCACAAAAAGGGCCGATGCCCAGGTTTCAGGCCGGAGATACCACAGCGACCAGTTGAGGTAGTACAGGGCAAGGCCCAGAACCAGGGCGAGGCGCAGCCATTGCGACGCCGGCGAGGCAGCCCGAAACGACGGGGTGCGCACCAGGATCGCCCGCATGAGCAGCCCCGCCGCCAGGGTAAGGAAGAAGTCAAAGATGGCGAACGAGTGCCGGTACGAGATGACGCCGCGCGTCAAACGCAAGACGCAGGTGGCCGCGAACAGGACGCCGATGTGGTACTGGGCGGGTGCCGGGCCGGTACCCCTGACCAGAGCGGCCAGCACCGTTGGGATACTGCGGACCAGTGCGCTGTAGGACCAGTAATCCAGAAACGTGAATGCGGTCACAACCAGGAGAAGAAGCAGCGAAAAGATTCGCCGGGACGACGCCGCCACGCCAGTTGCGCCCTCCAATGGTTCCATGAGCATGGGCCTCCCGCGCCGGCTAAGCACGGTGACTATAGCACCGGGCCCGGCCGCCGGCTGTTGCGCGACGCACTGCTAAACTTACGAGGTATGATTCTCCCGTTTGTCCGCGAGCTTCTGGCGGATCTGGAGCAGTCGCCGTCTTTTGAACAAGCCACACGTCACCTTTCGCTCGGGCGTGGGCGCAGACGTGTGTCCGGGCTTACCGCAACAGCGCGGGCGCTGTATCTGCCCCTGCTGGCGCGCGCGGCGAGGCTGCCGGCCATTGTGCTGGTTGCCGACAACAAGGCCGCCGAAGCGCTTTACCTTGCTGTGCGCGCGGGCTGCGAGCTTACGGGCGCGCTCGCGCCGGAGCGCGTCGTCAAGCTGCTCGCCCCGGATGTGCTGCCCTTTGAGCACCTGTCGCCGCATGGGGAAGTGCAGGAAAGCCGCGCGGCCACGCTTTGGAAGATCGCCACCGACCGCGCTTCGATCGTGATCGCGCCGGTCGAGGCGGCCGCGCAAAAGCTCTTCCAGGCGTCGTACTATGCCGGTCTGGCCCGCACCCTGAAGCGCGGAGAAGAGCACGACCTCGACGAGCTCACAACGCACCTGGCCAGCGTCGGCTACGACGCGGTGGACCTGGTTGAAATGCCGGGCCAGTTTACGCGACGCGGCGGCATCCTCGACGTGTACTCGCCCGAGGCCGAGCGCCCGGTGCGGCTCGAGTTTTTCGGCGACGAGATCGAGTCGCTGCGCCGCTTCGACCCGGAAACCCAGCGCTCGCTGCAGCCGCTTGACGAAGCGACGCTGCTGCCGCTTACGGAAACGCCTGTAACCGAGACCCTGCTCGCCGCCGTGCACCAGCGTTTGTCGGGCTCGCACCTTGACTCCGATGACACTGCCGCTGCCGAAAGCACGCTGGTCGAGCGCGGCGTGACGGTTTTTCCCGGCTGGGAGTTGTTTGCGGGCGTTGCCGGCGCGGACACCACGCTGCTTGGCTTGTGGAAGCGCTCCGTGGTTGTTGTTGAAGAGCCAGGCATGCTGCGCAACCAGCTGGAGCGCTGGTGGAACAAGCTGGAGCAGCGCCACGACCGGGCCGACATCGGCGACCTGATCCGCCCCGAGGATTTGTACCGGCAGCCCGAGCTGCTGCTTGCCCTCATCTCGAACCAGCCGGGGCTCGACCTCGATCAGCTTGGCATCGTGGACGTGCTTGAGGACGATGCGACCCTCGGCGAGATTGCTTTCTCCACCCGTCCCACCCTGCGCTTCCACGGCAACGGCATCGCCCTGACCGAGCAGATCCGCGAACTGCTCGCGGCCCGGCAGCGCGTGTTGATTGCCTTGGCGAACCAGGGCGAGCTTGAGCGCATGGCCGACCTGCTGCGCGAGCACGAGATCGCCTACCGCATCGGTTGGCGTTCTGAGCAGGCCTCGGCCGAGATGGGCCAGAACGAGCGCACCGTGCGGCCGGGCGAGCGCACCGCGCCGATTCTGGTGCGCGCGCAGCTTGCCCATGGGGTTTCGCTTGCCGACGCGGGCCTTGTCGTCATCGGGGTCAACGACGTTTCCGATGACGCCGACGTTGCCGCCCGGCCGGTTGGGAAGCGTTCCAAGACCGCGGCGTTTGTTTCTGATTTTCGCGACCTCACCGTCAACGACTACGTCGTCCATGTCGAGCACGGCATCGCCCGCTACGTGGGTCTGCGCGAGATCGTGCAGGACGGCGTGAACGTCGAGTTCATGATCCTTGAGTTTGCCGAGGGCGCGCGCCTTTACGTCCCTCTCACGCGCCTCGACCTGATCCAGCGCTATCGCTCCAGCGAGGGCGGGGCAAGTGGCGCCGGGCCTGTCCTCAACCGGCTGGGGTCGCAGCAGTGGGCCAAAACCAAGGCCCGCGTCAAAAAGGCCATGGAGGACATGACCGATGAGCTGCTCAAGCTTTACGCGCAGCGCAAGGCCGCGCGCGGCCACGTCTTTCCGCCCGACAACGAGTTTCAACGCGAATTCGAGGACGCCTTCGATTTCACCGAAACCGACGACCAGCTTTCCGCGATTCGCGACATCAAGGCCGACATGGAGTCGGAGCTGCCCATGGACCGGCTGCTCTGCGGCGACGTGGGCTACGGCAAAACAGAAGTCGCCATGCGCGCCGCCTTCAAAGCCGTGCAGGATGGCAAGCAGGTTGCGGTGCTTACCCCCACCACCGTGCTCGCCTTCCAGCACTACGAAACCTTCAAGAAGCGCTTCCGGCAGTTCCCGGTTTCAATCGAGATGATCTCCCGCTTCCGCACCCCTAAGGAGCAGAAGAAGATTCTTGAAGAAACAGAAGCAGGCAAGGTCGACATCCTGATCGGCACCCATCGCGTGCTCGCGCAGGACATCAAGTTTCACGACATCGGCCTGCTCGTGGTCGACGAAGAGCAGCGCTTCGGCGTCCGTCACAAGGAGCGGCTCAAGCAGATACGCGCGCAAATCGACGTGCTCACCATGTCGGCCACGCCCATCCCCCGCACCCTGCATATGTCGCTCATTGGGCTGCGCGACATGAGCGTCATCGAAACGCCGCCCAAGGACCGCATGGCCATCCAGACCGTGGTCGCGAAGTTTGATGAGAAGCTTCTGCGCTCAGCCATCGAGGTGGAGCTTGAACGCGGCGGGCAAACCTACTTCGTGTACAACCGCGTCGAATCCATCTACGAGATCGCCTCGAAAATTCGCGAGCTGGTGCCCGCTGCCCGTGTCGTCGTCGGCCACGGACAGATGGGCGAGGCCGAACTCGAGAAGGTCATTCTTGCCTTTATGCATCACGAGTACGACGTGCTGGTCGCGACCACCATCATCGAGAACGGTATCGATATCCCGCTCGCCAACACCATCATCATCAATCGCGCCGATCGCCACGGTCTTTCCGAGCTTTACCAGCTGCGTGGCCGCGTCGGCCGCTCCAACCGCCGCTCCTACGCGTACCTTCTGATTCCACCTGAGCAGGAGCTTACCGACATCGCGCGCCGCCGCCTGGCCGCGCTTAAGGAGTTTTCAGATCTCGGTGCGGGCTTCAAAATTGCTGCGCTCGATCTCGAACTGCGCGGCGCCGGCAACATGCTGGGCGGCGAGCAAAGCGGCCACATCGAGGCGGTCGGCTTCGAAATGTACTCCGGCATGCTGGAAGAAGCAGTGGCGCGCATCAAGGGCGAACAGCAGACCGAGCACATCGCCACGCAGCTCAACCTCGGCATCTCGCTGCGCATCGACGAACACTATGTGCCTGAAGAGAACCAGCGCCTGCGTCTTTACAAGCGCATCGCCGCGGCCGCGAGCGAGCAAGCGGTCGACGACGTGCGCGTCGAGCTCGAAGACCGCTACGGCCCGCTGCCCGAAGGCGTCAAGCACCTGCTCGAAGCCGCGGCCCTGCGCGCGGAGTGCGAGCGCGTCGGCGTTTCGCAGGTCGACCGCAAACGCGGCGAAGTGCAGATGCGCTTTGCCGCCCAGGCTGCCATCGACCCCACCCGCCTGATGAAGCTGGTCGCCAAGAACGCGAAACACGGCGCGCAGTTCACCCCGCAAGGGGTGCTCCGCTTCCCGCTGAGCAGCAAAGAGCCGATCGAGATGATCCTCGAGATCCGGCTGTTACTCGACGAGTTCGTCGCCGAACAAGCGGTCGCGTAAAGCAGCTCGAGTGCTGGAGGTGGAGCGACGCCTCCACGCGAAGCTCGGGAGTGAGCAGGCTTGCCGCTTCCTGGACCTGAGTAGTTATTGCCTCAAGGCCGGGCTGTCTGAAAAGCGGACACGACCGATGCCTCGATCGCGACCCCGATTACAGCGCCGGTGTAGTTCGTCCACAGGAAATCTAACTACCAGCCCATGTGGCCAGAAAGTCGGCCTTGTCCTGAGGCTTTCTTCTAAGCAGGACAGTTTGTCACAGCCAAAGCGTTCCATTCGTCGCTGGATTTGCGTCGCGAAAGAACAATGCTCCCCAACGAAAGCCGTCGTACCTTGCGCTACTAAGCTCCGCTGCCATTTGTGTCGCGACCCGCACACCTGCGACGGCAACAACGGCTACTTACATTCTTAGTGGCTAAGGCTCCACAAGCCTTGACCTGAGCTCACCTGCGCGCGAAAACCTGACAAGGCAGCTTTGAAGGCCAGATAGAAACCCGTACTCCACTGACTCCGGCCTGTGTGCATGAGCCACATATGACCATGCCACCCGAAACTCTCGGAATGGCCGCCATGCATCAGCGTTTTACCGAGCCCTGACGGAGTCTTTATAACTCTTTTACGCCGTCCACTCCTATCCTGCGTATGGAGCATAGACAACACAATGCCCGACGGTTCCTTGCACTTTTCCAGTCCTCGCGTGCGCAGCGCTGTTCCCGCCGATGCGGAGAGCATCTTCAAGCTGATCGACAGCATGACAGGCGACGGCACCCTGCTGCGCCGGCCACTCGGTGAGATCCGGCAGCAGATTGGCAACTTCATTGTTGCCGAAACCGAGGAGGGCGAGTTCCTGGGCTGCGCCGCTCTCCATCGCTACGGCAAGCACCTGGCCGAAATCCGGTCCATCGCCGTCCGTCCGGAAGCGCGCGGCGCCGGCGCCGGCGGGCTGCTGCTCGAGCGTTTGCTCCAGGACATCGAGCGCACCGGCACGGGTTGCGCGTGCCTTTTTACCCGGATCCCCGGCTTCTTTGCGCACTACGGCTTCCACTCGGTAAGCCCGGGTTCGGTGCCCGACAAGGTCGCGAAAGACTGTATCCGCTGCCCACGCCGTACGCATTGCGACGAGATCGCGATGACGCACGGTGAGCTGCCGGCCTACGCCCCCGACATCCTGGCGGCGGCCCGCCAGCTGGTGCAGCTGGCGGGCTAGCCTCGCAGCCGGCCGCTGCTTCGACGGGAACTCCAGAACAGCCGCCCGGCGTTTCCAGGCGCGCGGCCTCTTTGGGTTCACGGGATGCGGCTCGCACAGCCAGGTGCCCGGTCCGGGCAGAGCCGAGCCCCCGCGCCTGAACCCAATCCGTCCTTCGCTGTCGCCCGAGTCCCCGTGCAAACGAGCGCCGTCGCCTCCCCGCGCATCCCTTCTCCTATGCGTGCCACGGCCGATCTCCAAACACAAGCACCCGCACAGTTCCAATCCTTTCTCGACGGTTTGCCTCGCGGCAAAGCAACCCGCGCCCACATCCTGTGCGACTCGGACTGCGACGGGCTGCCCGCCGGGGCCCTGCTGCTGCAGGCCTTGCGGCTGGCCGGGTACACCGAGCTCAGCATTGAAGCCAAGCGCAAGGGCGAGTCGGCCTGGAACCCGGAAGTGCTTGAGCGGCTTGCCGCCATGGGGCCGGAAGCGCTGTTCGTGCTTGACCTGGGCAGCCGGCCGGATGCCATGCTGCCCGGCGTGCCTACGCTGCTGATCGACCATCACCTGCCCGGGGGCATCCCGGACGGGGCGAAGCTGATCACCGGCTACGGGTCGGAAGCGCATGGGCTCGCGACGCCCACCACCGGCCTGCTGGTGTACTGGTGCGTGCGCGGACTGCTTTCCCCGGAGCAGCATCGCGAGCTGTTGTGGCTCGCCGCGCTCAGCATCCTGAGTGACGTCGGCGACAAGGCCCCGTTTGCCGAGCTGGCCGAAGCGCGCGCCCTATGGCCTGCCGGGCCCATGCGCGACGCGGTTGCGCTTCTCAATGCGCCCCGCCGCACCGCTGCTGCCGATGCCACTCCCGCTCTCGCCGCGCTGCTTTCGGCCCAAACCCCCAAGCAGATCGTCAGCGGCGAGCTCCCGGAGACTGCCGCCCTGCGCGCCGCAAAGGAAGAAGTAGCCACGGCGCTCGCGCTGGCCAAAAAAGCCGCCCCCAAGTTCAGCCGGAAATACCGGGATACGCTCGGCGCTGACCTGGTCGCCCTGCGCATGGATTCGCCCGCGCAGGTGCACCCGCTGGTAGCGCAAACCTGGCGCGGACGCTTTCGCGACTCGATCGTGATGGGTGTGAACTTTGGCTTCCGGCCCGGCTACGTCCACTTTTCCGCGCGCGGACCCAAGGGCGTCAACGTCATCCAGTTCCTGCGCGAGCACGCCCCGGCCGGCGCTGACCAGGGTTACGGCAACGGCCACGACCAGGCATCCGGGGGTGCTGTGCCGGTTGCCTCGTGGGACGCCTTTGCTGCCGACCTTGGCTTCGGCCCGGAGCTTGCACTCGCACCACCACCCCCAAGCATCCCAGCACCGTATGGCGAAACCAGCAAACCCAAACAAGCCCGGCCCAAAGCAAAAGCGAGGGAGCACAGCCCCGAAGCCGGCCCTGCCGGCCGCTAGCCCGGCGGCTACCAGGAAAGCCTCAGCCAAGAAAAAGACCAGGAAACCCGCGCCCAAGCCTCCCAGCAAGAAAGAAGCAGCCGCAGCCGACCTCGCCCGCCGCATCGCCGAGCCGCTGTTTCCCTGCGCCCCGCTCGCCAGCGAGCCCCCTGCTCCCTGGCCCGCGCACGCAATGCGGCTCGGCTTTGCCGTCAAGGTGATGGGCCAGCCCGGCCTCAGAAGCAATGACACGCGCCGCTGGCAGGCGGACCCGCACCTGCGCGTTTCGCTTGGGCACCTGTGCGAAATCTTCAGCTACCTGCGCCGGCACAACATCCACATGTACCGCATGAGCTCCGACATGGCGCCCTACGCGACCCACCCCGACATGCCCCGGTTCCACCGCATGGTGCAGGAGTCTGCGGCCGACCTGGCGCATGTGGGCCGGCTCGCGCGCGAGTCAGACATCCGGCTCTCGTTTCATCCCTCGCAGTTCATCGTGCTGAACAGCGAAAAGGAGGAGCTGACGCGCAAAAGCATGTGGGACCTCGACTCGCAGGCCGAGATGCTGGACAGGATGGAGTGCGGTCCGGAAGCACGGCTTGTGATTCACGTCGGCGGCGCTTATGGCGATCGCGCCAGCGGCTGTGATCGCTGGTGTGCCACGTGGAAACGGCTCGGTGAGCCGGTCCGGCGCCGCCTGGTGCTCGAAAATGACGACATCCGCTACAGCGCCGCCGACGTGCTGCGCATCCACGAGGAAACCGGCGTGCCGCTGGTGTTTGACTACCAGCACCACTGGTGCTTCAACCCCGAAGGACTTCCACTGCTCGGGACCTTGGAGCGCTTTCTCAAGACCTGGCCGGAAGGCGTGCGGCCCAAGCTCCACTATTCCTGCGCTCGCACCGAGCTGCGGGAGATCAAGCGCAAGAACCGCAAAACCAAAAAGATCGAAACGGTGCTTCAGCCACCCATCTGGACCGGCCACGCCGACTACAACAACCCCTTCGAGACGATCGCGTTTTTGCGCTCGATCGCCCATCTCGAAGTTGACGTGATGCTTGAAGCCAAGGCGAAAGACCTGGCGCTGCTGCGGCTGCGCAACGACATCGCCCGCTACGCGCCCGAGCTGGCGCCGCGCTTCAACATCAGCGTTGCCGATGCGGGCGAAGATGCGCCGGAGCTGGTCGCCGAGGACGGGGAAGAGAACGTCGAGGCCTGAGCGAACCAAGGCCAAAAAGAAACCAGGGAGCCGGCTTCACTCCCTGGCCCTGCTCCCACTCTGGTTGAAGGGGAGTGCAGCTTACTGGCGGACGCTTGCGTTGTGTTTATCGCGAGCGATTGCGGCCGAGGTGCGGTTCTGCCGCCGGTTCAGCACCCTTCGGTCACGGCTGGTGAGGTGGCCATCATCGGCAGCGCGCATGCTTTGCTTTTCGCTGTGGATGCTGGCTTCGCGATGCTCGAGGTGGTTCGTTTCCCGCCCGGTCAGTTGCCCGCTTCCCACGCCCTGCGCGATCCGCTGCTGCTGGTTTTGGCTGCGCGTGTATGCGGTACCGGGTGCGGGTGTTTGTGCAAACGTTGTGGTGCTGATCGTGGTGCTGATCAGGGCTGCGCCGAGCAGTGCGGCAAGCTTTGCAGTTGTCCCCCTCGTCCGGCTTGTACGCGTGATACCCATCAGATCCTCCTTGCGCCCGCCTTCCCTTTTTGTTTGTCGGGGTGAGGACCGCGCTTTGATTGTTGGCAAAGACACGATCCTCGGCGGTAAGTCGCGCTTGGTTGGCGCGGTACTTGTTGCTTGTGCGAGCTGTTTGTCCCGGCAAGCGTTGCTGCACTCCTTATCGGCGTGACGCGGGGCAACTTGAGCGGCCGCCCGAATCTTTTTTTCCCCGGTATACTTTGGTTCCGAACCCATCCCTGGTTGAGGTTTTCCTGATGCGTTGTGCTCGACGGCTTTCCCGCTTGTACGGTGCGGCCTTGCTCCTGTTCTCCCTTCCCGCGAGCGCCTTTGCTGCTGCTGCTGCCCCTGATCAGGGCGTCGCGTTCCGCGCGCTGGTCGACCGCTTTTTCACGGCGGCGCTGCCCTTCCAGCCGACCGAGGCGACCACGCTCGGTATCCACACCTACGACGGCAAGCTTGAGGACTGGAGCGAAGGCACACGCGACACGGAGGCTCGCGGGCTCCACTACTTCATGAGCAAATTCGACGCGCTTTCGCCGGAAGGCCTCGATCCCTCGACGCAGGGGGACCTCACCATGATGCGCAACTACCTGCGCTCGCAACTGCTTTCGCTTGAAACCATCCGCATGTGGCAAAAGAATCCGGACCTGTATTCGAGCGGGATCACCGGGTCTGCCTTTTCGCTGATGGAGCGTGCGTTTGCCCCACCCGATGACCGGCTGCGCTCCCTCGTGGCGCGCGAGCAGCAGATGCCCAAGCTGCTTGATGAAGCGCGCCGCAATCTCCAGAACCCTCCCGAGGTGTATACCGAGATCGCGCTGGAGCAACTGCCGGGCGATGTCGCTTTTTTCCAGAGTGATGTGCCGCAGGCGTTCAGCGGCGCGACGGACCCGACGCTCAAGGCTGAGTTCGCCAAATCCAACGCCGCCGTCATTGCCGCGCTCCAGAGCTACGAGCAGTGGATGAAGACCGACCTGCTGCCGCGCTCGCACGGAGACTTCCGCTTCGGAGCCGACACTTTTGAAAAGAAACTGCAGTACGACGAGATGGTGACCACGCCGCTGCCGCAGCTGCTGGCGATCGCGACCGCGGACCTCCACAAGAACCAGGCTGAGTTCGCCCGGGTCGCCAGGCTCGTCGATCCCGGCAAGGATCCCAAGCAGGTTTTGGCCGAGCTGGCCGCGATCCACGTCGCGCCCGACCAGCTGCTCGGAACCTTTCGCGACCAGTTTGCCGGCCTCATCGCCTTTATCCGCGCCAAAAACATCATCACCATTCCTTCTGACGTCGAGCCGGTCGTCGAAGAAACGCCGCCCTTTGAGCGAGCCACCACCCAGGCCTCCATGGATCCCCCTGGACCCTTCGAGACCCACTCCAAGACGGCTTACTTCAACGTCACGCTTCCTGAAAAAAGCTGGACAGCCGAACACATCGCCGAACACATGGCGGCCTTTAACCTCGGCACCGTGACCAGCACGTCGGTGCACGAGGCATACCCCGGCCACTATGTGCAGTACCTGTGGGTCAACACCGCGGGCCTCAGCAAGGTGCGTCAGATCGTGACCGCCAACACCAACGTGGAGGGCTGGGCGCACTATTGCGAGCAGATGATGCTCGATGAGGGTTACGGGCCGAAGGACGAGCGCGAAGCGAACCTGGTGCGCCTGGGCCAGCTGCAGGACGCCCTGTTGCGGGATGCCCGCTTCGTGGTGGCTGTCCAGATGCACACCGGGGCGATGACCCTGGACCAGGCCACGCAGTTTTTTGTTGACCAAGGTTACCAGTCGCGGTCGGTTGGCGCCGTCGAGGTCAAGCGCGGCACCGCGGACGCGCTTTACCTCTACTACACGCTCGGCAAACTGGAAATCCTGAAGCTTCGCGCCGATTACCAGCAGAAACAGGGTAAGTCCTTCACCCTGCAGCAGTTTCACGACGCCTTTATGCGGCAGGGCGGGGCGCCGATTCCCATCGTGCGCCAAGCCCTGCTGGGCGACAACTCACCCGCTCTTTAGCGGGGGTGTCAAGACACTTCGGTTACTCATGGGCTACGCTAGCTCTGGCACAATAGCGTGATGTGCCGACTGGCAGGATGAAGGGAACTCACAAGAGCGCATGAAGCAAAAAGTACGCAAAGCAGTTTTTCCCGCTGCCGGGCTCGGCACGCGTTTCCTCCCCGCTACCAAGGCAATTCCCAAGGAGATGCTCGCGCTGGTTGACAAGCCCATCATCCAGTACGGCGTGGAAGAAGCGCTGGCCGCCGGGATTGAAGAGATCATCATCGTGACCGCGCGCGGCAAGAGCGCGATCGAAGACCACTTTGATACCAGCTTTGAGCTGGAAGCGAGCCTTGAAAAGAAGGGCAAAGGCGAGCTGCTGGATCTTGTTCGCCAGGTATCAGCCATGGGGAGGCTGGCCTACGTGCGGCAAAGCGAAGCGCGCGGCCTGGGGCACGCCGTGCTGCAGGCCAAGGATCTGGTCGGCGACGAGCCCTTTGCCGTGCTGCTGCCCGACGATGTGATCGATGCGGAAACGCCCTGCATTCACCAGATGGTCGAGGCGTACAACGACGTGCAGGCGAGCATCCTGGCCACCATGGTCGTCGAGGGACCGGCAATCTCCGCCTACGGCGTACTGGACGGCAAGCCGGTCGACGGCAAGCCGAAGTTGTTCGAGGTAAGCGGGATGGTGGAAAAGCCAAAGCTTGAAGAAGCTCCATCCAAGAACGCGATCATCGGCCGCTACATCCTGACTCCGGCCATCTTCGCGAAGTTGGAAACCATCGAGCCCGGCGCCGGTGGGGAACTGCAGCTCACCGACGGCATCAAGGCGCTGCTGGGCGAAGAAAGCGTTTACGGCTTTTCCTTTGACGGAGTGCGCCACGATGCCGGCGACAAGCAGGGAATGCTGCAGGCGATGGTGGACTTCACCCTCAAGCGCGATGACCTGGGCCCGAAGTTCCGCGAATACCTGAAAGGCCTTTCGCTGTAACTCAAGCACAGAAAAGCCCGGCTCGCGCCGGGCTTTTCTGCGAGTGCCTCCACTTATTGCTTCAGCGTTTTCATGTCGATGACAAAGCGATACTTCACGTCGGACTTGACCACGCGGTCATAGGCTTCCGCGAGTTTGTCGACGCCAACCAACTCGATCTCTGAAACGATTCCGTGTTCCGCGCAATAATCCAGCATCTCCTGCGTTTGCGGCATGCCGCCAATGGCGGAACCCGCGAGCGAACGGCGGTTCGGGATGAGGCTGAAGGCGGCCACCGGCGCGGGCTTATCGGGCGCGCCCACCTGGCAGACCACACCGTCCCGCTTCAACAGTCCAAGATAGGTGTTCATGTCATGCGGTGCGGACACCGTGTCGAGGATGAAGTCGAAGCTGTTCTTGAGCGCAGCCATCGCCTGCTCATCCTTTGAATTGACGACGTCGTCGGCACCCATGCGCTTGGCGTCCTCGGCTTTGCTCATGGAGGTTGTGAACAAAACGACTTTTGCGCCGAACGAGTGGGCAAATTTCAGGCCAAGATGGCCTAGACCGCCTAGGCCGACCACGCCTACTTTTTGACCGGGACCCACCTTCCAGTGCTTGAGCGGCGAGTACGTCGTGATGCCGGCACACAGCAGCGGCGCGACCGCGGCCGGGTCGAGCTTGGGCGAGATCGTGTGCACGTAGCGCTGGTCCGTGACGATGACGTTGGAATAGCCGCCAAAGGTTGGCGTGCCGTTGTATTCCTTGCTGTTGTAGGTTTCAACGGTGCCCTTCTCGCAGTACTGTTCTTCGCCGGCTTTGCAGTTCTCGCACTCGCGGCAGGTGTCAACGATCACGCCGACTGCAGCCGGGTCGCCTACCTTGAAGCGCTTCACCTCGCTGCCGACCGCGGCAACTTTGCCGACGATCTCGTGGCCGGGCACCATCGGGTATTTTGAATTGCCCCACTCCCCGCGAACCTGGTGGATGTCCGAGTGGCAGATGCCGCAAAAATCAATGTCGACGACGACGTCCTGCGGACCGGGATCGCGGCGCTCAAAAGAAAACGGAGCGAGCGGCGAAGTTTCGTTCTGGGCGGCGTAGCCATTGGCTTGGATCATGGGTCTTTGTCTCCTTGTGATTAGGAGCAGGTCCTCTCCCATAGCCTCAGATGCGGTCGCGAGTGCAATGGTGCAGGGGCTCAGGGCTGCCGCGCAAACTCGCTGCGTTTGCGGCTGTAGCCGGCATAGATCGCCAGGCCCAGGCACAGCCATACAAAGAAGCGCAGCCAGGTGACGATCGGCAGCCCGGCCATGAGCAGGGTGCAGAACAGGATGGACAGCACCGGAAACACCGGTCCGCCTGGGCAGCGGAACGAGCGGTGGCGGCCTGGATCGCGATAGCGCAGGATGAGCACGCCGGCCGAAACAAGCACAAACGCGAACAGCGTGCCGATATTGGACAGGTCGGCAAAGGTGCCGATATCGAGCAGGCCGGCCGGGATGCCGACCACCAGACCGGCGACCCAGGTGGACACCGCCGGCGTGCGAAACCGGGGGTGGATGCGCGAAAAGGCCGAAGGCAGCAGGCGGTCGCGCGACATGGCAAACCACACCCGCGCCTGGCCGATCTGGAAAACAAGAATGGACGACACCATGCCGAGCAGCGCGCCGAGCAGTACCGCGAGCCGCACCCAGTGCAGCAGGGAGCTTCCTGTGGCGAGCGAAAGCTTTTTGAGCGTGTTGACCACCGGCGCTGCGTCATCGATCAACCGGTCCCAGCGGATAAGCCCCGTCAGCACCACCGCCACGCCGATGTAGAGCACGGTGCAGATGATCAGCGTTGCGATGATGCCGAGCGGGATGTCGCGGCGCGGATTTTCGCACTCCTCCGCGGCGGTAGACACTGAGTCGAAGCCGATATAGGTGAAGAAGATGATGGAGCCGCCGGTCAGCACACCCGACCAGCCATTCGGCGAAAAAGGGCGCCAGTTGCCGGGGTGAACAAACCCCGCGCCCGCGATGACAAAGACGAGGATGGCCGCGATCTTCAACAGCACCATGACGTTGTTCGTCTCGGCCGACTCGCGGATGCCGCGCACCAGCACGACGGTGAGCAGCAGAACGATGAGGAAGGCCGGTATGTTGAAGCCAAAGTGCCAGCCGGGGCCGTAAAGGGTGTTCCCGGCAAGGTCGGGAAGACCGGTGGGCAGGTAAGCGGGCGAGATCCATCGCAGCGATGGATGGATGCCCAGCCAATCGAGCAGGTCGACAACGTGGGCCGCGAAGCCGACCGAAACCGCCATGTTTGAGAACGCGTACTCGAGGATCAGGTCCCACCCAATGATCCAGGCCACCAGTTCGCCCATGGTGGCGTAGGTGTAGGTGTAGGCCGAGCCGGCAATCGGGATCATCGATGCCAGCTCGGCATAGCAGAGCCCGGTAAAGCAGCACACCAGCGCGACCAGAACCAGCGAGAGCGCGAGCGCGGGACCCGCGCCGGGGCGGCCGACCAGCGCCGTGTGGTGGACCAGGTAGTCGGCGACCGGCGTGTTGAGGACGGAGGTGGCGTCGAACTTTTCACCCGCAATCGCCGTGCCGATCACGGTAAAAATACCCGAGCCAACCACGGCGCCGATCCCCAGCGAGGTCAGCGACAGCGGCCCCAGCGTGCGCTTCAGGGCGTTCTGGGGCTCTTCCGACTGCGCGATCAGCTTGTCAATGGACTTGGTGCGGAACAGTTGGCTGGGCAGTGTAGGCAGCTCCGGGCGAACGGGATGGAAGAAAACACTCGCCACCCTTCCCCGGGGGAGCCCCGGCCGCCCGTAGCTCGCACGGGAGGGCGGCGCGTGGCTACCGCTTGCCCTGGCCGCGCGTCAGCTTTTTGGGCTTTTTCTTGTTGGCGCCGCGCGGGGCGGTGCGCTTGGCCTTGGGCGCGGCTTTGCGGCGCGCGGCGCGCTTCAAAGCCTTGCGCTCGTCGGTGCTTTCAATCTTGGTCGTGTTTGCCATGTCGGTTCGGTTCCAATCGTGGAGCGTTGTGACCGTTTTACTACAGATGGTCTTTTGCCGATGAGCCCCTCCGGCAGCCGTTCGCCCCAGAAAGGAAAGGCGACGGAACTGTGCGTCGTCTTGTAGGCTTGAGGCGATGCCGCCGCCTATCCTACCAGTCGACCTCGTTGGGCTGGGACTCAATGCAACGGACACCGTGCTCGCTGTTCCGCAACACCCGGAACGCGGCTCCAAGATCAGCTGCTCCGCACCGTCCATCCTTCCCGGCGGGCAGGTGGCCACCGTCACGGTTGCCTGCGCGGTGTGGGGCCTCAAGACCCGCTACATCGGCAAGCTGGGCGATGACGCGAATGCCGCGCTGCACCGCCGGGAGTTTGCACGGCTGGGCGTGGACACCCGGATCGCCGTGGCGCCGGGCGCGGCCAGCCCCCAGTCCTTTATCCTCGTCGACCCTTCCGGGGAGCGCACCGTGCTGAACCAGCGCGATCCGCGGCTTACGCTGCGGCCGGAGGAAATTAACCGCGCATGGCTGGTGCCTGCGCGCGCGCTCCACCTCGACGGCTTTGATACCGAGGCCGCGATCCTCGCGGCTCAGTGGGCTCGCGAGGCCGGCATCCCGGTTATTGCCGACCTGGATGAACAATACCCGGGCATCGAAGACTTGCTGCCCCTGGTCGATCACCTGATCGTCAGCCGTGACTTTGCGCAGCGGCTTACCGGCGAGGCAGGTCTGGCGCCGGCGCTGCAACGGATGCACAGGAGCTACGGCAACACCCTGAGCGCAGCCACCCTGGGGGAGCACGGGGTACTTGCCTGGGATGGGGAGCAGTTTTACGCCGTGCCGGCCTTTGAGGTCCCGGTCGTCGACACTACCGGCGCCGGCGACATCTTCCACGCGGGCTACATCTACGGCCTGCTGCAGGACTGGCCCCTGCGGCGGCGGCTTGCCTTTGCCTGTGCCGCGGCCGCCCTGAACTGCACGGCTCCCGGCGCACGCGGCTCCATCGGGAGCCTTGCCGCGGTGACGCACCTGATGGATATCGGCGTCCTGCGCGGCAAAAAGCCCGCTGAACCGCTCAGCGTGCCGGCGGGGCGAAAGCGCTCCCGAGCCGTGCCAGTTTAGAGCCGTTCCCGTTTAGAGCCGTTCGAGTTTCGCGAACTTTTCCACCAGCTTTTTGAGCCCGTGCTGCGTGAAGCTCACCGTGATCTTGGCTTCTTCGCCGTCGCCTTCGCGCCGCACCACCTGGCCTTCGCCGTATTTTGGATGGCGCACGCGCTGGCCCGAGCGGAACCCGGTCGCTCCCGTGGGCGCTTCGATCTCGAGCTTCGGCCGGCCACCGGCACTTGCGCGCGCACCAAAGAACTGCGCGATGTTGTCGAGCGAGTTCGGGGCCGCAGCCCCTCCCTTGGCTC
>CALMAN010000172.1 GCA_937859835.1 uncultured Acidipila sp. | reverse complement strand
TCCCGGAGCACCTTCTTCGTCCCCGGAGCAGCTTTTCTCAACCAGCCGCCCCGCCGCCCTCCGCTACAAAGCGCTCTTGCCAAGCCCCTCGGGAAGCAGCCCCGGAGCAGTTGCGGGTTCGAGCAGCATCGATCCCAAACTGCCTTCGTGCGAGTGTTGCCGGTATTCGGTCGTACGCTGCTTCAGGAAGTACACCTTGCGGCACAGGCCGCACTCCCACGGAAACCAACCGAAGCGTGGCAGCACCACCCGTTGCATAAAACCCACGCGCCCCTGACGGCGCAACTCAATGCCCTCGCAATGGGGGCAGTGCGGCTTTTCCCCACTAAGCTCCTCTGCGTTTCGCCTCATCATCATCCAGATGCTCCTGATCTTACCCAGCCTGGTTGCTCTATCGGCGCTCCGCGCGAAAACGCGAGTGGCTTTGGGTAGAAAGGCGTAGATTCCCGAAAAGTTTCGCTCCATCACTTTCCTTACATGGGTTTCGTGCAGGGGGGGGTGTCATCCGGTGACACAGGAGCCCGTCAACGGCGGAGAGAAACTTGGAGCGATGGTTCCCCTTTTTTCGAGCCGGAGAGAATACATCGTCCCGCGTCAGTATAACCAGCCTTGCCGGGACGCGAAAGGGACGGGGGCGAGAAAGCCTTCGCTAGGCGCTGCGTAGACTCTGGTTGCCGAGCATGTGGGTAGCCAGGCGGATCAGCTCGCCGGGCGGGAAAGGTTTCGGCCGAAACGCGACCTCCAAACCTGCGTACTCGGCTTCCGCGCCGGGGAGTCCGCTTAGGACCAGCACCGGGAGGTCGGGCAGAGTTTCACGTACCCTGCGCACCAGCGTTGAGCCCTCGATCCCCGGCATGATGTGGTCGGTGACCAGGAGGCCAAGCTCGGCGCGAACTCCAGGGTCGGCAAGCAACTCCAACGCCCCTTCGCCGGTACCGGCCCGCAGCACCCGGGCGCCGGTGCGGGCAAGGATGGCGCCCCGCGCTTCGCCGTGCACAGGGTCGTCATCAACAAGAAGGATCAGGTTTGCCACGGGACTCCGGCTCGGCAACAAACGTGCAGTGGTGGAAAGATGTGGATGGTTTCGCGCGGGTTGCACGCAAACAAAGGGTAAGCCCTTCCAGTAGCTGCACGGTAACTGCCCGGGATCGCCGTGGCCGGACAGTATGGCCCGGGTCATACCGGTCGCAGAGTGCTGCCCGGCGCAGGGCGCGCGCACGGTTTGCCCGGGATCAAACTCCACCCTGGGCATGATTGTTCCCGCCCATCCGCTCTGCGAGAATGGAGCCTGGATATGCCAGCGTTCGGCAGCTACGCGCTTCTTCTCGCCCTGGCCCTCAGCAGCTACACTCTGCTGGCGGGCAGCCTTGCCCTGCGGCAGCTTGCCACCCCTGCCGGCCGGCGCTACCGGGTCGCGCCCGAGCGGCTGGCCGAAACCGCGCGCCGGGCCGGGATCGGGAGCTTTGTCGCGGTCACCGGCGCCGCGTTTGCGCTGGTGTGGGCGGCCTTTGGCAATGACTTTTCTGTTTCCTACATCCTCCACCACTCCAACCGCGACCTCCCGGGACCCTACAAGTTCGCTGCCCTGTGGAGCGGGCAGGAGGGCTCGCTGCTGCTGTGGGCCTGGCTGCTGGCCGCCTACGGCCTGGTCCTGCGGCTACGGCACCGCACCGATGTGAAGCTGTTTGCCTATGCGTCCACCATCTTGGCCGCGATCCAGCTGTTCTTTTTGCTCCTGCTGAACTTCGTTGCGCCCCCGTTTGCGCTGGTCGGCGGCACCGTCCCGGCGGACGGCTTCGGGCTCAACCCCTTGCTGCAGTACCCCGAGATGGTGATCCATCCGCCCATGCTGTACCTGGGCTATGTAGGCTTTTCAGTGCCGTTTGCCTTTGCGCTTGGGGCCCTGATGATGCGCTACCCCGGCGAAAAGTGGATCCGCATCACCCGGCGCTGGACCATGGTGACCTGGGGCTTTCTGACCTTTGGCATCTTTTTGGGCGCGCACTGGGCCTACTCGGTGCTGGGCTGGGGCGGCTACTGGGGCTGGGACCCGGTGGAGAACGCTTCGCTTATGCCGTGGCTTACCGGCACCGCCTTTCTCCATTCGGTCATGATGCAGGAAAAGCGCGGCATGATGAAGAAGTGGAATGTGTGGCTCATCTTTGCCACCTTTCTGCTGACCCTGCTCGGCACAGACCTGACGCGGTCGGGGCTGGTGTCTTCGGTGCACGCGTTTGCGCAAAGCTCGATCGGCGGCTGGTTCCACGGCTTTATGCTGCTCACCTTTCTGGTTTGCGCCGTCACCTTTGCGCGCCAGCGGGGCCACCTGGCAGCCGAGCACCAGATTGAATCGCTGGCTTCCCGCGAGTCAAGCTTCCTGTTCAACAACATCATCCTGCTGGCGGCCTGCTTCACGGTGCTGTGGGGTACGCTGTTTCCCATTCTGTCCGAGTACGTGCAAGGCAATCGCGTCACCGTGGGCGCGCCCTTCTACAACCGGGTCGCCGTGCCGATCGGCATCTTCCTCATGCTGCTCACCGGTGTCGGCCCGCTGCTCGCCTGGCGCACGGGTTCGCTGCGCTCGGTTCGGCGGAACCTGGTTCGCCCGCTCCTCGGCGCGGCGCTGACCGCGGCACTGCTGCTGGCCACCGGCGAGCGCCCCTGGTCCGATACCGGTTCCTTCTACGCCTACACGGTGTGGGTCTTCGCCATGTTTGTCGTCACCGCCATTGCGTCCGAGTTTACGCGGGGCGCGCAGGTCATCAGCAAGCAGACCGGGCGCGGGCTGATGCGCTCGGCGCTGCTGCTTACCAGCCGCAACACGCGCCGCTACGGGGGCTACATCATTCACCTGGGCGTGGCCATTATCTTTATCGGCTTTGCCGGCTCGGCCTTTAACCAGAGCCAGGAACGCGAGCTCGGGTACCACGACCGCATGGAAGTCGGCCCCTACACCCTGGTGGCGGAAAGCTTCACCGAAGACTCGCGGCCCAACTACGACGCCGAGTACGCCCTGCTCGACGTGTACCGGCAGGGCAAGCTCATCACCACGCTCACCCCGGCCAAGCGCTTTTACCCGGCTTCGCAGCAGACCGAGACCATCGTGGCCAACCATTCCACGCTGGCGGCTGACCTGTACACGGTGTACGCCGGCAAGAACCCTGATACCGGGCAGCCGATCATCAAGGTTTTCCTCAATCCGCTGGTCGCCTGGATCTGGATCGGTGTCCTGCTGGTAGTTGCAGGGACCGGCGTCGCGCTCGCGCCCAACCGCACCGGGGCGCTGGCAGCGGAAGCCAAACGCAGCCCCGGCAAGGGGCACGCGCATGGCGAGCTGCTTCCAGCCGGAGGTGGCGATTGAGCCGGCCGCCCGCGCTCCTCGGTCTGCTGCTGGCGCTTGCGCTGCTGGTCGGCGGCACCGGCGCCAGCGATCTTGCCGGGCGCTATGGCGCGTTGAGCCACCAAACCATGTGCACCTGCGGCTGCGCGCAGATCCTGGGTGAGTGCAACCACGTCGGCTGTCCCAACTCGACCCGCATGCTGCGCACCCTGCACACGGATTTGGCCGGCGGCATGAGCGACCACGCCGTGCTGGTCGCCTTTGCGCAGGAATACGGCCCCACCGCGCTGGCCTCGCCCCTGCTGACGCGCTTCAACGAAACGGCCTGGGTGGTGCCGCCGGCGGTGCTCATCCTGGGCCTGCTCCTGGCAGTTGCCCTGCTGCGCCGCTGGCGCGACAACGCGGGGGTGCCCGTCGAGCGCGGGCCGGCGCTCACGGGGGCGCAAACCGCTGCTCTGGCGCGGGTGCGGCGCGATACGGAGGAGTTGTGAGCGCTCTGCTGGCCTCGCTGCTGCTCACCCTGGGGCTGGGCGCCTACATCTTCTTTCCCGAAAAGCGGGTCGCCGCGCAGGCGGAAAAGCCGCGGCTCGAGCTGCTGGAAGAGCGCAAGGCGGTGCTTTACGAGAACCTGCGCGATCTTAACTTCGAACATCGGGCGGGCAAGTACCGCGAGGAAGAATACGCGGCGGAGCGCGGAGCCCTGGAAACCGAAGCCGCCGCTGTACTGGCGGAGATCGACGCCCTGGAACGGGGTGCTCCGCGAACCACCGCCGGGGGCCTCCGGCAGCCCGGAAACCAGCCCGGAAACCAGCCCGGCAGCCAGCCCAGACACCAGGCCGCGAACCAGGCCGCCCGGTCCTCGAGGTCCTAGGATGCCGAGGCGCGTGCCTGCACGGGCAGGAAGCAGCGGGACCGCCCGGCGACGGCGGCCCGCTGTCCTTCTGGCGACCTTGCTCGCGACCCTGCTGGCTCCTCTGGTTGCCCCACGGCTCGCGTCGGCTGCTACTCCGGCAAGCATCGTGGGCCTGGTCACCGATCGCACCACGGGCCGGGTGTCGGCCGGGGACACGGTCGCGCTGATCGGCTTTGGGCAGGGCATGCAGGTGGCTGCCGAAACCAGGTCCGATGCGAGCGGGCATTACACCCTCCCGGTTCCTGACGCAGGGCAACACCTGGTCCGGGTCACCCACCAGAAAGCAACCTACTTTCAGCCGGTGCCGCAGGGCGCGCATACGGTGGACGTGGACGTGTACGACGTCGCAGCCGCTGTTTCCGGCATCACCACCGAGGCAGACGTGCTCAGCATGCAGACCGGGCCAAGCGGCGAGCTCCGGGTCAACGAGGACTTCTTTGTGCGCAACGGGTCGGTGCCCGCGCGCACCCAGCTGAGCGATCACGCGTATGAGTTTTTCCTGCCGGAGGGCGTCAAGCTTGAAGGTACGGCGGCGATGGGCCCGGCCGGGATGCCGGTGCAAAGCTCCCCGATCCCTTTGCCCGGCCAGGGCCATTACGCGTTTGTGTTTCCGATCCGGCCGGGAGAAACACGCTTCCAGGTAAGCTACTCGCTGCCCTACGGCGGCAAGACGCTTCCGTGGACCCAGCGCGAAGCCCTGCCCACCGAGAACCTGGTGGTGCTGCTGCCAAAAAGCATGCGCTTCAGCCCGGGCGGGGCCGAGTGGCAGCCGGTGCCGGCCAACCCGGACGCGCAAACCTTTGTGCGCAAGGGCGTTTCGCCGGGCACAACCGCTACCTTTTCAATCGCCGGGCAGGGCGAACTGCCGCGCGAAGGGCAGGCAGCCGGGGGCAACACCCCGGGCGACGTTCCCAACGGCGGCGGAAACACGCCGGGAACGGGCGACAGCAGCAACGTCGCGACCAGCGGCAGCATGGCCACGGACACCCGCCCCGGCGGGGGATTGGGCCCCCCGGTCGATACCCCCGATCCGCTCGACCGCTACAAGCCGTGGCTGCTGGGTGGGCTGGGAGTGCTGCTGCTGGCCGGTGCGGGCTGGCTCCTGCGGGGGCGGCCCGCGGCGCCGGCGGCTGCTGATCTCGCCGCTCCCGAGCCCGATGGCTCCTCGCGCGCGCTGCGGCCTGCCCTGGAGCGCGCCCTGCTGGCGCTGGAGCGAGAACATGCGCTCCGGCTTCTCGGGGAAGAGGAGTACCGGGAAAGCCGTGCCGCGCTGCAAGGGGCGCTCCATCGCGCCCTGGCCCGCGAGGAAGCCGGGGCCCTGGTCTCGGCCGCAGGCAGCAACCAGCCGCGCTAAGGGTACGGGCGCTTTCGGCGCGGGGCTGGGCGCGGCGGTTGACGGGCGAACTGCGTCGCCTTCGATGCAGCCGGAGCGAAAACGTTGTGCGCTGCTTGCCCCCTGCTTACCTGCCCCTTAGAATGGAGGTGCTTGCAGAGGTCGCCGCGTGATGCCTAGTTTGCCCTTTTCTTTTGGTCCCTGTTCCCAAACGGTTCGGTCCGGCTTTGCCGCTTCCGCTACCCTGGCCTTGATGCTGACCGGCGGGCCCGCGCTTGCCCAGCAGCCTGCTCCGGCGTCGAGCGATGCACAAGCCACCGCTGCCAACGCGGGCGCCGACCAGTCCGCGGCCAAGGCTAACGCCGCCGCGGCCCAGGCGCTGCTCGACGCCGAGCGGCCAGCCGGGGGCGGCAAGGATGACCCGAACAGCCCCTTGAACCGCCAGCTTTCGGACAAGGAGCGCTTCACCCAGCAGAAGGAACTGCGGCAGGAGCTGAAGGGCCCATACAAGAAGTGGGCCAACCAGGACGTGCGCTGGATCATTACGGACCAGGAGATGAAGGCGTTCAAGTCGCTTTCAAACGATGAAGAGCGCGATGCCTTTATCGAGCAGTTCTGGCAGCGCCGCAATCCCGATCCGGAGTCGCCTGAAAACACCTTTCGCGATGAGCACTACCGGCGCATTGAATACGCGAACGAGCACTTTGCCGCCGGCAAGCCGGGCTGGATGACCGACCGCGGCCATATGTACATCGCCTACGGGAAGCCGGACTCGATCGATTCGCACCCGTCGGGCGGCAACTACGACCGGCCCATGGAAGAAGGGGGCGGCTCCACCTCGACCTTCCCCTTTGAAACCTGGCACTACCGCTACATCGAGGGCGTCGGCGACAACATCGACATCGAGTTTGTCGACACCTGCATGTGCGGCGACTACCACATGACCATCGACCGCTCGGAAAAGGACGCGCTGCTGCACGTGCCCGGCGCGGGGCAAACCATGTACGAGCAGATGGGCATGGCCAAGCAGGCCGACCGCTTCAAGGGCGGGCTCGAAAACCTGGGCACCGGCCCCATGAGCAGCATGCAGCAGACCAAGCAGTTTGACCGGCTGGAACAGTTTGCGAAGCTTCAAGCTCCTCCTGTGATCAAGTTCCAGGACCTGAAGCTTGAGGAGTTTCTGTCCACGCACAAGGTGCTGAACGGGCCGTTCTTCCCATTCGACGTGCGCACCGACTACGTCAAGGTCACCGACGATACCGTGCTGATGCCGATCACGCTGCAGATCCGCAACCGCAATATCAGCTTTGTCACCAAGGACGGGGTGTCCAAGGGCGAAGTCCACATCATCGGGCGCGTGTCCACCATCACCGACAAGATTGTGCAGACCTTTGAGGACACCGTCGAGGTGGAAGAGCCAAGCGAGCTGCTGCCAAAGATCCAGGACAATGCCCAGCTCTACTGGCAGGCGTTGCCGCTGCGTCCCGGCCGCTACCGCGTGGATATCGCCATCAAGGACGTCAACAAGCCCGACCACATCGGTACCTGGGCCCAGGGGGTCGTCGTGCCCCGCTATGACGACGACCGGCTGTCGGCTTCCTCGCTGATCCTGGCCACGGGCATGTGGAAGGTTCCGTCCAAGGAGATCGGCGCGGGCAAGTTCATCATCAGCAGCACCAAGCTCTGGCCGGCGGTTACCTCCAGCCAGGCCCAGCCTGCTATCTTCCACCAGAACCAGAACCTGAACTTCTGGATGCAGATCTACAACCTCGGCATCAACCAGGACAGCAAGAAGAACGGCGCGACTCTTGACTACCAGATCATTAATCTGGCGGACGGGAAGGCAATCTTCAACAAGGAAGAAAGCTCGGCGCTGATGGGCGCGAGCTCGGACCAGATCACGGTCGCCAAGACCGTGCCCCTGAACGCGGTGCCCGCCGGGAAGTACAGCGTCAAGGTCAGCGTCAACGACGGGGTGACCAAGCAGGAGATCGCGCAAACCGCTCCGTTCACCGTGGAGTAGGCAGTTCCGGGTAGCATGCTGGTTGCCAGAGCAGCATGCTTCCTGAATATGCGCTACACTTCGGTCACGCAGCGCTGTCCCGACCCCGGAAAGAAAAGGCTACCGGCCATCGAGAGCCGGAGCCACCGTACGACCTTTGTGGAGCCAGACGCAGAGAAACGGGCCATCAACACTCGAGTGAATGTCGCCATTCCCAGATTCGCCGACCTCGCTATCCTTTTGATTGCCGGAAGCACCGCGGGCTCGCTCGTTTGCCCGTCTCTCGCGCAATCCCCCTCGCGGCAGGGTTCTGCCGTGACCGGCCTGGTGCGTGACCGCGCCGGGCAGCCGCAGGTCGGCGCCCTGATCGAGCTGCTGAACGCACATTCCGTCGTCATCGCGCACACCTTTACCGATGACCATGGCCGCTATGCGCTGCCTCGGCTGGGCGCCGGCACCTACCAGCTGCGCGCCAGCAGCACCCTGTTTCTGCCTGCCGTGCAGCCCAACCTCCGGCTCATCACCGATTCGCGCGTGATCGTGAACCTGACCCTGAGCACCCTGTACCAGGCGATGCAGTGGCTGCCCGCGGAGCCCCGGCAGGCTGCGACCCCGGACGATGATTGGAGCTGGACGCTGCGCTTCTCGGCCAACCGGCCTTTGCTGCGTATGCTCGACCCGGCAACGGCGCAGCAGGCCACGGTGGAGCCCCCGCAAGGCAGGTCGCGGCAGCTTGTGCTCCACAGCGGGCTGCCCCGGTTCGGCGAAGGAGGCACGGCACAGCAGGTGGTGTGGACCGCCCGGGAAACCGACACGCGCTCCGTGCTGCTTGCGGCGAGCGCTGCCTGGGCGCCGGACGGACTGGAGCGCGTAAGCACCAGCGCCGCGTACCGGCAGGACCTTTCGCCGGACCGCTCGATGCTCACCGTGCTGACCGTCGCCGACCGGCCTTCGGTGCGAGGGGAAGGCAGCAGCCTGGGAACAGCAGGCGGGCTGATGACGGTCCGGGTACGCAGTGCAAGCACGGTGCGGTTGGGCGATCTGGCCGAAGTCAGCGCCGGAACCGAGCTCGAAGCGGCTCGCCTCGGCGAAGGAACGGTAGCCGCCGGCAGCCATCCTTTCGCCGAGGTCCGGGCGCATGCGGGCCGCGCGACGCTCAGCTACTCGGTGGCCACTTCGCCGGCGATGACAGGAGTTGCCCGGCTTGACGAGCAGGCCTCCGGGGACGCGCCCATGCTGGTTCGCGATGCCGGCACCCTCCGCTTCGAGCAGGGTCTGCATCAGCAGGTGGGCCTCCGCGGGGAGGCTGGAAGCTGGACCGGCGAGCTGGGCGTCTTCCAGGATGCCCTCGAGCATCCGCTGGTAGAAGGCTCGGTGCGCGGCGCCGCTTCCGGGAGCCCTGGCCAGAGTGATGTGCTGTACGATCCCGGCACCGGCACCATTGCCGTTTCAGGCGAAGGCTACAGCGGCGGCGGGGTACTGGCAATGCTGCGGGACCAGCTCAGCCCGGACACCTGGTTTTCTCTCCGCTATGCCCTGGGTGAGGCGGTCGCCCTTCCCGCGGCTCCTCCGGCAGCCGCCGGCTCGCGCGCGCTGCCTGCGTTCACCGCACATCGCAGCGCCATGGTGTCCGCATCCGCCCAGGCCCGGCTTCCGGAAACCGGGACCGTGGTCCGCGGCAGCTACCGCTGGCAGCCTACGGGAACGCTGACGCAGGTGGCGCCCTTTGAGGGCGGCGTGCCGGACGCGTACCTCGGCCTGCTGGTACGCCAGCCCCTCCATATGCAGCGGGTGGGCGTCGGCAAACTGGACGCGATCCTGGACGTGCGCAACCTTCTCGCGCAGGGCTACCGGCCGTTTCTTTCAGAAGACGGCACCACCATGTACTTTGCCCAGGCGCAGCGGTGCATCGCTGCGGGCTTCAGTCTGTCCTTTTAAGATCGGGTAGCCGGGTGTGCCCGGCGGGCTCGGGCGCTGCATCACGCGGCACCTGACAACAGTTCAGTCAAATCTTTCAAGGGGCAGTTTATGTCCGACTATCAGAGTCCGAATGATCTATCGTTAGCCAAAGATCTCGCCAAACTCGCGCCCCAGGAGGCCCAGGCCTTTATGGGTCTGAAGAACACGGCGGAGCGCAGTGATGGCGCTATCCCAGCGAAATATCGCGAGCTAATCTCGATCGGCGTGGCGCTGACGACGCAATGCGCCTACTGCATCGACGCTCACACGAAGAACGCAGCCGACGCAGGCGCCACTCGAGAGGAAATCGCAGAGGTGGTCTTTATAGCAGCCGCACTCCGGGCGGGGGCAGCAGTGGGACACGGTCTGCTCGCATTGCGCCTCTTTGATCAGGCCGCAGCTCGGTAGCCGCTCTCCTGGACTGCCGGCTCGCTCAACTGCAATGAGGCGCGAATGGGCTTTGATTATTGTGGCTGACGGGTGCTGGGTCTCGGGCTCAGACTATAGGTCACGGTAGGTCCGCGATAGGTTTAGGACGCCCGGCTGCAGGCCGGCGCAGGTTGGCGACGCCCGGCAGTGCGGCCGCGTCACCACTCCGAGTAGGGACGCCCATCGCTGCCGGTCTGCCCGGAGCCGCCGTGAACGTTGGCAATGCCATCCCCGGGCTGCTGGTCCACGCTTTCAAGCGAGCTGTCCGTGTCCGTAACCCAGCTGGTCGCGCTTTGCGTCATCGGATCCTTGGGGATCTCGCGCAGGTAGCCGGCCTGCACCAGCTCGTCGAGCGACTGCGGGGCTTTTTCCTTGTCCATGGTGAAGGAATCGATCGCGGCCCGCATGACCTGCAGATCTTCCTTAAAGGTCGCCTCGCGCGCGCTGCGCAGCGAAGCCGTGTAGCTGGGAATCGCGATCGCGGCCAGAACGCCGATGATGAGCATAACAATCATCAGCTCCACAAGCGTAAAGCCAGTCTCCCCCGGGTTGTTCAAGCGTTTGGGCATGCTGTCTACCAGGTCGAGTATTTCGTGCCGTCGAGCGCCGTCCCCTCCGACTTGCTGTACACGTCGAAAAGGTTCTGCCCGCCAAAGGAGGTTGAGTCCGCGTCGTCCTGCATGGAGCGCTCGCCCCATTCATCCTTGCCCGTCATCGGATCGATCGGCACCCGGCGGAGAAACTTTACCTTTTTTCCCTGGACATCGACCCCGTCCACCAGAGTCTGCAGGTCAGGCGGGTAGTTGAAGCTGTCGACCTTGGTGATAAAAGCCTGGCGGTCCGCCGCATCCTTGTACCGGTCGATGGCAGCGCGCATCGTCCACAGGTCGTAACGCAGTTCCCGCTCTTTTTCCCGCTTCTTCTCAAAACGCGTGATCGGGACGGCGGCCGAAGCGAGGATCGAGAGGATCGCCACGGTGACAATCAACTCGACCAGAGTTACGCCGGCCTCGCTGCGCGACTTGCCGGTGCCGGCCTCGCTGCGCGACTTGCCGGTGCCGGCCTCGCTGCGCGACTTGCCCGCGCCGGCCTCGCTCCGCGACTTGCCCGCGCCGCTCCGCTGTTCCCCCCGCGAGTGCCAGCGCTTCCGCTCGAGAACCCTCCGAATTGTTCCCGCCCCGCTCACTTGATATGAACAACTCCCGCAGAAGCAGTAGCCGGAATGGGTTGCTGCCTGCTGTCACGCACCACCGGCTGCGTGATGGAGACAGCCGCGTCGCCCGCCGCCTTGGCCCGGAACGTGAGCGTGCAGACTGTGCCCGCGCCCGTGATGCCCGCTACCCCGGGCGGCCGGGACGTTGCGATGGTGACTGCATCGCCGTCCACGCGGTGGACCAGCGCGACGGCCTGTCCGTCGCGACCGAGCAGGTCCCCTACATCTACATTGACGAGTTCGAGCCGGGTTTGGTCATACCGCAGCTGCAAGGGCACCGAATACACATCGACGCCGCCCGAAAGCATGACCTGCTCCTGAAAGGTGTTGCCGACGGTCTCGGTCGGGCTGGCCGGCATCAGCTGAAGCACGACCGGGGTGTGCGTCGCTGGGCCGGGCTGCGCGACCGCTGGGGCGGTGGGTGCGGCCGGCGAACCGGTCACGGCTGACGGCGGAACGACCTGGCCGGGAATGATGCCGTTCATCTGGGCCGGGTTGGTACCGTCCGGGATCTGCGGCCGCGGCGCGGCGATGTTGGGGATGGAGGTGGTGGGCGGGGCTTTGGAAGCGTTCCCGTCCGTTCCGTCCCCAGCGTCGCCCGAAATGTGCCGCAGCTCGATGTCGTTGGTGGTTCCGGTGTCGATTTCCCGCAGGTTCGAGGGCGAGATGTCAGCCGCGCGCACGATGTGCGGCACCAGCAGGAAAACAATCTCGTCGTCGGTGTCGTTGTCCATGGTCGACGAAAAGATGTACTTCAGCAGGGGCACTTCGCTCAGCCCCGGATAGCCGGAGATCGATTTGGACTTCTGCTTTTGGAGGATGCCGCTGAGGATCGTCGCTTCCCCTTCGCGGACGCGGATGGTCTGCTCGCTGATCTGCTGATTGATGATGGGCTCGTTGATGCCGCTGGCCAGCCCCGAGTTCGCACCCTCGGAAGAGATTTCAATCCTCAGCTTCATCGAAACGTCGCGGTCGTAGTGCACGGTCGGCTTCATGTCGATGTTGACGCCGATGTCGAGATATTGGAACTGCGTATTGACGAGCGAGGAGGTAATCGCGGTGGCGACCCCGGCCTGGTAGGAGCCGGTCGCGACCGGGAGGCGCTCGCCGATGCGGACCTGCGACTCCTGCCCATCGGTCGCCCGCAGTCGCGGGTTCTGGATGGTTTTGGTGGTCGAGTCGTTCAGCAGCAGGTTGACCGAAGCCTGGCCGATGGTGACGGCGAAGTTGGTGGAATTAATGTGGGCCAGCTGGTTGAGCTGCAGGGCGCTGCTCGAAGAGGCCGTCGTCGTGGTTGCCGTCGTCGTGGAGGTGTTGGTGGTGCTGGTACCGGTCAGCGCATTGCTCTGCTGGAAGTTGATGGACGCGGTTTGCGGCAGCTGGATACCGTACTGCCGCATCTTTGCCTTGCTCACTTCCAGCACCGCGACATCGACCACAACTTCCGGCCGGGCCTTGTCGAGGTCGTTGATGAGCTTGCCGGCCAGCAGCAGTTCATCCGGCGTGCCGCGCATGATGATGGCGCTCTGGCTGGGCACGGCAAACAGCTTCGCGCCGGAAGTAAACACGTTGCGTAAGGCGGTCTGGATGTCGTTCAGGTCGTTCTGCTGCGAAACGTTGGTCAGGTAGAACGTTTGCACCGCTTCCTCATCGAGCTCGGTGCGTTTGCCGCGCGTGTTCTGAGCAACAAAGATGGTGGAAGGAGTGATGGGCCGCCAAAAGGTGCCCGAAACCGTGGCCAGGACGCGCAGCGCGTTGTACACGCTTTCATTGGCCAGATCCAGTTGCAGCCGGGTCGAGTGGTAGTCCGGGTCGAACAGGACATTGATGCCGGCCAGCTTGCCGATGGTCTCGTACAGATCCTTGGTATCGGCGGTCGAGTGGATGGTCAGCGGTTCATTGGAGCCGGGCTTGAGCTGCGGTGGTCCGCTCAGGTCAAGGAGCGCCTTGCGCTCGGAGGGCGGCATCGCGGTTTCGGGCGCCGGGGCAGTCCCTTCCCCGTCTACTTTCTCGCGCGTTACCCGGATATCCTGCGAAGCCAGCTCGTTGCTGGGATCGATCTCGAGGGCGCGCAGAAACTCGGTAAGCGCCCCGACGTTGTCTCCCTGGTCGCGCAGGCGCTCGCCCTGCTTGACGTGCGCAGCCGCGGCGTCGAGGCGCAAACGCTCGTAGGAAATCTTGTAGCGCTCGTCCAGCGGCTTTTTCTGGAAGGCCTTGGCGTAGTTCTCGTAGGCCGCTTCCACGTCGTCCCTGGCCTCGGCGGCGCGGCCCCGGTTATAGAGGGTGTTGGCCGACTGCGCGGAAGCCGTTTGGGTCGACAGGAACAGGCAAGCAGCGGCCAGTGCAACAGCGGTGCCCCAGTGGGTCAGGCGATTCATGCAACTCCAAATACGAGATCAGGGCTTGATCCTGTCAAGAGAAAGACGGCTCCATCTGTAGGCGTGCTCTGTCCATACAGACGATTGCTGGCAAAGTATAGCACCGTAGATTCGGCAAAAAAGAGCGCTGCGACCGACCGAAATGCATGTTCATCTATCTTTAGTCATGGCCCGGCAATCGACATATCAGGTACAGGCAGCGCAGAAAACAGGGCCGCCACAGAAGTCTGCCCCGCGCGACCCGGTAGCGGCCGGCGAACGGGACGCGGCGCAAAACCGCGCCGCCAGCCACAATTACTTCCTCATGGACCGGTTCGAAGCCGGGGTGTCGCTGCGCGGCTCCGAAGTCAAGTCGATCCGTGAAGGCAAGGCCAACCTCAAGGACAGCTACGGGCTGGTCAAGAATGGGGAGGCCTGGCTCCTGAACGCGCACATCGGGGCCTACTCGCACGAAAGCTTTGACGTGCACGACGCGGTACGGACACGCAAGCTGCTGCTTCACGCGGGCGAAATCCGCAAGCTCATCGACCAGACCCAGGCCAAGGGCTTTACGCTGATCCCGACCCGGCTGTACTTCCGCAATGGCCGCGTCAAGTGCGAGCTGGCCGTGGCCAAGGGCAAGCAGGACTGGGACAAGCGTGCCACCGAACGCAAGCGCGAAGCCGACAAGGAAGCGCGGGCCGCGGTGGCGCGCGGCAAGAGCCGGTAAGGGTATGCTGGGCTTTGCGGCTTCCCGGCGTGGCTCCATCCCAACCCGCGCCGGCCGCTTTCCCCTATGACACCCACCTTTGTGCACCTCCAGGACGCAGCAGCCCAGCCGGCCGAAGTGCTCCTTGTCTTCGCGGCCGACGCAGCCCCCTCGGAGCCGGGCAGCGAGCCCCGGCCCGAGCTGCTGGCCGCCGACCTCGCCCTCCGCTCCGCTGCCGCGGCCGTGCTTGCTTCCGGCGAATACAAGGCAGCCCAAAACGAACTGGTCCTTCTCCACGCGCCGGCTGGCCTGGCTGCCAAGCGCCTTCTGCTTTCCGGCTTGGGCAAGCAGGGCAGCGCTGACCTGCGCAAGCTGCGCCGCGCGGCGGGCGCGGCGGTGCGCTACAGCAAGGCGCGCGGGCTGCGCAGCCTGGCGGCGGTGCTTCCGGAAACCCTGGCCCCGGCAGCGGCGGCAGCGCGGGCCGTCGTTGAGGGCGCCATCCTGGCGGACTGGGATCCGGACATGTACAAGTCCGACCGCAAGGATGGAAGCCTGGAGGCGCTCACCCTGCTGGGCGGAGACGCCGCGGCGGAGCAGGGCGTGCGCGAGGGCACGGCGATGGCGCAAAGCCAGAACTTCGCGCGGACGCTGGTCCACGAGCCGGGCAACGTGCTGACCCCAACCGTGCTGGGCGAGCGGACCGCGGCCATGTGCGCCGAGGTCGGGCTTGCCTGCGAGGTGTACTCGACGGCAAAGCTCGAAGAACTCGGCATGGGTGCGTTTCTGGGGGTGGCGCAAGGTTCTGACGAGCCGCCGGCGCTGATTGTGATCCGCTACGAGCCGGAAAACGTCCCCGAAGGGGTAACCCTGGGCCTGGTCGGCAAGGCCATTACCTTTGACACGGGGGGCATCTCCATCAAGCCCGCCGACGGCATGGACAAGATGAAGTACGACATGGCCGGCGGGGCGGCGATGCTGGGAGCCATGCGGGCGATTGCGCTGCTGAAGCCCGAGGTGCGGGTGCTGAGCGTGATCTGCTCGGCCGAGAACATGCCGTCGGGCCGCGCTTACCGGCCGGGCGATGTGCTGCGGGCGATGAGCGGCAAAACTATCGAGATTATCAACACGGACGCGGAAGGCCGCCTGGTGCTGGCAGACGGGCTGCACTATGCAAAGCAGCTGGGCGCGACGCACCTGATTGATGCCGCGACCCTGACCGGGGCGATCTCGGTTGCGCTTGGCCATCACAACGCCGGCGCGTACGCAAGCGATGAAGAAAGCTGGCGGAAGTTTGCAGATGGGCTCCTGGTGAGCGGCGAGGGCTTCTGGCGCATGCCGCTCGGGGAAGAATACCTGGAGCAGATGCGCTCGCAGATCGCGGATCTGCTGAACGCAGGTGGCCGCTATGGCGGCTCCGTCACGGCGGCCATGTTTCTGAAAGAGTTTGCGGGGCAAACACCCTGGATTCACCTGGACATCGCGGGCACCGCCTGG
>CALMAN010000171.1 GCA_937859835.1 uncultured Acidipila sp. | reverse complement strand
CTGGTCGACGGTCGACTTGGCTACCCCCGATGGAGACGACATCGAGATCGAACAGCGTGCCGCCCGCGAGGTGACCCACCACGGTGGCCGGCAGCAAACGCCGCACCACGTGGACATCGAGAACCCGGCCTTTGATGTCACGCCTGCAAAGTATATTGCCGCCATCATCACCGAGCGGGGCGTCATCCACGCCCCTTCCGTTGCAACCATTGCTGCAATGGAGCAGCCGGCGCCGCTGCTGGTGTGAGGGGGCGCCCCGGAGCTCTGCCCGGCGCCGCCCTCCCTGTGCTCACAGCACTGCTGGCCGGGGTCGTCATCGATCTCACCTGGCCAACGCGCGGGGCCATCTTTTGCGAAGGTCTCCCGCAGCTGGCCGCTCTTTCGGCGTGCGCCGCCGCGCTTCTGGTGCTTTCCTTTCGCGCCCTTGCCGCAGCCTCCGGGCCCGACGCGCGCCGGCTCGCAGCCGGGTCGGCGATCCTGGCCGGCCTGGCCTTTTTTCTTTCCGCGCACTTCATCGTCCAGTACCGCAGGCCCTGCGCCGCCGTTCAGCAACAACTCCATGCCTCCCCGAGTCCCTCCTCGAAGAGCCAGTAGCCGGTCGTGCTTTTCACTTGCATCCGTGCGCGCCTCTGCGTAGGGTGGCTCCGTGCGCATGGCTGTCGCGTGCGCAAACGGAGCTGACTATGTTGAAAGGTTTCCGCGACTTCATTCTCCGTGGAAACGTCGTCGACCTGGCCGTGGCCGTGGTCATCGGCGCTGCGTTCACCGGCATCATCGGCTCGTTGGTGAAAGACATCATCACGCCCCTGCTCGCCGCCATCGTCAAGCAGCCCGACTTTTCCTCGCTGGTGCTCAACGTACATGGCGGCAGGATCACGTACGGGAACTTCCTCAATCAGGTCATCAACTTCTTTCTTGTCGCGTCCGCCATGTACTTCCTGGTCGTGCTGCCGCTCAACACGCTGCTCAAGCGCCTCCATCGCGAGGCGCCGCCGGCCGAGGCCGTCACCAGGCCCTGCCCGGAGTGCCTGAGCGAGGTTCCCCTCCAGGCCAGGCGCTGCGCGCACTGCGCCCAGCCGGTCGCTGCTGTCTAGCGAACGCGCCCCCTTCCACGGCAGCGGAACGGGCAGTACACTCGTTTCTATCCCTCCAGCTATTCTTTCCAGGAGCGTTGCCGCTTGCCCTTACGCCTCGCCGCTGTTCTGTTGCCCGTTGTTGCGGTTGGACTTTCGCTTGCGGCGCTCACGCCGTCCCAAACCACCCCCGAGATGCCCGCGCTTCCGCAGGGGGTGTTCGGCTTTCATGACTTCGCAGGAGGCGAGGCGAAGTGGGACCGCGACTTTCTGCGCGTTCCCGACGCAAAGCTCGCGGGCGAAGCCCTGAAAAGGCTTACCGCCGAGCCGCACATCGCGGGCAGCCCCGAAGACTACAAGACGGCGGAGTATGTCGCGCAGAAGTTCAGGGAGGCCGGTCTCGAAACCAAGATCACGCCCTACACGGCCTGGCTCAACCATCCGGGCGAGCAGCATCTGACGGTGCTCGGCCGGGATGGCAGGATCCTGCTCCAGGGGCCCACGCCCGAGCACGTTGCGAGCGATCCCTTTCAGGACGACCCGCGCGTCACCCCTGGCTTTTCAAGCTCCGGGGTTTCGGGCGACGTAACCGCACCGGTGGTGTACGCCAACTATGGAACGCCCGCCGATTTTGCCCGCCTGGACGCGCTGGGCATCTCCGTCAAGGGCAAGATCGTGCTGGTTCGCTACGGCACCAACTATCGCGGGGTCAAGGTTTACATCGCGCAGGAACACGGCGCGGCCGGGGTGCTGATCTACTCCGACCCGGCCGATGACGGCTATGCGCGCGGCGACATGTACCCGGAAGGGCCTTTCCGTCCGGCCACCGGCGTGCAGCGCGGCTCGGTGCAGTACATGTTCCAATACCCGGGCGATGTCACCACGCCCGGGGTCGCCTCGACGCCCGAGCTGCCTGAGTCCCAGCGCACGCCGCCCGAAAAGGCGACCAGCCAGCCCCGCATCCTGTCCCTGCCTATCTCGTACCACGATGCCGAGCCGATCCTCGCCAACATGGGCGGCCCGGGCGCGCCGGCCGGCTGGCAGGGCGCATTGCCCTTCCACTACCACGTGGGCGGCGCGGCCGATGTGACCGTGCACCTGCAACTCAAAGAGGACTACGCGTATCGCACCGTTTGGGACGTGACCGGCACCATCGACCCTGACCCTGCGAGCAGGGAGGACCCCAACTCCTGGGTCGTTGCCGGCAACCATCGCGACGCCTGGACCTACGGGGCGGTTGACCCAAACAGCGGCACCGCGGCCATGCTCGAAGCGGTGCACGGCGTCGGCGTGCTGCTCAAGGAAGGGTGGAAGCCGAAGCGCCGCATCATCTTCGCCAGCTGGGACGCAGAAGAAGAAGGGCTGATCGGCTCGACCGAGTGGGCCGAGGACAAGGCCCGTCACCTGGCTGGCGCCGTCGCATACTTCAACATGGACGTCGGCGTTTCCGGGCCCGAGTTCAACTCGTCCGCTGTTCCCTCGCTCAAGGACTTTGTGCGGGCGGTGACTCGCGAAGTGCCGAGCCCCAAGGGCGGCAGCGTGTACGACGCATGGCTCGAGACGCAGAAGAATCACACGGGCCGTACCGCAAACAACGGCTTTGACGAGCATCGCCCGAGCAACGCGAAGAGCTCGGACCCGGTGCGCGTGGGGGATCTCGGCTCCGGCTCCGACTACACACCCTTTCTGCAGCACCTGGGTGTTCCGGCTACCGACATCGGCTCTGACGGGCCCTACGGGGTGTACCACTCGGTTTTTGATAACTATGCCTGGTTCACCAAGTTTGCCGACCCCACCTTCGCGTATGAGCAGCAGCAGGCGCGCGTCTTTGGCCTGGAAGTTCTCCACATGGCAGATACCGATGTGCTGCCGTATGACTATGTCACCTATGCGCGGGAGATAGCCGAATACCTCCAGGCGGCGAAAGCAAAGGCGCAGGAGGCCGGCCTTCAGCTGGATACCACCGCTGCCGACGCTGCCGCGCAGGCGATGTTAGCCGCCGCGGAGGCCGTGCGTTTGAAGCAGGCCAGCGCCCCGGCAAGCGGCAATGCGGCCCTGAACACGGCCCTGCGCGCCGCCGAGGGCGACCTGCTTTCGCCCGCCGGCCTGCCGAACCGAAGCTGGTACAAGCACACCATCTACGCGCCCGGCACCTACACGGGCTACGCGGCCGTCGTAATCCCTGGGGTCAACGAGGCACTCGACGCAAAGCAGGCCGAAGTCGCGCAGCAGCAACTCGGCGC
>CALMAN010000170.1 GCA_937859835.1 uncultured Acidipila sp. | reverse complement strand
GCCTTGGCTTCCGCGGCGTGCAGGTGCCGGCACCCGACCCCCGGCTGCTTGACCTCGGGCTCGCCGCCGAAAGCGCGGGGTACGCGGAAGAACTCCGCGGACGGCTCGACGAACAAGGCTTGGTCATCACCGAGCTTTCGACCCACCTCCCGGGGCAGCTGGTCGCCGTGCATCCCGCCTATGACATGCTCTTCGACGGGTTCGCCCCGGCGGCTTTCGCGGGGAACGAGCCGGCGCGGCGCGCGTGGGCGGTGGAGCAGCTCACCCTGGCGGCCAAGGCCAGCAAACAGCTTGGGCTTCGGGCGCACGCCACCTTTTCGGGCTCGCTGCTGTGGCCCTACGTGTACCCCTGGCCGCAGCGCCCGGCAGGGCTGGTCGAGGAGGCTTTTCGCGAGCTGGGCCGGCGCTGGCTGCCGATCCTCAACGCCTTTGACGAGGCCGGCGTAGACCTTTGCTTTGAGCTACACCCGGGCGAAGACCTTCACGACGGCCTGACCTTTGAGCGCTTCCTCGAAGCGACCGGCAACCACCCCCGCGCGAAGATCCTGTACGACCCCAGCCATATGCTGCTGCAGCAGATGGACTACCTCGGCTTTCTCGATATCTACCACCCCTTTGTGCGGGCCTTCCATGTCAAGGACGCCGAGTACCGCGCAAGTGGCCGCGCCGGTGTCTACGCCGGCTATACAGACTGGATCGACCGCCCTGGGCGCTTCCGCACCGCGGGCCGGGGCCAGATCGACTTTGGCGCGATCTTCGCGAAACTTTGGCAGTACAACTACCCGGGATGGGCGGTGCTCGAGTGGGAAGATCCGCTCCAGTCTGCCGAAGACGGTGCGCGGGAAGGTGCGGCATTTATCGAGCGGCAGATCCTGGAGGGAGCTGAGCGCCGCTTCGATGACTTCGCCGGCTCTCGCCTTCAGCGGCAGGACCTGCGGGCGCTGCTGGGCCTTCCAGCCGAGTAGGGAAGCCCCCTACGGCACGAGGGAAAGCGGAACAGCAGCCGGCGACCCGGACTGGCGGTACACCGGGCTAAGCTCGCGCAGGCGCGCTACGGCGGTGGGCACGAGCTCGAGCGCACGATCGACCTCTTCTGCGGTGGTGAGCCGGGTAAGCGAAAAGCGCAGGCTCGCGCGCGCGCGGTGCTTTCCTACCCCCATGGCGGTAAGGACGTGGGACGGCTCGGTCGCCCCGGAAGCGCAGGCTGATCCACCCGAAAGCGCCAACCCCTTCAGGTCGAGCGCGATCACCAGGGCTTCGCCTTCCAGGTGATCGAACCACAGATTGGTGGTGTTCGGCAGCCGTGCGCCGGGCGCGGAGGGACCGTTGATGCCGCACTCATCAACGCGCGCAAGCAGGCCCTGCTCCAGCCGGTCGCGCAGCGCGGCGATGCGTGCGGTTGTGCCATCGGCAAGGGCTTGCCCGCCGAGTCGCATCGCTGCACCCAGGCCGACGATCCCGGGGAGGTTTTCAGTGCCGGCGCGGCGCTGCCGCTCATGGGCTCCCCCGTAGAAGAGTGGCTGCAAGGGTGTGCCGCGGCGCAACCACAGCGCTCCCACGCCCTGCGGTCCATGGACCTTGTGGCCGGACAAACTCAGCAGGTCAACGCCCAGAGTTTTCGTGTTGACCGGCACCTTGCCGATCGCCTGCACCGCGTCGGTGTGCAGCCACACATCTGCTTCGGCGGCGATCCGGGCGATCTCCTCGAGTGGCTGCAACGCCCCGGTCTCATTGTTTGCCTGCATTACGCTGAGGAGCCTGGTTTCCGGCCGCAGCGCCCTCCGCACGTCCTCGGGCGCCACAACTCCTTCGCTCGAAACCGGGAGGTAGGTGACCGCGGCGCCGCGCCGCTCCAAGGCCTCGGCCGCGTGGAGCACCGCATGATGCTCGATGGCGGTGGTGATCAGGTGCGCAGGCTCACCCGCGTCGAGCGCTTTTCCCACCATCCCGAACAGCGCCAGGTTGTCGCTTTCCGTGGCACCGCTTGTAAACACAATCTCGCTCGCGCGGGCGCCCAGCGCCTGGGCTACCTCTTCGCGCGCCTGTTCCACCGCCATGCGGGCCAGCTGGCCGTAGTGGTGGATCGACGAGGCATTGCCGAACGAGCCCATCAGGTACGGACGCATCGCCTCAAAAACCTCCGGGAGCAGAGGCGTGGTGGCGTTGGCGTCCATGTAGATGCGGGTCATCGGGGTCTATCGCTAGTTTACGCCGCACCGCTTCCCGCGTTCCCAAACGGGGCACATCTGCTAGGCTTGTCTCCGCAATCGAGTTCCCTTCAACCCCGACCAACTGCTCGCTGAGCTCACCTAAGGAGACTTCCACGTCATGGACACACGCCGCCTTTGTACCCTGCTTACCCTTGCTGGTTCCCTCGCGCTTCCCCTTTCATCCCGGGCTCAGGGCTCGATGCAGGGAGGTGCTACGGCGGCCGGCGGCTCGATGGTTGCCCCTGCCCAGGTGTTCAACAAGCTGCTGAGCAACGAAGAAAGTGAGTTTGTGGCTGCCGCCGAAGCCATGCCGGCCGACAAGTTCAACTTTGCTCCGACGGGTTCAGGCAAGTTTGACGGGGTGCGGACGTACGCGCAGGAGATCAAGCATGTGACGGAAGCGAACTATGCGTTCTTCCGCGGGTTCGGCGTGTCCGGGGGCAAAAGTCGCGGCGACATCGAATCGCTTTCGGACCGCGATCAAATCCTGGCGGCGCTCAGGCAGTCTTTCCAGTATGCCCACTCTGCGATTGCGACCATCACAGCTGCGAATGCCTTTACGGCAATGGACGGGAACGGGACCACACGGGCAGGCCTTGCCGTGCAATCCATCTCGCACCCTCAGGACCACTACGGGCAGATGGTCGAGTATCTCCGGATGAACGGGATCATCCCGCCGGCGAGCCGGAGGTAAGCCCGGCTTACCGCTCTTCGACCGGGATGTATGCCGCCGGGTACGCCGGTCCGGTGTACTCGGCACGCGGCCGGATCAGCCGGTTGTCTTCGAGCTGCTCCATAACGTGTGCCGCCCATCCGGCAACCCGGCTGATCGCAAAGATCGGCGTGAACAGGTCGATCGCGATGCCCAGCGTCGTGTAGGTGGAAGCCGAGTAAAAGTCGACGTTTGCGTTCAGCTTCTTCTCGCCCTTGATGTAGACCTCGATGGCTCGCGACATTTCAAACCACTTGGCGTTTCCATCGGCCCGGCCCAGCTCTTCCGACATGCGCCGGAGATGCGTCGCACGCGGGTCTTCGGTGTGGTACACACGGTGGCCGAAGCCGGAAATCTTTTTCTTGCCGGCCAGCATGGCTTTGACATGCTCGACCGGATCGGCCCCAGCCTCTTCAATCGCAAAGAGCATGTGCATCACGGCCTCGTTTGCGCCCCCGTGGAGCGGCCCTTTCAGCGCGCCGATCGCGCCCGCAATGGCCGAGTGCATGTCGGCGAGGGTGGCCGCGATGACGCGCGCGGCAAAGGTCGACGCGTTCAGTTCGTGGTCCGCATGCAGGATCAAGGCGACATCGAAGGTCTTGGTTGCTGTTGCCGAGGGCTTTTCGCCGCGCAGCATCCAGACAAAATTCCCAGCGTGCGAGAGCGACTTGTCCGCGGGGATTACATCCTGCCCATTCCGGATGCGATCCCAGGCGGCGACAATCATGGGGATCTGCGCGGTGAGTGCGAAGCTTTTGCGCAGATTGCTTGCGCTGTCGACGGCTTTTTCGTCCACGTCGTAGAAGCTGAGCGCCGACACCGCGGTACGGAGGACCTCCATCGGCGTGGCGTCCTTGGGAAAGGCCTTCATCATCTCGACCACAGGGCCGGGCAGCTCGCGCGCTGCGGCCAGCTCGGCGGCGAAATCCCGAAGCTCACTCTCGCTGGGCAGCTTGCCCTTCCACAGCAGGTACGTTGTTTCCTCAAAGGTGGAGCGCTCGGCCAGCTCGTGTATGTCGATACCGCGATAAGCGAGCACCCCGGCATCTCCATCAATCCAGCACACGCCTGAGTTGGCGGCGACAATGCCTTCCAGCCCCTTACCCGCGACCGCAGTTGCCATGGCTCTCCCATCCCGGTGGTAAACCTAGGTTATAGCGCAGCGAAGAAAGGCTTGTCACGGCGCGGGCTGCCTCCAACCGGGACAGCTCGACACCCGGGCAGGCACTTCGATCCATTCCGGCAGGCAACCCGCTTCAGGAGCGCCCGTGCGCCATCTCCCGCGCAAAGCGTTGTGGACTGAAGCCCCCGAGCGAGACAGCCGGCTCCTCGCCCAAAAGCAGGGCGCGCACCGCCCGCGCTGTTGCCGGAGCCAGAAGGATGCCATTGCGAAAGTGCGCGGTGGCTGCCCAAAGGCGCTCCCCCAGCGGACCAATCGCAGGCAGGGGATCCTCGATGCCTGGGAGCAAGCCCGGGCGCAGACCCGTCCACTGGTCGGTGACCCGGCCGCGCGCGATCGGCGGCCAAAGCGTAGCCGCAGCCGCCCACAGCCGCTTCCCCGCGGCTTCGTCGAGGCTGCGGTCAAAGCCGGCATGCTCCACCGTTGCGCCGATGACCACCCGGCCATCGCCGCGCGGCACCAGGTACAGCTCGGGCGTGCGCACCACTACGGGCAGCGCTGGTCCCTCGTCGAGCGTGACCTCGAGCATCTGGCCCTTGCGGGGCGCTGCCGGCAGGTCGCAACCGTCCGGCAGCTGGATCTGCCCGGACCAGGCCCCGGCGGCCAGAACGAAGTGGTCGGCCCGGAAGCGCTGCCCATCTGCGAGTTCTACCGTGAGCCGCTCCCCGGAGCGGAGCACCGCGCGGACCGGGGTCCACTCCCGCACCACCACCCCGGCTGCCGCGGCTGCAAGCGGCAGGGCGCGGCACAGGTCGCGCGGATCGAGACTTGCCTCCTGAAGCAGTGAAAACCGGAGCGGCGAAGACGGGCGCGGGGAAGACTGGAGCGAAAAGCCCGAACCTCCACTGCACAGCCCGGGTACCTTTTCGGGCGCCGCACCGGCGTCGCGCGCGTGGAGCCCCTGGAGGGTTTCGCCCGTACGCAGCGGCACGGGCATTCCGCTCAGGAGCTCGATGCGCTCAAGAAACGCCGGGTACAGCGACCAGCTCCAGCGCGAAAACGGGTGGAGCTCCGGGGCGTTTTCCGGGTCGTCCACGGCCAGCATCCCGGCCGCCGCCCACGAGCTCGCTTCCATGGAACGGCCACGATCAAAAACGGTTACGAGGAAGCCCGCGTCGGCGAGCTCGAGCGCCGTGGCGAGGCCGATGATGCCGGCGCCCGCAATCGCTACCTCGCCGTGCTCGTTTCCCCCACGCACCCTGTTATTGTAGGCGGCCTGCGCTGTCCATCGGCGCGCGCATCGCCAAATCGCGCTGCCACTGGAACGACACGGCTACTGAAAACTCACGGCGCGTGTCCCAGGTCTGCTTGGTGATGGGGAAGGCAAACAGGGCAAGGCCGCTGGTGGCGCGTTCGGGCGCCAGCGTGAGCTCGCGCGGCACCAGCGCACCCGGAACCTGCGCGAGATGCGGCAGCGCCCGCACCTTGGAGATTTATGACTGGGTTTCGTCATAGGCAAACTGGTGTTGCGCGTCGGGCAGCGTCAGGGTCGCGCGCTGTTGGGTGGCATACAGCGGCACGTCGCTGGTCAGGTTCTTCATCTCAAAGGCAACCCACACATACAGCTCGTCCGACTTTTGTACGCCGCCCCCGTAGCCCTCGCTCATGGTGCCGCCCTGGCGCAGCTCGGTGTGCAGCGGGACCACGGTGATGGCTTGAATCGCCCCATCTGCGACCCGCGGCTTCTGGTGCACAAAGATGTAAGCCCACATCCCGAAGAACACGCACGAGACCGCAAGAATCAAACCAAAAGTCCGGCGGCTCTCGCCTGCGTTGTAAACGGGCGTTTGTGGGGGCATGTGTTTCTTTGTATCAGCTATGACCTTTCCTCCATGGGCTCCGGCTTCGGCGCGGCAAAGCCGGGTGCGGCTCCTCTTCCCGTAGCCGGCCCGGCCCAGACCTGCCGGACATGTCCAGCCCTGATCCCGCCCGGGGGAGAAGGCGCTACGGGCGCGGCCGCAGCCCGGACATGAACGCGGCAAAGGGGCGAGTGTTCAGCACGTCGGCGGCGGTGAGCCCGGCCCGCCGCAGCTGGCGGATGCCGTATTGCAACTTGCCCAGCTCGCCGGTTGCGTGCGCGTCCGAGTCGATCGTGATGCGGCAGCCAAGCTCGCGCGCCAGCCGCAGGTGGTTGTCCGACAGATCCAGCCGGCTGGGCGAGGCGTTGTGCTCGACCGCGCAGCCAAGCTCGGCCGCGCGCCGAAGCACCGCGGTGAGGTCAAAGCGCATCGGCTCGCGGCGTAGCAGTTGCCGTCCGGTCAGGTGGCCCATGATGCGCACAAAGGGGTTCTCAACCGCCCGCAGCAGCCGCTCGGTCTGCTCCTGCGGATCGAGCGCGAACTGCGAATGCGTGCTCGCAACCACGATCTCCATCTGCGCCAGCACTTCGTCCGACAGGTCGAGCGTGCCATCGGCAAGGATGTCGACCTCGATGCCTGCGAGCACACGCAGGCGGCCCTCCATCGCCGCATCGACCTCGCGGATGCGCGCAATGTGCGCGAGCGCCCGCTCGTCATCAAGCCCGTTGATCATGGCCAGCTGCTTGGTGTGGTCGGTGATGGCGATGTACTGGTAGCCAAGCGCGAGCGCAGCTTCGGCCATGGCGCGGATCGTATCTTTGCCGTCCGAGGCCTCCGTGTGCATGTGGAGGTCGCCGCACACGTCGGCTTCCTCGATCAGCCGGGGCAGCGCGCCGGCTTCGGCCTGCTCGATCTCCCCGTTGTTTTCGCGCAGCTCCGGCGCAATCCACGCGAGACCGAGCGCCGCGTAGATCTCCTCTTCGCTTGCGCCGGCCACAAAGGCTCCGTCCTCGATCCGCGCGAGCGCGTACTCGCTCAGCGTGTAGCCGCGCCGCAAAGCCCGCTGGCGCAGAGAAACATTGTGTGTTTTTGACCCGGTAAAGTATTGCAGCGCGGCGCCGAAGGAGCCCTCGGGAAGCAGCCGCACGTCCACCTGGAGGCCCGAGCGCATCCGGAACGAAACTTTGTTCGCGCCCTTGGCCAGGATGGTTCCGGCCAGCGGGTAGGCCGCCGTGTGTTCCACCGCCGCGGCTACCTGATCCCCGGCGCACGCCGGCCCTGTCACCAGGATGTCCAGATCGCCGACGGTTTCGCGCCCGCGCCGCAGCGAGCCTGCGGCGACAATGCGATCGAGCCCGGGAAGCTCGCGCAGGTAGGCCGTAACTTTTTCGGCGACCTGCTCGGCAACATGGATGGGAAACCGCCCGCTGTTGCGCTTGTAGTCGGCGATGCCCTCGCGCAGCTTTTCGACGCCCTTTTGCCCGAAGCGGGGCAGCGTCAGCGCCCGCCCATCTTCGAGTGCCGCTTCCAGCTCCTCAATGGAGCCGACCTGCAGTGCATCCCAAAAGAGCGCGACGGTCTTGGGTCCCATGCCGGGCAGCCGCAGCAGCTCCAGCATGGAAGGCTTGTAGCGAAGCATGAGCTCTTCGCGCAGGGGAAAGGTGCCGGCCTTTTCGATCTCCTGGATGTTGGCGGCCATGCCCTTGCCGATGCCCGGGATGGCGAGCAGCTTTTTTGGCTCATCAAGCAGGGTACTCAGCTGCACGGTGCTGGCTTCCACCGCCTCGGCGGCGCGCCGGTACGAGCGCACGCGAAAAGGGTCGGCCGCCGAAATCTCAAGGAGGTCCGCGGTTTCGTCGAGCATCGCGGCGATGAGGCGATTTTCCATGGCCTTCTTATTGAAACAGAAAGCCCGGACCCGCCTGACCGCTACTTTCTGCCCGGAACACGGCGGCTCGGCCTGTGAGCGCTGGCGGGATTTACAGTCTGGTGCGAAGCCTGGTGCAAGGGGAAGCGTGCAAGAAGTCCAGAGTGTTTGCACGCGTCCTGCGCACACTTGCAGCACACGCGGGACCGCGCGCGGCTCGCCGCCCGGCTCGGCCTCCCTAGGCGATCTCGCGCTGCCGGATCACCTGATCCGCCTGCGGACCCTTTTGCCCCTGCACCACATCGAACTCCACTTCGTCGCCTTCTTTCAGGCTCTTGTAGCCTTCAATCTGGATGGCAGAGTAGTGCACGAAAACATCGGGTCCATCTTCACGGCCGATGAAACCAAAACCCTTTGCGTTGTTAAACCACTTCACCTTGCCCTTGAAATGTCCCACCGGCGATGCCTTCCTCTGTGCGCGAATTGCGGTCGGGAGCGAGGGGAGCCTGCTCTCTCATCAACAGACGTCGGAAAGAGGAGGCAGGTTTCGCTCGCCGCGTCCGCAGCGATGCCACTTGGACGGTTCGCAACTGGTTTCGCTTACTCTTTCCTTTTCTTTTTTCGCGCTTGCTTGCGGGCCGCGCGCAGGTGCCGGTACATGCTGATGCCTACCAGCGTTTTGCCGTCCAGCACTTGGCCGGCGGCGATCATCGCTTCCACCTGCGAAAGCGGCATGGGGTGGATTTCCAGCGTTTCATCCGGCTCCGGCCGCGCCGTACCCGCGGTCAGCTCTTCGGCCAGGTACACCTGCATCCACTCGCCAAGAAACCCGGGGCTGGCAAAGTACCGAACCAGCTCGGTCCACCTCCCCGCGGCGTAGCCGGTTTCTTCTTCAAGCTCGCGCTGGGCCCCGGCCAGCCGTTCTTCATTCGGCTCGATCTTGCCGGCGGGGAGCTCCCACAGGTACTGGCCCGCGGCATGGCGATACTGCCGCTCCATGATGACCAGCGGGTCGCGTTCGCGCTTCTTGCCCCTGCTTGTGTCCACTGCCAGGATGACGACCGAGCCGTTGTGCCGGATCACATCCCGGTGCGTGACATGCCCGTTCGGCTCGCGTATCTCGTCCTTGACCACCTTGAACAGCGGCCCCTCGTACACGACGTTTGAGGACAGGACCTCGGCCTGGGCTTCCCCCTGGGCTTCCATTTGGGTCGCGGGGACACGCGCGCGCTCTGCTGCTTTCTTTTCTTTTCCCGGCATCAGTTTCCTCCATGGCGTACCGGTTGGTTCGATGCGCAGCGGGCGCGAACACCGGACGGCGCGAAAACGAGCGACAGCGGGGGCGCCCGATCCGGGATGGACGCGTGAGAGACTGCAAGGGAGATTGGAGAAACGCTCTGTGGCCTATGCATGTTATCCGCTCGGTATTCTTCCCGGGCTGTCACGCCTGTTCGAGGACTACATCGCAGGCCAGGCCTCCGAGTTTTATCCCGTCCCTCCTGGCGGCGATCGCTGGATGGCCGCGGCAAGCCGCCCGGCAAAGCCCGAGCCTGCGCTGGCGGCGTTGCTCCGGGCGCAAAACCACGCCTTTGGCGCTGGGCCCCTCACCCTTGCCAACATCGAGAAGCTGCAGACCGGCGCCCGCGCGGTCGTAACCGGCCAGCAGGTCGCACTCTTTGGCGGCCCCTTGTATACGCTCCACAAGGCCGCAACCGCGGTGAGGCTTGCACGCGAAGCGAGCCAGGCGACCGGGATCGCGCATGTGCCGATCTTCTGGCTGGCCACGGAAGATCACGACTTCGCGGAGATCGACCACGTCGCGCTGCCGGCCGCTGACGGCGCGCTGGAAGTACTTCGGCTCGGCGCTCACCCGCTCGCGCATTCGGGGGCGCCGGTTGGCGCGATGCGGCTGGGGCCGGGGG
>CALMAN010000169.1:27231-37139 GCA_937859835.1 uncultured Acidipila sp. | reverse complement strand
GACGCTTGCCGGAGCGCATCGGCCACCCCGGCGCGCTCCGGCCCGCGGCGATCCCCACGCCCGGCCTCCTGTATCTGCCGCACCCCTACATCGTTCCCGGGGGCCGTTTCAACGAGATGTACGGGTGGGATAGCTACTTCATCCTGCTCGGCCTGGTGCACGACGGGCACGAGGACATGGCCCGCCGCATGGTGGAGAACTTCTTTTTTGAAATCGAGCACTACGGCAATCTCCTGAACGCGAATCGGACGTACTTCCTCACCCGTTCGCAGCCGCCTCTACTTTCGAGCATGATCCGGATGGTGGATGACGCCCAGGGGAGCGCCGGATGGCTGGCCACGGCGTACCCGTACGCGGTGCGCGACCATGCGCTTTGGCTCTTGCCCGAGCACGCGGCCGGGGATACCGGGCTGGCGCGCTACCACGACGCAGGCGAGGGGCCGGTGCCGGAGATGGCGGATGACAGTACCTACTACCCGGATGTCATCCACTGGCTGCTGGCCCATCCGGATACCCGAACGCCTTACCTTGTCGACGGGCCGGCCCTGGCCGCGAACGGTGCCCCATCCAGCGCGCAGGCCGAGACCATCTCTCGCATCAGCTGCCCTCTGTCCGTGCCTCCGGCACACTCGGAGGTGTGCGCGCACGCGCATGTCGGCAATCACTGGCTTACGCCTGCCTACTACCTGGGAGACCGCGCCGACCGCGAATCCGGCTTTGATACCACCTTCCGCTTCGGGCCGTTCTCAGGCTCGGCTGACCAGTTCGCACCGGTATGCCTGAACGCCCTGCTGTATAAGTACGAGCTCGACCTTGCATGGATGGCCGACCGCCTCCACAAGCCTGCTGAAGCCGCGAAGTGGAAGAAGATGGCCGCGGCGCGCCGGGCGGCCATGGATAAGTATCTATGGAACGCGCAGGGGGGTATGTACTTCGACTATAACTACCGGACTCACACCCAATCGACTTACAGGTACATAACCACCTTTTATCCCTTGTGGGCCGGCGCTGCCAGCCCGGCGCAGGCCACGGCCGTGGTTGGGCAACTGCCGCTTTTTCTTCAGCCCGGCGGCGTCGCCATGAGCACAACCGAGAGCGGCGTGCAGTGGGACCTGCCGTACGGTTGGGCGCCTACCAACTACTTCGCTGTTGCCGGGCTTCTGCGCGCCGGCGCCCCGGAGCCGGCCCGTACCGTGGCTGCGCGGTTTCTGCGCAGCGTGGACAGCGGCTTCGCACACGATGGTACGATCCGCGAAAAGTACAACGTGGTAAGTGGCAATGCAAACGTCGCCGTGAGTACGGGCTACAAGCAGAACGTGATCGGCTTTGGCTGGACCAATGGCGTGTACCTGCGCTTTGAGCAGTTCCTGCACGCCCCTGCGGCCGATGCGGCGAGCGCGCTGGGCATGGAACCATGAGTGCTCCCGGCGGCGCGGCTCGCGAGCTGGCGGTGGTCGGGCTTGGGGAACTGCTGTGGGATGAGCTGCCGGGCGGACGCAGGCTGGGCGGCGCGCCCGCGAACTTCGCCGTCATGGCCTCGCGGCTGGGCGTCCACGGAGCGATCGCAAGCCGGCTCGGCAGCGACGAGCGCGGCGATGCTGCGCGCGCGGTGCTCGGCGCCCTGCCTGTGGACAGCCGCTTTCTACAAACCGACGCCGAGCGCCCCACCGGCTCGGTTTCCGTTTCACTCAAAAACGGTCAGCCGCAGTACGTCATTCACGCCCCTGTCGCCTGGGACGCGCTCAGCTGGACACCCGCCTGGGCCGAGCTGGCAGCACGCGCCGATGCAGTCTGCTGGGGCACTCTGGCGCAGCGGGACAGCCGCTCTGCGCAGACCATCCACAGCTTTCTCGCGGCGACCCGGCCCGAGTGCCTGCGCATCTTTGACGTGAACCTGCGCGCGCCTTTCTACACGGCAGAGGTGGTGGAGCGCTCGCTGGCCCGGGCCACGCTGCTGAAGTTGAACGATGCCGAGATGCCCTCGCTGCTGTGGCTTGCGGGGCTGGGGTCAGCAACCGAGTACCGGCCCGACAGCGATGAAGAGCGTGCCGAGGCGCTGGTGGCAAGCGCTCGCCGGCTGCTTGCGAGCTACGGCGCGACAGAGCTGGTGGCCATCACTCTGGGTGCGGAGGGCAGCCTGCTGGTAACCCGCGAAGCCGTGGTGCGGCACCGGGGCATTGCCTGCTCGGTCGTGGACACGGTGGGCGCGGGCGACGCGTTTACTGCCGCGCTGGCGGTGCATCGGCTACGAGGGAACTCGCTCCGAGCGCAAAGCGAGGCCGCCAATCGTTGGGGGGCGTGGGTGGCGAGCCAGGCCGGCGCCATGCCCGAGCTGCAGCCGGCGACGCGGAAGGAGGTGGAAGCGGCGATCCGGGAAGCGACCCGGGAAGCGACCCGGAGCTAGCGGGAGCCTAGTAAACTAGGCCCATGCTGCAACTCGAGGATGCGGGCAAGCGCTTCGGCCACAAACTGCTCTTTGAGCATGCCAACTGGCTCATCACCAACGCGGAACGGACCGCGCTGGTGGGGGCAAACGGTACCGGCAAATCCACGTTGATGAAGGTGCTTGCCGGGCTTGAAACGCTCGATTACGGCACCCTGGCGCGGGTACGCGGCACCAGCCTCGGCTACCTGCCGCAGGACGGCCTGACGCTGGCGGGCCGGACCGTGTTTGCCGAGTGCTTGAGCGTTTTCGACGAACTGCACGCGATGGAGCGTGAACTGGAAGTACTTTCGGCGCGGCTGGCCGACCTGGATCCTGAGGGCAGCGAGTACGCGGCGGCGGCGGAGCGCTATTCAACCCTGGGTTCGCGCTTTCACCAGCACGACGGGTACGCGCTTGATGCGCAGGTGGGCGCGGTGCTGGGCGGACTGGGCTTCGCCAAGGCGGACTGGTCGCGGCAAACCGAGGAGTTTTCCGGCGGCTGGCAGATGCGCATCGCGCTGGCGAAGCTGCTGCTGGCCAAACCCGATCTGCTCCTGCTCGACGAACCAACCAACCACCTTGACCTCGAAACGCGCACCTGGCTGGAAACCTACCTGCGCACTTACCCGAATGGCTTTATCCTGATTTCGCACGACCGCTACTTCATCGATACGACCGTGACGAAGATTGTGGAAGTGTGGAACAAGCAGCTGCACTTCTACACCGGCAACTACGCCAGGTACGAGCAACAGCGCACCGAACGCCGTACCAAGCTCGAAGCAGCGTACAAGAACCAGCGCGAGCGCATCGAGGACCTTGAAGCCTTTATCCATCGCTTTCGCTACCAGGCCACCAAGGCCAAGCAGGTGCAAAGCCGCATCAAGGAGCTTGAAAAGATCGAGCGCATTGTGATCCCGGACGAGGAGTCGGCGATCCACTTCACCTTTCCGCAGCCTGTCGCCTCCGGGCGCACGGTGGTCGAGGTGCACGCGCTTGAAAAAAACTACGGATCCAAGCGCGTCTTTGAGGGCGCCGACTTCACCATCGAGCGCGGCGACCGCATCGCCCTGGTGGGCGCAAACGGCGCCGGGAAGTCGACCCTGGTCAGACTGCTTAGTCAGCAGGAGGCGCCGACGGCGGGCACGCTCAAGCTGGGACACAACGTCCTGCCCGAGTTTTTTGCGCAGGATCAGTACAAGGTGCTGGACCCGGCGGCGCGCATGCTGGACGACATCAGCGCCATCGCCCCGCGTGTTCCGGATGCCGAGTTGCGCGGGCTGCTCGGCTGCTTCCTGTTTACCGGGGATGACGTGTGGAAGCCGCTCGGGGTGCTTTCGGGCGGCGAGCGGAACCGCTACGCGCTGGCAAAGATCCTGGTCAGCCCGGCCAACTTCCTGCTGCTCGATGAGCCCACCAACCACCTGGACCTGCGCGCCAAGGACGTTCTGCTGGACGCGGTCAGCCATTTCCAGGGCACGGTCATCTTTGTTTCGCACGATCGCTACTTTATCGATGGGGCGGCCACCCGGGTCTTTGAGGTGGAGGACGGGCATGTGCACGTGTACCTCGGGAACTACGAGGATTATCTTTACCGCAAAAACAGCGCCGCCGCTGCGAACGGCAATGGTCACGCCGCCGCAGCCGGGCCGCCGTCCGGGCTCGTCACCCCCCTGATGCCCACCCCAGCGCCGCCGGCGGCTGCGCTTGAAGCTGTTCGCGGGCGCAAGCTCAACCCGATCAAGCTGCGGCAGATGGAGGAGCGCCTCCAGGCGGTCGAGGAAGAAGTGCCGCGGTGCGAAGCCGCCATCGCCGTAACCGAGGGCCAGCTTGCCAACTATTCAAGCGCCGAGGAAACACAGCGCCTTACCGCCCAGCTCGGGCGCTTGCGCGCGGAACACGCCTCGTTGAACGCCGAGTGGGAAGACCTGATGCTGCAGGTGGAAGAGCAGGGTGCGCTGGGCTGAGGTTCAAACCGATGGGCGATCGGGCGTAAGCTAAGGCCATGAAAACGCCCCTGTGGAAGCCGGACAGCTGGACCGCGCGCCTTTCCGAGCTGCTGGCACAGGCTCCTGAAGAGAAAGAAGCGCCCCTGCGGCGCGATGTGCGCTCGCTGGGCATGCTGCTGGGCGAAGTGCTGCGCGAGCAGGCCGGCGAGCCCCTGTTCGCGCGCGTCGAGGAGCTGCGGCAGGACGCGATTCGCCGCCGCGAGGAGCAGGGAGCCGGGGCCCTGCATGCGGCCGAGCAGCGGCTGCAAAAAACCGTGCTCGGGATCAGCCAGCTCCCCGTCGACGAGCTATACCTGCTGTCGCGCGCCTTTGCGTTTTACTTTGAGCTGACCAACCTGGCCGAAACCAACCACCGTAAGCGCCGGCGGACGGCGGCGCAGATCAGCGGCGCTGCCGCCGCGCAGCGGGGCTCGCTGCGCGGCACACTCAAGGCGATGCGGCAGGCCGGCATCCCGGCCGCGGACGCGCTCGCCGAGCTGGGCAAGATCGTCATCACGCCCGTATTTACAGCGCATCCGACCGAGATTGCGCGCCGGTCCGTCTTGTTCAAGCGGCGGCGGATGGGCGAATTGTTGGAGTCGCTCGATCGCATCCCCCTGGCGGACGAGGACCTCCAACGGTTGCAAACAGAACTGACCGCGGAGATCACCGCGCTTTGGCAGACCGATGAGGTCCGCAGCCGGCGGCCCTCGGTCGCAGACGAGATCAAGATGGGCCTCGACTACTACGAGGTTTCGCTGTTTGCCACGCTGCCTACGCTGTACAGCGAGATTGCCAGTGCTCTGGAAAGCGAGTACAGCGTCCAAGTCCCCTTGGCGGACCTGCCGCTGCTGCTCCGGTTTGGGTCCTGGATCGGCGGGGATCGCGACGGCAACCCGTTTGTGACGCCTGCCGTCACGCTGGCCGCGGTTGCCGATGCGCGGCTGCGCCTCCTGGAGCAGTACCGGGGAGGGATTGACCGGCTGATCACCCTGTTGACCAGCTCTTCGCAGCAGGTCGCCGTAAGCCCACAGCTGCTCGAACACCTGGCGGGGTACCTGCGGCCGCTCAAGAACAGCGTCGGGCAGGAGCAGTTTGCCGGGCACTTCGAGTTTGAAACCTACCGCCGCTTTGCCGCCGCCATCAGCGCACGGCTGGCCAACACGCTGGGCCTGCCGGCGGGCGAGCCGGGCAGCCTGGAAGCCGCGCTTACCGCCCTGCCCGCATACGGCGGCGCAGGGGAGTTCGTTGAGGATCTTCGCCGCATGCGGATGAGCCTTGCCCTCAACCGCGGCGAGCGGCTGGCCCACACGCTGGTCGATCCGCTGCTGCTGCTCGCGCGCACCTTTGGGCTGCACCTCCACACCCTCGACATTCGCCAGCACGCGCGGCTGCACACGCAAGCGCTCGAGGAGGTGTCAAACTGTGGCGAGCACGCCCTCCGGACGGTGCCGAAGCCGTTCAGCCCCCAAACCCTCGACGTGCTGGACACCTTTCGCGCGATCGCGGAGATCAAGCGGAGCGCGGTTCCTGAAACCATCCGCACCTACGTCATCTCCGGCGCGGCGAGCAAGGAGGATGTGCTGGCGGTGCTGTGGCTGGCGCGCTTCGGCGGGGTGCAGCCGGCTGCGAGCAACGGCGATCCCGGCCTGATGCCCGTGCCGCTGTTTGAATCGATCGAGGACCTGCGCAACGCGCCCTCCATCTGCCGCGAGCTTTGGGCCGACCCTGCCTACCGCGACCTGCTGGCCAGCTGGGGCAATGTGCAGGAAGTCATGCTGGGCTACTCCGACTCGAACAAGGACGGCGGCATGCTGACGAGCACCTGGGAGATCTTTCGCGCGCACCGGGCGCTGCACCAGGTCGCGCACGAAGCCGGGCTGACGCTGCGCCTGTTCCATGGCCGCGGGGGTACGGTCGGCCGCGGAGGTGGGCCGACCCACCGGGCCATCTACGCACAGCCGCTTGAGGCCTTCGACGGGGAGCTGCGGGTCACGGAGCAGGGCGAGGTGCTGAACTGGAAGTATGGCGACCCGGTACTGGCCGAGCGCAACCTGGAGCTGATGATCGCCGCCTCGCTTGATGCGCGGGCGCGGCCTAACCTGCGCTCCGGGGGGCACCAGACCGGCGAGCTCTAGCCCGAGTGGGAAGAAGCCTTTGCCACCATGTCGGCTTCGGCCTGTACGTTTTACCGGGAAAATATCCTGGACGACCCGGACATGTTTTATTACTTCGAGACCGGGACGCCGATGGCAGAGCTCGAGCATGCCAAGATCGGCTCGCGGCCGGCGCGGCGCGGGGGCAAGCGCTCGTTTGAAAGCCTGAGGGCGATCCCGTGGGTCTTCGGCTGGACGCAGAGCCGGCTGCTTATCCCGGCGTGGTTCGGCGTCGGCCACGCGCTGTCCGAATACAGCGAGCAGCCCGGCGGCCTGGACCGGCTCCGCGCCATGATGCGCGAGTTTCCGCTCTTTATCGACCTGATCCGCAACGTCGAGGTGGGGCTGGCAAAGGCAGACATGGGGATCGCGCGGCTGTATGCCTCGCTGGTGCCGGAGATGGATGTGCGCGATCGCATCTTTTCGAAGTTCGAGGAGGAGTACACGCGCTCGCTCGAGGCGGTGCTCGCGGTCACAGGGCAGGCGGAACTGCTTGAAACCAACGAGGTGCTGGCACGCTCGATCCGCCTGCGCAATCCCTACGTGGACCCGCTGTCCCTGATCCAGGTGGACCTGATGCGGCGCAAGCGCGGCGGCGAAGACACCCCGGACGTGAATCGCGCCATTGCGGGCACCATCAACGGCATCTCCGCGGGGCTGCGGACGACCGGCTAGGGTCGGTTTCGATGAAAGCCTGAAGCAAGGCCCCGGTCGGCATGGGCGCAGCTCCGGCAGCAAAGCCTTCGCTACAGCTTCAGTGTTTCTTCGACGTTTTCTTCCACGCGCGCGGGCATCAGCGACTCAGCCGACAGCGAGTTGACGCGGCGGAGGTTGGGGAAAAGGACCGACCACGCACCCGTAACGGCGAGCGAGCCAACCCCGCCCAGCACCACCGCGCGCACCGCGCCGAACCACTGCGCGGTGAGGCCGCTTTCAAACTCGCCCAGCTCGTTGGAAGCGCCGAGAAAAAGCGAGTTCACGGCCGAAACGCGGCCGCGCATCTCGGGCGGCGTGGCCAGCTGCAGCAAGGACGAGCGAATCACGACAGAAACCATGTCAGCCGCGCCCGTCAGGAGCAGGGCAAGGGCTGAAGAGAAGATCGAGCGGGAAAGTCCAAAGGCGATGGTGGCCGCGCCAAACAGTCCCACGCACACAAGCATGCGCACCCCGGCCCCTCTGCGGATAGGCCGAAAGGTGAGCAGGAGCGAAACGGCAAGCGCGCCTACCCCGGGCGCCGCGCGCAGCAGACCCAGCCCGCGCGGCCCGGTGTGGAGGATGGTCTGCGCGAAGATAGGCAGAAGCGCAACGGAACCCCCGAGGAGCACGGCAAAGAGATCGAGCGAGATAGAGCCGAGCAACACCTGCGTCCGCCATACATAGCGCACCCCTGCAAAGAGCACGTCGAGCGACGCGGCCTTGTGTTCCATGCGGCCCACGCGCACGCGCAGCATGCTGACCAGCGCAAGGTACCAGCCAAGGGTCAGCAGCGTGAACAGGTACACCATGCCGCCGCCGGCCAGCCGCGCCCACAGCCCCGGGAACCCGTGCATTGTGTAGAGCAGGCCGCCACTGGTCGGCCCTGTGATGGTGGCGATCTGGAAGATCGTCGCGCCCCAGGTCACCGCGTTGACAAAGTGCTCCTTGGGCACCAGGTGGGGGATCAGCGCGGAAGAAGCGGGCCCGCTAAAGGCGCGGCCGGTACCGACCAGGAACAGCACCAGGTAGATGGGCAGCACGCGATGGATGCCGTGCTCCGCGAACAGCAAAAGCACCGCCGTGCAAACGGCCTGGAGCATGTAGCAGACCAGCACGACATTGCGGCGGTCGAAGCGGTCGGCCACGTGGCCGGCAGGAAGCAGAAACAGGAGTCCGGGGAGAAACAGCGCCAGCCCGGTGTACCCGAGGTCGATAGCCTGGTGCGTGATCTGGTAAACCTGCCAGGCCACCGCAAGTGCCTGCGCCTCGGCACCGATGACAACCGCGCAACGGGCTGCCTGGTACAGGCGAAAGTCTCGCGAGCGAAATGCTGCAGCGCCCTCAGCCATGGCTCGTTGGCTCGCACGCCCCTGCCTTCGACGTCATGGCCGCTTACGCCTTTCCCTCGTACACCGGGAGCCCCTCGCTTACCGTCCAGCGCACGCGGCCGCCCATCTGCCACCCGTCGAAGGGCGTGTTTTTGGATCTGCTGCGCGAGTCGGCGGCGCGAAAAGTCCAGCTTTCGCCTGCATTGAAGAGAACCGCGTCGGCCCAGGCGCCGGGTACAAGCGTGCCGCGGCCCTCGAGCGAAAGAACCCGCGCGGGCGCCCAAGAAAGAAGCTCCAGCACGCGCGCGAGCGGCATCCCCTGCTCACGGTGCAGCACGCGCAAGGCCAGCCCCAGCGCGGTTTCAAGGCCGGTAATGCCGTTGGGCGCGCGCTCAAACTCCTGCTCTTTTTCAAACCCGGCATGCGGCGCGTGATCGGTCGCAAGGCAGTCAACAGAGCCGTCCAGCAAGCCTTCCAGCATGGCCAGCCGGTCCTCTTCGGCACGCAAGGGCGGGTTCATCTTGGCCAGCGTGTTGTAGCCTTCGACCGCGTGTTCATTCAGCACAAAATGGTGCGGCATCACTTCGCAGGTGACGCGCAGTTGTTCGCGCTTGGCCCGGCGCACCGCGTCGAGTGCCTTTCTGGTGGAAATGTGAGCGATGTGCAGGTGGGCGTGTACGCCTTCCTCATCGCGCAGCGCACGCACCAGCGCAATGGCCCGCTCCACGTGAGCTGACTCGGCTTGCACCGGCAGGCCGCGCAAACCCATGCGGAATGCGAGCGCGCCCGCGTTCATCGAGCAGCCGTCGGTGAGGCGCGTGTCCTCGGCATGCTCCACCACGCTGAAACCCGCATGTGCGGCGGCCCGGAGGATCTCGCGCAGAAGCGCTTCGCCGCGTTCCCCCACGCCGATCGGCTTTCCGTCATCACTGACGGCAACCGCGCCGGCCGCGCGCAGAGCAGCACAATCGGTAGGGTGCTCGCCCCTGCTGCCCACCGTGGCCGCGGCGATTGGAAAAACGCGGATCGCGGCGCCGCGCTGGGGCGCCTGGAGCCAGCGCACCCACTCCGGCGTGTCGATCACGGGCAAGGTGTTGGGCATGCAGCAAACGGTGGTAAAGCCCCCGGCAGCGGCGGCCCGCGTGCCGGTGGCGATGGTTTCCTTCCACGTCTGCCCGGGCTCCCGCAGGTGCACATGGATGTCGATGAGCCCGGGCGCGACGATGAGGCCCGCGGCATCGATGTGCTGCGCAGCTTCGGACGCGGCGCCGCCCAGGGTACCGGGCGCGGCCACGGCGGCTACGCGGCCCTCGGCAAA
>CALMAN010000169.1:0-27131 GCA_937859835.1 uncultured Acidipila sp. | reverse complement strand
CTCATGAGCTCGCTCTCACGCCCAGCGCGCGCGCCACAAGCGCCATGCGCACCGCCACTCCGTGGCGCACCTGCTCTTCAATCAGCGATCGCGCTCCGTCGGCGGCCGCGTCCACGATCTCCTGACCCCGGATCATGGGGCCCGGATGCATGACCCACAACCGTGGATGGGCAGCAAGCCGTTTCTCGTTGAGCTGAAAGGCGGCGCGGTACTCGTGGAGATCGAGATGCAGTCCGGCGAGCCGCTCGGCCTGGATGCGGAGCATCATGACGACGTCCGATTGCGGCAGCGCAGCATCGAAGTCGCGCTCAATGGTCAAGCCCGGCCCCATCGCAGCCGCAACCTCGGGCAAAAGCGGAAGCGGGCCCGACAGCAGCACTCGCGCGCCCAGACGCGGAAGCAGCAACGCGTTCGAGCGCGCAACGCGGCTATGGAGGATGTCGCCGCAGATGGTGATGGTTACGCCCGCAAGTGTTTGCGCGGTGGTCTCGGCCGTACCCCCGCGCAGCACGCGCAGGAGGGTGCGGAGATCGAGCAGCGCCTGCGACGGGTGCTGGTGTGCGCCGTCGCCGGCGTTTAACACCGGCAGCCCTGTGGCGCGCTCCAGCAAGGCCGGCGAGCCGGCAAAGGCGCTGCGCAGGATGATGGCCTCGACCCCCAGGGCGCGAAGCGTCAACCCTGTGTCCTTGAGCGACTCCCCTTTTTCAATGCTTGAGGATTTGGAGCTGACCAGCGTGGTGTCGGCACCCAGCGCCTTTGCGGCTAGTTCAAAGGAGGTGCGGGTGCGCGTACTGGACTCGTAAAACAAGAGGGCTACCCGGCGTTTCAACAGGAGGCGCGAACGCGCCAGCGGATCCTCGGCTTCGAGCTCGCCGGCAAGGGTAAGCAGCGCGCTTACCTCGGCCAGCGAAAGGTCTTCCACGCCTAGAAGCGAGCCGGCTACCCGCAACCGCTACTGCCCTTCCGCCTGCGCGTGCAGGGCGTCCCCGGCCGGCGCCGTCATCCGTTCCACGATCAGCACCTGCTCCTCGCCGTCGACTTCGCGCAGCTTCACCTCGATAATCTCCTGCCGCGAGGTTTGCACGACGCGGCCGACAAAGCCCGCCTCGATGGGCAGTTCGCGGTGCCCGCGATCGATCAGCACCAGCAGCTGCACGCGGTTTGGCCGGCCATGGTGAAAAAGCGCGTCGAGCGCCGCCCGCGTGGTCCGGCCGGTGTACAACACATCGTCGACCAGCACGATGTTGCGTCCGTTGACGTCGAAACCGATCTCGCCCGGGTGCACCACCGGCCGCACATCGTGCGTGGAAAGGTCGTCGCGGTAGAACTCGATGTCGAGCGCGCCCACATCGACCGGCTGCTTTTCAATCGCTTCAATCAGCGCCGCGAGCCGCTGCGCCAACGGGACACCCCTCCGCTTGATGCCGACCAGGCCCAGGTTGGCGCCGCCGTGGTTCCGCTCCACCACCTGATGCGCAAGCCGCACCAGCGTGCGATCGATCTCTGACGGAGAAAGGATACGACCCTTTTCGCGCAATCTTGCGGTTGGCTTTTCCGTATCGCTCATGGGCGCTCCCGCAGCTTGCATTCCCAGCATAGCCTACCCCTGCCGGCGGCGGCGCACGCCAAAGCGCACGGCAAAGCGGCCGCCCAGCCACCCGAAGAACAGCATGGACAGGGCCGCCGAAGCCGCGGAGATGAGCAGGAGCGAGCCGCGACCCTCGGGCGAAAGCCAGAAGTGAAACAAGCCCGGCAGTTGCGCGGCAGCGTCCGGGTTGCTTGCGTTGATGCGGTCGATGCCTGCCTGCACTCCGCTTTGGAGCCGGGCGTCGATCGACATGCCGTGATGGAGGCCAAAGCGCTCGATCAGGTAGCTGAGCGCGTCCGTCGCGGTGCTGACAACGGCGGCAAACAAGCCCAAAACCAGCCCAATGCGGCCGCCCAGTTCGGGCGTCAAGGCAGGGGCGCGCGGGGCGCGCCGGCGATAGCCGCGCAGCGTCCACACCGAGCCGGCAACCACCCACAGCATGTCAAAAAGCGGCACGGAAAGCAGAGACAACAGCACCCCGGCGGGCACGGCATACAAGGCAGCGGAGCGCACCGCAGCCGGCCACGCGATATCGCCGGTGTAGCGCTGGAGCGGCTCGGCTTCGGCATTCACCACGTCGCGCGTATCCGGGCTGGGAACGCGAAGCTGCGGCGCTCCGCATTCGGGGCAAAAGGCCGATCCGGTGGGTACGGCGTTTCCGCAGTTGTGGCAAAGGGCGGGCATGGAGGACTGCACTCAGTCTGACACACCGCCCCTCGGCATCCGCCGTGGGGCTACTCCTCGCTGCCTGCAACCTGGCCCGCGCCTTTGGCGGGCAGGCTCAAAGCAACAAGCGAAAAGTGCGTACCCGGGCCGCCCTTGGTTTCGAACGCAACGATGTGCTGCCTGCGCTCGGAGCCTGCTTTGAGCTCCAGGCTTGCGTCATCAGCCATGCCGCTCGCTTTCCCACTGTGCTCGTCCCGGCAGGTCAGGCCTTTGGGAGTCGCAGCGGGTTCGCCGATCGTCTGCTCGCCCCGGCACGTCAGGACCGCCCCGTAGCGCCCCAGAGCCTTGCGGTAGAACGCCTGGACCTTGCCTACCGCGTCGCCGGAAACGTAGTTGGCTACCCGGACACGCAGTTGCCAGGGTCCAAAACCCATCTGGACGTCTGCCGACTTGTCCCCGTCGTCATGGCTGGGTGCGAGCACGGCGCCGGGGTAAACCGGAAGCCCAACATCCATCGCGCCCGCGTCGTCTTTGTGTACTTCCATGCCGCCAAAGGGGGTATGGATGGAAACATCCTTGTGCTCGTCCGCCTCGCCTTTGTTGACGTGGACCGAGCAGCCGGCCAGCAGTGCCACGCCGGCAAGCGCTGCCACCCAGGGAGCTCGCGTGCCTGTATGCATTTCGCCTCGCTTCCCGGCGCCTTGCGCTTTGGGCATCATGCCTTGCTCAAGAGAGTGGCCGCCGGCGCCGTGCCGCTGCACCACCATACGCGCCCATGCGGCTTCTTGTTCCAGGTCGCCTCAGCGTACGGCCGGGGAGAAAAAGGGCGCCAAGGCACAGCCGGGCCGATATACTGCGGCTAGGGCGCGCGCGGCGCCCTTCCGGTCCCTATGGTCAAGCACCGTGGTCCTCATCTCCAGGTCACGAAACGGGATAGTGCCCCGGGCCCTGCCGCCGTCCCTGCCGCGATCCCCGATAAGTTGTACTTCCGCATCGGCGAAGTGGCCGCGCTTTGCCGCGTGCCCACCTATGTCCTGCGCTTCTGGCAAACCGAGTTCCCGCAACTGAGGCCCGGCAAAAGCGGCACCGGGCAGCGGCTGTACCGGAAGCGCGACGTGGAAACAGCGCTGCGCATCAAGGGCCTGCTCCACGGAGAAGGCTACACAATCGCCGGCGCAAAAGCGCTCCTCGCCGCCGAAGCCGCGATCCCGGCGCGCTTGCGGCTCCAGCCCGAGTTGCCGCTCACCGTCGACAGGGAAGGAGCGGCCGGCGATGCCCCGGCGCTGCTGGGGCAGGTCCGCGCTGAACTGCGAGAGCTCCTCCAGCTGCTGGAGCGGGGCCGGGCCCCAAGCGAGTAAGCGGGCCAGCACTTGGGGGATCGCAGCCCCGGACGCGGCCCCGTTGCTCCTGCCTCGTTGCTGCTGGCCCCTGCGGCTAACCGTACACTGGGGGCATGGCAGAGGAGAAAAGTGGGGGCCGCGTCACAGCCTTCTGTGATGGGGGCTCGCGAGGAAACCCGGGTCCGGCGGGCTACGGCGTCCTGATCCAGGGTGAGGACGGCGCCGCGCTGGCTGAGTTGAGCGAGTTTTTGGGTATACGGACCAACAATGTCGCTGAATACTCGGGCCTGCTCGCCGCCCTGGGGTGGGCGGTCGCGCACGGGGCACGCGAGCTGCGCGTGGTTTCCGACTCCGAGCTGATGGTGAAGCAGATGCGCGGGCAGTACAGCGTCAAAAGCCCAGACTTGAAGCCGCTGTACGAGGAAGCGCAGCGCCGCGCGGCCAAGCTGGCCCGCTTTGAGATGCAGCACGTGCTGCGAGGAAAGAACAAGGAGGCCGACCGGCTGGCAAATGAGGCGATGGATCGAGGTACCGGGCGCGGTCCAGCCGGCCGGCCGAGCGCGCCGCAATCAGCGGCCGCCAGCGTACCCGCAACGTCCGGCGCTCCGCAGCGAACCGGCGCGGGGCGCGTCCGTGCACAAAGCGCTGCTGCTGCGGTCGATCTGCCCAGGGAAGTAACCGGCTTTGTGAAAAATGGAGTTGTGCACCTGGTCGAGGGCGAACTGCCGGAGGGCACCTTTGTCCGCGTCCTCCCCAGCAAGGGCAATGCTTCTCAGTAAGTCCTCCTTACCGCCAAACATCGCCAAACTCGCCCGGCGCAAACAAACTGCACTGCCTCCAGCCCCGCAGGAATCGAAAGGAGCGGCCGCCCAGGTATGAACGTTTCCACGCAAGTCCATCCCGAAAAAGAAACAGCGCGGCCGAATGTCATCCTCGGCATCTGCTGCATGAGCCTGCTGCTGGTCAGCATGGATGTGACGATCGTGAACGTGGCGCTGCCCGCGATCCAGCAGGATCTCCATGCCCGGCTGGCGCAGCTGCAATGGGTCTTCGACGCGTACACCCTGGTGGTTGCCAGCCTGCTCATGCTGGCCGGATCGGTGGCCGACCGGCTGGGGCGGCGACGGGTGTTTCAGACCGGCCTGCTCTTGTTTACGGCCGGGTCGGTGCTGTGCAGCCTGGCGCGAAGCATCGAGGGCCTGATTGCTTTCCGTGCGGTGCAGGGCCTGGGCGCGTCCATGCTCAACCCGGTCGCCCTGTCCATCATTGCCAACTCGTTTCGCGAGCCGAAAGCTCGCGCACGTGCGATCGGCGTTTGGGGCGCGGTGGCCGGCATCTCCTTTGCGCTTGGACCGCTCATTGGCGGCGCGCTCACGCAAAGCGTAGGCTGGCGAGCCATCTTCTGGGTCAACCTGCCGATCGGCCTCCTGGCGTTCACGCTGGCCGCCTTGTTTGTTCCTGAATCAAAGGCGGCACGCGCGCGGGCCTTTGATCCAGGCGGGCAGCTGCTCGTGTTCACCGCGCTGGCGTCGCTCACCTACGCGATCATCGAAGGGCCGCACGCCGGGTGGAGCTCGCCCCGTATCGCGAGCCTGTTCGTGTTGGCAGCCCTGGCGCTCGCCGCGTTTCTTGCTTATGAACCGCGCTGCCGTGAGCCTCTGCTCGACCTGCGCTTCTTCCGCAGCGTACCTTTCAGCAGCGCCACGGTGCTGGCGGTGTGCTCCTTTGCTTCTTTTGCCGGCTTCCTGTTCCTCAATGCCTTGTACCTGCAGCAGGTGCGGGGCATCTCGGCCTTCCACACCGGGCTTTGCACGCTGCCCCTGGCGGCAATGGTGACCGTGTGCGCGCCGATCTCCGGCCGGCTGGTAGGCAGCTACGGAACGCGCCCTTCCCTGATTCTTGCCGGCAGCGGCCTCCTGCTGAGCGCGCTGCTGCTTACCGGGCTCCGCGTCCATACGCCGCTGCCTGCCCTGCTGTTGGCGTATGTTTTGTTCGGCATCGGCATCGGCATGATCAACCCGGCGATCGCCAACAACGCGGTAGCCGGGATGCCGCTGGCGCAGGCGGGCGTCGCCGCAGCCGTTGCGTCCACCAGCCGGCAGGTAGGGGCAGCGCTTGGCGTGGCAGTCGCCGGCACGGTGGTAAGCGCGAGCCACGCCGCGAAAGGAGCCGGCTTTACCGAGGCAACGCACCCCATCTGGTGGATCATGGTCGCCTGCGGGGCGGTGGTTCTTCTGCTTGGGTGGGCGTCAAACACCCCCTGGGCGCGCGCAAGTGCCGCGGGAGTCGCAGACCTGCTGGGCGATGGCGCCAAAAGCTGACCTCGCCTGCCTTACGGGGTAGCCGAGCTTACCAGCCCCGCCTTTACCAGCTCACTTACCTGCCGCCCTTCGGCGCGCAGCCCCAGCTCCTTGATCCGGTCGTTGACCGCTTTCATCGCCGGGCCCATGGCCTTCTGCCCCAGGCTCATGCCGGAAGCCTGCAGCTCGGCGAGCACGCCGGCAATCAGCGGCTGCAGCTCGGCAGCGCCGACGGCCTTGGGCAGGTAGGCTTCAATCATGGTGATCTCGCCTGCTTCCTTTTCGGCGAGCTCGGGGCGGTTGCCCCGGGTAAACTGCTCCATCGAGTCGCGGCGCTGCTTGATCAAGGTGGTCAGCACGGCCTCGGCTTCCCCTTCGGTAAGCGGCTGGCGCTTTTCGATTTCACGGTTCTTGAGCGCAGCCTTGACCATGCGCAGCGTTTCCACCAGCCCGGGATTGCGGGCCTTCATGGCGCCGACAACATCTGTATCGATCCGCTTGACCAGTCCCGCTTCGCTCGCGTTTTCTTCCGGCATGGCTGCTCCCTTCCGAACAGCCCATTGTAGAGGAGGGAGCGCAGGCTACAATCTGCCAAAGACGGGCGCGCTCGCGAACCCCGGCGCGCAGCCGGCCAGCAACGCTCCGGAGTGCGCGAAGCCCAGCACACGCGCAGAACAGCACCGTTCGGAAAGGCCCGACCCACCTCCATGATCCGCAAGACACGCCTCTTCACCCCCGGCCCCACGCCCTTGCTGCCGGCTGCGCAGTTCGCCATGGCCGCGGCCGAGCTTCACCACCGCACGCCCGAGTTCCGCAAACTGTGTGAGCGCGTACTTGCTGACTTGAAGCTTTTTGTGGGTACGCAGAACGACGTGCTGCTGCTGGCCTCCTCTGGAACCGGCGCCATGGAAGCGGCCGTGTCGAATATTACCTCTCCGGGCGACCGGGTTTTGGTGCTTTCGGCCGGCAAGTTCGGCGAGCGCTGGGCCGCCCTGGGCCGCGCCTTTTCCTGCGACGTGGACGTGGTTTCGGCGCCGTACGGCGAGACCTTCGCCATCGAGGACGTACGGAAGGCGCTGCGCATCGAGACCCGCGCCGTGTTTATGCAGGCCACCGAAACCTCGACCGGCGTGCGTCACTGTGTTCCGGCCGTAGCCGAGCTTTTGCGCTCGCAGCGCAGCGACGCGCTGCTGGTGGTCGACGCGATCACCGGGCTGGGCACGACGCACTTCGATGTGGATCGGGACGTGGACATCATGATCGGCGGTTCGCAAAAAGCGGTGATGATCCCGCCGGGGCTCGCCTACCTTTCGGTGAGCGACAAGGCATGGAACTCAATGGAGTTTTCGCTGAACCCCCGCTACTACTTCGACCTGCGGAAAGAGCGCAAAAACGCGCGCAAAGCCGAGTCCGCCTACACCCCCGCGGTTTCGCTGATCGCCGGGCTGGGCGCGGCACTGGACTTTATCGCGGCGCAGGGCGGTGGCGATCTTGTCCAGGGCCGCATCGCGCTCGTCAACAACGCGGAAATCTGCGCCGCCATGACCCGCGCAGCGGTCGAAACCCTCGGGTTGACCCTGTTCGCCCCCATCGCGCCTGCTGCTGCCGTAACGGCTGTGCTGTCGCCGCCCGGGGTGGACTCGGGCGTGGTGGTGAAGGAGTTGAAACAGCGCTTCGGCGCGACCATCACCAACGGCCAGGGAGAGATGAAGGGGCTGCTGTTCCGCATCGCGCACCTGGGTTACTTCGACTACATGGACACCCTTGCGCTGGCGGGGGCGCTTGAGCACGTCGCGGTGGAAGCACTGCAGCTGCCGGGCTTTGCGCTGGGCCAGGCGCTCGCGGCCGCACAGCGCGTGTACGCCGCCCGCGAAATGCTGCTCGGCAACCGTGCCGCATGCCCGTGCGGGCGCGATCTGCTCCGGTGCGCGCACAAGCCGGTCGAGGCGCGGGCGTGAAGATCGTTCTTGCCGAAAAAGTCTCGCCTGCAACCGTCGCCGTGCTGCGCGAAGAGTCTGGCTGGGAGGTGGTCACGCATGACCAGATCCCATCGCAGCCCGGAGCGCTGGCCGACGCCCTCCAAGCAGCGGACGCACTTGTGGTGCGCTCGGCCGTCCAGGTGGACGACGCGCTTCTGGCTGCAGCGCCAAAGCTGCGCGTGATCGGCCGGGCGGGCGTTGGCGTGGACAACATCGACGCCGAGGCTGCCACCCGCCGCGGCATCGTGGTGATGAATACGCCCGGCGCAAACGCGGTCGCGGTTGCCGAGCTAACCCTTGGCCTGATGCTGGCCCTGGCGCGCGAGCTGCCCCGCGCCAACACCGCGCTCCATGCCGGGCGCTGGGAGAAAAAGTCGCTCGCCGGTGCGGAGCTGCGCGGCAAAACGCTCGGCATCCTCGGCCTGGGCCGCATCGGACTGGAGGTAGCCAAGCGCGCCCGCGCTTTCGGCATGACGCTGATTGGCCATGATCCCTTCGTTGCCCCTCCCGTCGCGCGGGAAAACGAGGTGGCGCTTGTGCCGGTGGAGGAGCTCTTCCGGGCAAGTGATTACCTGTCGCTCCACGTCGGCCTCACGCCGCAAACGCACGGCATTGTCAACGCGCAAAGCCTTTCGCTGATGAAGCCCGGCGCCCGCATCATCAACTGCGCGCGCGGCGAGCTGATCGATACCCCAGCGCTTGCCGGGGCCCTTCGGGCGGGGAAGATCGCGGGCGCTGCCCTGGATGTTTTTGAAAAAGAGCCGCTCAGCGACTCGCCCTTGTTCGGCATGGACAAGGTGCTGCTCACGCCGCACATCGCCGGCTCCACGGCCGAAGCGCAGGAAGCGGTCGGCATCCAGATTGCCGAGCAGGTGCGTGCCTATCTGAAGCTGGGCGTCGTGCAAAACGCCGTCAACAGCCCTTCGCTCACGCACGAGCAGTACCTGGTGCTTGCGCCGTTCGCGGACGCAGCCGAGCGCCTGGGCGCGCTGCTGGCGCAGCTGCTTCGGCCCGAAGCGGGTGGCCTGGAAAGTATCGCGCTCGCCTATTCGGGCGCGCTGGCTGAAGGGCAAACCGAGATGGTGCGCAACGCGGCGCTCGCCGGGGTGCTCCGCAGCAGCGAAGGCGCCAACCGCATCAACGCAGCGCAGGTAGCCCGGGAGCGCGGCGTGCACGTGCACGAAGCGACTCACGGGGGCGGCAGCGCGATCGCGCTCACCCTGCATACCCGCGGCGGCGGAACGCTGGCAGCGCGCGCCGGCGTGGCGCTGAATGCAACGGGAGCACGGCTGCTGCAGCTTGAAGACATCGCCATCGAGGCCCCGCTGGCAGGCACGCTGCTGGTGGTGCGCAACAGCGATGTACCCGGGGTCATTGGCAAGCTGGGCACGGTTGTGGGCGAGCACGGCATCAACATTGCCAACTTCGCGCTGGGGCGCGGGCAGGGTGCGGGCCAGGGCACCGCGCTGGCCGTGATCCAGGTGGATGGCGAGGCCACACCGGCCCTGCTGCGGCAGCTTCGCGCCGTCGATGCGGTGCACGAAGTGCGGCTGGCGGAGCTGGGGAGCTCATGACTTTCGTGCGGGCCCCTCGCGCTGCGGGCTGGCCGGCAGGTGCGGCTCCGCTACAATAAGAACCATTCCCGTAGCTGCAAGGTGTCCCCGTGCCGTTGTATGAGTTCCGCTGCACCGCGTGCGGCCATATCTTCGAGAAAATCCAAAGCTTCAGCGCCCCCGACCCGAAGGAGTGCCCGCAGTGCGGCAGCCCGGTCGAGCGGCTGCTGTCTGCCCCGGCGATCCAGTTCAAGGGCTCGGGCTTTTACCTGACCGATTACGGCAAGGCCGGCGGGAACAAAGGTGGCGCGAAGGAAGGTGCTGCTTCCGGGGAAGCGAAGCCCGCGTCGGAAGCGAAGCCGGGCGGGGACGGCGGCAAGAGCAGCGCTCCGGCAGCGGCCGCCGCGCCGGCGAGCTCCACGGGCAGCGGTTCCGGTTCAAGCTCCTCTTCCACAGGCAGCGGTTCCGGTTCCTCCTCTACGGGCAGCTAAGAAGTGCGCGGGCCAGCAGAGGCGGCGGGGAACCTCGAAGCAGTTCTGTATGCGCTTGAAGCAAAGCTGCAGCGGCCGGAAACGAGACGGGATGGGTCGAGCGTGGGTGAGCTGCTTGACGACGACTTCCGTGAGTTCGGCGCTTCGGGCAAGGTTTGGACCAAGCCGGAAATCCTCAGTTCCCTCGAAGGGGAAGCACCCAAGCGCATCACCATGGCTCAGTTTTGTGTGCAACCGGTGAGCCGCGAAGCAGCGCTCGTGACCTACCGGGCGACGGTGACACAGGACGAGGGCGCGCCGGTCGAGTCGCTGCGCAGCTCATTGTGGGCTTTCAAAGAGGCCCGCTGGCGGATGCTGTTTCACCAGGGCACGCTGGCTGGCTGACTACTTGTTCGAAGCGGACTTTTTCGCGCCGTGCGAAGCGGACTTTTTCGCAGTGCTCTTCGCGCGAGGGTTGCTGGTCGGAGACTTCCCCGGTGCAGCCTTCTTGCTTGCCGCGGTCCGCGAGCGCTTCTTCTTCGCCGCGGCTTTGCGGTCCGCGCCTTCCTTGGCCGCCGAGGGCGTGCCGTCGGGCGCGGGCGGCATCTTTGCTCCTTCACGCCGCGCTTGCGACAGGCCGATGGCAATGGCCTGCTTCGGGTTGGTTACCTTTTCGCCGCTGCCCGAGCGCAGCTTCCCTTCCTTGAACTCCTTCATTTCCCGTTCGACCGCCTGGTGCGCTTCGGGTCCGTACTTTGCCATGGATCACCCTTTCCCCTGCGAAGACGGACGAAAGCGGCACGCGGTTGGCAGGCTAGGCGCGCATAGCGGGCGCGGGCAGAATCTCATCGACATCCACCCAGGCCGTCGGGTACACACCCGTGTAGCAGGCGACGCAAAAGCCAGGATCCGTATCCTCGCGGACCGCGTGCTCGAGCCCATCGAGCGACAGGTAGGCAAGCGAGTCGGCCTCGATAAAGTCGCAAATCTCATCGACCGTGTTGTTGGCTGCAATCAGGTCGCGCTTCGACGGGGTGTCAACGCCGTAGAAGCAGGGCGAAACAGTGGGCGGGCAGGAGATGCGCAGGTGCACTTCTTTTGCGCCGGCCGAGCGAACCATCCTGACAATCTTGCGGGAGGTAGTGCCGCGAATGATGGAGTCGTCGATCAGGATGATCCGCTTGCCTTCGAGCAGATTGCGCACCGGGTTGAGCTTGAGCCGTACACCGAAGTCCCGGACCTTCTGCTCGGGCTCGATAAAAGTACGCCCGACATAGTGGTTGCGAATCAGACCGAAGCGGAAGGGGAGCTTGCATTCATCGGCGTAGCCGATCGCCGCCGTGACGCCCGAATCGGGAACGGGGACCACCAGGTCGGCCTCCACGTGGGACTCGCGCGCGAGCCGGCGGCCCATGGCTTCGCGCGAGTCCTGCACCCAGCGGCCAAAGACCTTGCTGTCGGGACGCGAAAAGTAAACATGCTCAAAGATGCAGGAGGCGCGCGGAACCCCGGTCGCGTAGGTGCGCGAAGTCACGCCCTCGTCGGAAACCATGATGAGTTCGCCCGGCTCGACGTCCCGTTCGTAGCGGGCGTGCAGCAGGTCGAAGGCGCAGGTTTCTGACGCAAACACCACGGTGTCGGGCCCGCCCGGGTTGGCGATGCGACCCATCGAGAGCGGGCGAAAGCCGCGCGGATCGCGGGCGGCAAAGACGCGGTCGCGCGTCATCATGACGAGCGAGAACGCCCCGTCGATCTGGCGCAGCGAATCGGCAATCGCGTCGACCAGCGTTGTTTCGCGCGACTGCGCGATGAGCTGCACGATGATTTCAGAATCGGAAGTGGTTTGAAAGAACGCGCCCTGCCGTTCGAGCTTTGCGCGCAGGTTGCCGAGGTTTACCAGGTTGCCGTTATGCGCAATCGCGATCAGGCCTTTGGTTGAGTCGACGCGGATCGGCTGCGCGTTGAGCAGGGCGGAGTCGCCGGTCGTCGAGTAGCGGGTGTGGCCGATGGCCATCTCGCCCTTGAGCTTGTGGAGCACATCTTCCGTGAAGATGTCAGAAACCAGGCCCATGCCCTTGATGTTCTGGAGGCTGTGGCCGTCGGCAGTGGCGATGCCGGCTGACTCCTGCCCGCGATGCTGAAGCGCGTAGAGCGAGAGAAAGACCTGGCGGGCGGCCTCGGGATGATTGAAGACAGCGGCCACGCCGCACTCGTCATGGAAGCCATCGCCCGGTTCGCGTACGCTGTAGCGGCTGGCAGAATTTGTACCCGCGATGGTGGCTAGCTCGGCTCGCTGCTCGGGAGTGGTTGCGCCCGGCATGCCTTCCAGGAGCAGCGTCACGCCATCACCTCGGCAACCACGGGCGAAGCCGCGAGCATGTCCTCAAGCGAACCAGACCATATCCGGTCTAACTCCTCCAGCCTGGCCGAGATCACAAGACGGTCTCCAATGCTGACGCTCAAAACTTCTCCGCCTGTAGTCCCTAGCTGAACTGCTTGGATCAAGCCATACCCTGCAGCGATGTCCATCGCAGCTGCCGCATGGTCCGGTGCGCAGGTCGCGACGATCTGCGTCGCGTCTTCTGCGAAGACTCTGCATACGTCGGGCCAGGGAACGTGAGGGGCGGGTGCTTCCAGTGTGACGGCGGCGCCAATGCCGCGGCCGAAAGCAGCTCTGGCCAAGGCAACGGCCAGACCCCCACTGCCTACGTCAATGACGCTCGTCAAAAGCTTCGCGCCGGCTAAGCGCGCCAGGCACTCGATCAGCTGTTTTTCCTCGTGGATGTCCAGTCGTGGAGGTACGCCCCACAGGGTGCCAAAGGCAAGCTGCGCGTACGAGGAAGAACCCAACTCCCGGAGTAGTTCCTCAGCGGTAGAGCCTCCAATCAGACGAAGCAGGAGTATCGTGTCCCCCCTCCGCTGAAAGTGGGAAGGTACCGCCTTGCTCGCATCCTCGAGGACTCCGACGATCCCGAGTACGGGCGTCGGGTAAATTCCTTCCCCGCGTGTTTCGTTGTAGAGCGAAACGTTGCCGCCGGTGATGGGCGTGCCGAGCACGGTGCAGGCTTCGGCGATGCCGTCGATTGCGTCGGAAAGCTGACGCAGGATTTCAGGCTTTTCCGGATTGCCGAAGTTAAGGCAGTTGGTCGCAGCCACCGGCGTCGCTCCCGTGCACGCGACCTTGCGCGCTGCCTCAGCGACCGCATGCATCGCACACAACCTAGGATCCACAAAGCACCAGCGGCTGTTTCCCGCGAGCGCCATGGCCAGCCCACGCTCGTGGCCGGGCGTGCCCGTACCCTTGATGCGCATGACCCCGGCTTCGCCGCCCGGGCCTTGCACGGTGTTGGTCTGCACCATCGAGTCGTACTGCTCGTACACCCAGCGCTTCGAGCAGATGTTTGCGCTCGCAAGCAGCTGCTTCAGATCCTCCGTGTAGTCGCGGGGCTTCGCAAGCTCCTCCCGCACCCACGCGGGCGGGTCGAGCGGCACGGGCGCTTTCCACTCCCCCACCGGCCGGTGATACAGTGGCGCATCGTCGGTGAGCGACTGGTTTGGGATGTCCGCGACCAGCACGCCTCCGTGCCGGACGCGCATGCGCGGCTCCTCAAGAACCGAACCGGCAACCACCGCGTCGAGGCCCCACTTCGCGAACACCTCCAGCACTTCCTGTTCGCGCCCGCGCTCGGCCACCAGCAGCATGCGCTCCTGCGACTCGGACAGCATGATCTCGTAGGAGTTCATGCCGGTGGCTCGCTGCGGGATGCGATCAAGCTCGATCTCGATGCCGACCCCCCCGCGCGCGCCCATCTCGCAGGTCGAGCAGGTAAGACCTGCGGCGCCCATGTCCTGGATTCCGAGGACGGCGCCGGTGGCCATTGCCTCCAGGCAGCCCTCAAGCAGCAGCTTTTCCAGAAACGGGTCGCCCACCTGGACGTTGGGCCGCTTCTGCTCGGCGCCCTCGGTAAACTCTTCGCTGGCCATGGTGGCCCCGTGGATGCCGTCGCGCCCGGTCTTTGCGCCGACATAAATCACGGGGTTGCCGACGCCGGTCGCTTTTGCATAGAAGATCTCGTCGCGCCGCACCAGGCCAAGCGCAAAGGCATTGACCAGCGGATTGCCCGAGTAGCACGGCTCAAAGCGTGTTTCCCCGCCCAGGTTGGGCACGCCGAAGCAGTTGCCGTAGTGCGAGATGCCGGAAACCACGCCCTCCAGAACCGCATGGTTGCGCCGAAGGACGGCGTCCGAAACACCCGGGCCGGTGTTCGCATCCATTGACAACGGCCCGAAGCGCAAGGAATCCATGACGGCCAGCGGCCGCGCGTTCATGGTGAAAATGTCCCTCAGAATGCCGCCGACACCGGTGGCCGCGCCCTGGAAGGGCTCGATGTACGAAGGGTGGTTGTGCGACTCGATCTTGAAAGCGCATGCCCAGCCATCGCCGACGTCGATGATGCCCGCGTTCTCGCCCGGCCCCTGCACCACGCGCTCGCTCTTTGTGGGCAGGCGACGCAGGTGAACGCGCGAGCTCTTGTAGGAGCAGTGCTCGCTCCACATCACCGAGTAGATCCCCAGCTCGGTAAGCGAGGGTACACGGCCCAGGGCTGCTTCAATCCCAGCGTACTCATCCGGGGTGATGGAGTGCTGCTTAAGCAGGGCTGGCGTGATGGTGGTCGGCTGGGGAGCCTCGGGGCGTGAGGGTTGAGCCATGGCGCTGGCCTCATTGTCGCATGGGCTATGAACGGGAGGTGAACAGAGCTGCCGCTCTGCGAACGGCCAGGATGTTTGCCGGCGTGGTGCGGCAGCAGCCGCCGACCAGCTGCGCGCCAGCTGCAAACCAGCTCCGCGCCCCGGCTTCGTAGTCGGCGAGCTCGCCCGTACCCGTCCAGCAGTGGCGATTGCTGTCCCAGCCTTCGCCCGAATTTGGATACGCAAGCAAGGGCTTGGCGGTTGCGGTGCGCAGCTCGCGCAACAAGGGTGCAATCAGGGCAGGCGCCGTGCAGTTCACGCCAATGGCCAGCACCTCGGGCACCTGGTCGAGCAAAGCCGCACAAGCCCGAAGCTCTTCGCCGTGAGCGGTATGTTGCTCGTCGCGGCAGGTAAACGCGAGCCAGGCGCCCGGCCGGCGCCTGCTTTCCACCTTGGCCAGGGCGTCGACCACGGCGCGGGCTTCGGCGAGCGAGGGGAGAGTTTCAAACGCAAGGAGGTCCGCTTCCGTTTCCTCGAGCACCTGGATGCGTTCCGCGTGAAACTGAACCAGCGTTGCGTGCTGCTCCCTTTCGCTCGGGAAGCCGTACGCACCATGGAACTCAGCGCCGTTCGCCAGGGCCGCGCCGTATGGGCCGAGCGATGCGGCCACCAGCACGTCCGGCCTCCCTGCCCGCGCCCGGGCCTCCGTCGCCAGCTCCACCGAGGTTCGAAGCGCGTCCGCGGCCGCCTGTCGCGCCGGGGCTGGCGCTAAACCCTGCGCCAGAAAGCCCATCGAGGAAACCTGGTAGCTGCCCGTCAGCAGCACGTCGGCGCCCGCCTCCAGGTAGCTGCGATGCACCGCAAGGACTGCCTCGGGCGCTTCAAGAAGCGCGCGCGCCGACCACAGCGGGCCGTCGATCCCCGTGCCTTGCCGCTCCAGCTCGGTCGCGAACCCGCCATCAAGCACGCGGGCCCCGCGGAGATCTACTTGTTGCCAGTTGCGTATGGCTGCTGACTCCGGCTGCCTTGCAGCCTACCTGCCATCCTACCCTCGTGCGCCAGCGCCCGGGCATCGCCAACCGGCCGGGTGGGGACGCAGGGCAACTTGCGGCAGCCGCGGCGAGTCTCAACAGCAACGGATCCCAAGGGGGTAGCAGATGGTGAAGGTGAGTGATGGGCAGTGCGGTTTGTGCACGCACTTTGGCGAAGCGGAAAAGGCGCCGCAACTAGTCGAAATTCTTTCTACCCGGCAGGCCTCTGAGGAGCTGGTTTCCGACTGTGGCCATCCCAAGCTCGCCAACCTCCATCTGCGCGTAACGCCGGTGAGCGGCTGTGATGGGTTTGTGTTAGCCGCGTAGCCGGTAGCTTCGGGATCGAGGCGTGGATCGAGGCGTGGATCGCTACGCCGATCAGGGCAGGGGCCCTTTTCTCAGCGCAGGCGCTCTGCTAAACTCAAGGCTGTTCCGCAGCCGCCCTACCAGGAGCGCGCAGCCACGCGGAGCTCCATGGATCGGGGAGTGGCTCAGCCTGGTAGAGCACCTGGTTCGGGACCAGGGGGTCGGAGGTTCAAATCCTCTCTCCCCGACCATTTCCAGCCTGTTTCGTTAGCGACACGAGGCGACCCTGCACTCTCGAGTGAAAGCTCCGGAGGTGCCGCCGCGCGTTCGCTGCGGTAGGCGCGCAGACCACCCATTCAGCAGGACGGCAACTCGCCGACGCTCAGCTGAGGACTAGAGAGTCGCCATCTCCTTTCCCCTCCTGGCTCCCGCGCGTCACGCAGATGGCTCCTTCTGGAACACACTGGCCTTTCTCCCAGGAGCAACCGGTCGTACGCCGCATGAACTCGCTGTTGACCCGTACTGACTGCGTCCGCCAGGCAAAGGAGACCCGGAGTTGATGACCCATGTTGCCGTGTGCGGCGCAGGCGCTTTCGGCCGCAACCATATGCGCGTGTACCGCGAGCTCGCTGATTCCGGCACACCGGTGCACCTGGCCGCGGTTGTTGAACCTGCACCCGGCGAGCCGCTCAAAGAGCTAGAAACCAGGCTGGCTTCTCCCGGGCAGCAACCTGCGCGTTTCTACCCGAGTACCGAGGCTATGCTCGCCGCTATTCGTCGCGGCGAACTCCGCGTCGATGCAGCCTCTGTTTGTGTCCCTACCTCGGCCCACTTTGCGGGGTCAGCGCTCCTCCTCGCGGCGGGCATCCACGTCCTGGTCGAAAAGCCGATTGCCGCAACGCTCGCCGAGGCTGACGAGCTGATCGCGCTTGCCGCCCGCCGGGGTCGCATCCTTACGGTCGGTCACCTCGAGCGGTTCAACCCGGCCGTACAAGCGCTCGCTCCCCTCCTGCGCGGGCCCATGTTCTTTGAGGCACACCGGCTTTCGGTCTTTTCCCCACGGTCGCTCGATACCGACGTCGTGCTTGACCTCATGATCCACGACCTCGACATCGTGCTCTCGCTGACCCAATCCCCGGTGACCGCGGTGCACGCCGTGGGCCTGCCTATCCTGTCGGGCAAAACAGACATAGCCAATGTGCGCGTTCAGTTTGCTTCCGGCTGCGTGGCAAACTTCACGGCTTCCCGCGTTTCGACCGAGCGCGTGCGAAAGCTTCGCTTTTTTCAGCCGCACCAGTACCTGTCGGTCGACTATGCGCGGCAGGACTTGTTAGTCATCGAAGTAAGTGCAGCCAATGGGAAATCCAGTACGCCGGGCGACTTGGACGCGAGCCACCCTGCTTCTACGCCCGAACCACGCGCGGACCTGGCAGCCGGCGGTTCCGAGCTGACCGGGGAGGCTCGACGCGCGGCCCTGTCGCCTTCACAAAGCGCGGCGGCGGCGGCCATGCCGGTCCTGGCTGCAACCAAGCCGGTGATTGCCGCCGGCGAACCGCTCCGGCTCGAAATCGAATCCTTCCTCCACTCGATCCGAACGAACACGGCCCCAGCCGTTACCGGGCAGGAGGCGCGCGACGCGCTGGCCCTCGCCCTCCAGATCCAGCAGGCCATTGCGCACCATGCCCAGCACGCCGGATTGCAAGGCTTTACCGCTTGACGTCGCAACCGCGCACAAGCGCGGCCCCGGGCCCGGCGTCACTGCGTTACTGCGCAGCCATCTCGTACGCCGCCACAGTCGCCCGCCGCTCCGCGTAGAGAGGAAAGCGTTCACACAACTCGGCCACGCACGCGCGCACTGTTTGCACCACAGGGGGCTCGCCATGCGACTCCAGAACGTCGGCGATCCAGCCTGCAATGACCCGCATCTCTGCCTCCTGCATGCCGCGCGTGGTGAGCGCCGGGGTACCCAGTCGCACACCCGATGGCCGCATCGGCGGTTGGGTGTCCCAGGGGATCGCATTCTTGTTGACCGTGATGCCGGCCGCGCCCAGCGCTGCCTCGGCCTCGGCGCCGCCCATGCCTTTGCCGTCCAAACCCAGGACGTCGACCAGCACCAGGTGCGTGTCCGTTCCGCCGGAGATGAGCCGAAAGCCCCGGCTCGTAAGCGCTTCGGCGAGCGCCCGCGCGTTGGCGACGACCTGCGCGGCGTAGTCGCGGAAGCCGGGCAGGAGCGCCTCACGAAAGGCGACCGCCTTGGCCGCGACCACGTGCATCAGCGGCCCACCCTGCTGGCCTGGAAACACGCACCGGTCGTACACTTTGCCCATTTCGCCCAGCCGTTCGGCGCCCGCCAGGATGAGCCCCGAGCGCGGGCCGCGCAGGGTTTTGTGCGTGGTCGTCGTGACCACGTCGGCGTAGGGCACCGGCGAGGGATGCACGCCTCCCGCGACCAGGCCGGCGATGTGCGCCATGTCGATCAGCAGCTTCGCCCCAACCGCGTCGGCAATCGAGCGCATGCGCGGGAAGTCCCAGATCCTCGGGTACGCCGAGCCGCCGCCGATCAGCAGCTTTGGCTGCTCCCGCTCTGCCACGCGCCGCAGCTCGTCGTAATCGATCGTCTCGGTTTCGCGCGAAACGCCATAGCTCGCGACCCGGTAAAGCTTGCCGGAAAAGTTCAGCCGGTGCCCATGCGTCAGGTGCCCGCCGTGCGCCAGGTCGAGACCAAGAATTGTGTCCCCTGGCTCAAGCAGCGCCATCATCACGGCGGCATTGGCCTGCGAGCCCGAGTGCGGCTGCACGTTGACGTAGGCGGCGCCAAAAAGCTCCCTCGCCCGCTCCCGGGCGAGGGTTTCGACGACATCGACGAACTCGCAACCCCCGTAGTAGCGCTTCCCCGGGTACCCTTCGGCATACTTGTTGGTCAGCACCGAGCCCGCAGCCTCGAGCACCGCCTCGGAAACGAAGTTCTCGGAAGCAATCATCTCGAGCCCGTCGTGCTGGCGAGCCGTTTCCGCCGCAATCGCCGCGGCAACCTCCGGGTCCTGCCGGCCCAGCGTGCCTGGTTCCTGGTTGAAAGTCATACAAGCATTGTAGAGCGCGAAGGAGCGCTGACATTGCAAAAGCCCGTGGCAAGAGTACAAAGGTTCCGCTGTTGCTTCAGCCCAAGCCTCCACTGCGTCTTCAGGCTACCGGGTAAACGGCGCTTGTATAGCTCAGGGCGGCTGCGCTACAGTTTGTGGACAGCGGCTGCCCTTGCAGATTCTCACTATGGGGCCCTCGCGGGATCGCTATACCTACAGCCCTTACCAGGGCTGTCATGATGCACTTCCTAGATGCTAGACAAGGTGTTTCGGGGGGAGACTTATAAAGCGTACGCGAATGATCGCTATGCTAGGTGGGGCTGCAGGATTGTTTCTTGTTGCTCAGCAGGCTTACTTCAAGGTAAGTGCTCAATCGGATGTAAGTGTCCAACCCTTCATAGCAAAGACGGAAGACTTTGTATCACCCTCCGGCGTTGTCAGGGTTACCACGCGATGCACGGTCCAGCGTGACAGTGACGGTACTCAGACCTCCATAGGAACACATAGAGAACGGAGTGGACGGCCACAGCTTTGAGCGGATTGACAGGCTAGATGGCCTGGAAGCCATGGTCGTAAACGAGTTAAAGTTAAAGATGTCTACATCTGAAAACAGCAAAGATTTGTCTGCTCGAAAGGCTTACCTCAGAATCCCCCTGCACATCGTGCCAACCCAGGTGAAGAAGTAGCTGGAAACGAAGAGCTGGAAGGGCAGCCCGCTATTCGGCTACTTAAGTCTGTCGATGCTGATACGCGCGAGGTGCTGTGGAGACTTCCAGCGTTTTCCTGTGCGGAACTTCAACTCTTTGTCCAGAAGAAAGCTTCGCCGCATAACTCATGGACAACGGTCATGGGGAAAAGGCTTGTTTCCTTCAATCCCTCGCCATCCTCCAGAGCCTTCTCCGCCTGGGAAAGCTATAAGGAGGTTAAGCCTTCTGACATGAAGCGTGCTCTAGTCGTGGCAGATGGCGTCACCAAGGCGCAAGGCCCGACGTGCTACGAGGATGATGGAGTTGGGGATAGAAAGTAAGCCCCCGGCGCTGCACTCGACTTGGCCGGCGAGCGGCCTCTACATGCCGCCCACAAACCGCAGGTAGCCCCACTGTTCCGGCACGTGCATGTTGATGACGCCCTGGGGGGACCAGACCCAGTTGTCTTCGCGCGGCTGGCCGGCCTTCCACTCGACGCGGCTGAAGTTGATGCGCCATATCGTCCCTGCCCGGGGCTGCGGCACGGGCTGCCGGAGATCAAAGGCGCGCCAGGGATACGCGATCTCGAGCGTCCAGCCTTGATCGGTGTCGGAAGACCGGTTCAGGGTCCCCTGCACGGCCACCGCGGTATGGAGCCCCGCGATGTCCCAGCTGTTGTCAGGCTGGCCGCCGAAGCGGTAGGGTTTGGGCAGAAACAGGTCCCAGCCTGTGTTCAGCGCGTTCATCTCGAACTCGTAGTAGCTCGCCGTTTCGGGGAGCGGCTTGAGGAACACTTCAAAGTCGTTGTCGTGGAAGATGACGGAGTCGTGCTGAGTAAGCGTCGCCTTCACATCGGGCTCCTCGAGCTCCGCCGCGATATACAGGTACTGGTCATCCCACAGCATCTTCGCGCGCGTGCGAAAGCGCGGCTTCGGCTTGCCAGCGCCTTCGATATCGACGAAGTCGCTGGTCCACTCCGCCGTTTTCCACGCCGGGTCACCCAGCCGGCCATCGATCCGGATGGGCCCGGCAGCACGGTGGCACGCATACGAGAGCGGGCCCGGGCTGCTCCCCTCGGCAGCCGCGCCAAGCAGAACCAGCAGCCAGGCTACGAACACAGCAAAGCTCATCAGCACCGGACCTTGCGCGCGTAGGCGCCGCGGACTTCCCGACTAATATACGTGGCCAGTCCCCTGCCTGCGAGCGCCAGCTCCTGCATGCGCGACACCTGCTCCGGGCCGGGCTGCGCCGCGTCGTACTCGTAGCCGCGGCCGTTGCCAAACCAGACGACGATCGAGCGGTCCCTTAGCTCGTACCCGGTCACGCCCGACTTGCCGCTGCGATTGTGGTAAGGCTGCACCATGCAGAATCAGATGAGTGCCAGGGGCAGGGCGGCAGATCAGTCAGCAAAGGCCCGGTACACAAACGAGCCGAGATACCAGCCGTCCAGGAACTTGTACGGTGTTTCCCCGGTGGTGTAGTGCCCGCAAGGCAGCACCCTCGCCTCGTGCTTTACGCGCAGCGCCTCAAACAGGCGCAGAACCTCGAGCGAGTAGCGCTCGATAAAGGTCAGGTCGTACTTCGCATGCACAACCAGCGTTCGCCGCGCGCAGGTACGTGCCGTCGCCTCGAATCGCTCCATGTAGTGCGCCGGCGAAATACCGGCCCACAGGGCACGCAGCCGCTCCTGGGTCAGCCCGGCCTGCTCCATCGCAGCCCGGATGTGGCGGGTGCTCTGCCCAGTCCAGACCACGTCGCCGAAGGAGGCGGAAACATGGTTGAACGCGCACACCTCAAGCCGCGAGTCATGCGCGGCCGCCAGAAAGCCGTAGCACGAGCCGAGCGAGGTGCCCAGCACCCCGACCTGCCGGTAGCCCTGGGCGTACAGCCAGTCCACGCAGCAGCGGATGTCGACAACCGCCTGCCGGCACGCAGCCAGCGTCCGCCCGATGTTGGACGAGACGGCGTAATCGGAGCGCTCGAGCTCCGGGGGCCGGCGAATGTCGTGGTAGGGCTTGGACAATCGCAGCGCGGACACGCCGAACCGGTTGAACAGCGTGCACAGCGCGTTGTGGGAAAAGGCGTCTGCGTTCCACTGCGGCATAACAATCATGGCCTTGCGGGATGGCTCCCCGGTCTGCCGATCGGGGGACGCCGGGTACCAGCGCGCGTTGACCAGGTCATTTTCCGGAAAGGGAGTGCGCACCGGCGAGGTAAAGCGCAGGAACTCGGCCTGCGGCAACTCCCCGCGCTCGGCTCTGGCCCGCAGTGCGGCATCCTCGGCGAGGGTTTCCGGCCGCACATTCGTTGGAAACAGCGCGGGGTAGCGGCGTTCCAGCCGGAAGTCGCCGGGCGGCGTGTACCCGAAGAAGCGGTCACTCTCAGCCAGGATGGCGGCGTTCACCTCAAGCATCGCCGCCTCGGCTTCGTGCGCGTTCGCAAGCGTTTCAGGCGCTTCCCCAAGCTGCTCCATGCCGCGGGGCAGCGCATCGCGGAGCCAACTAAACCCCCACTCCACCGGGCGCACCACCCGGTTCTCGTCCCGTGTCGTCAGCTCCGTTTCCCAGCGAAACATCCAGTCCGCGTACCACTTCTTCAGCATCTCTTTTATGGTAGCGGGCTTTGCCGGTTCCCCCGCAAGCCAGGGTAGAGACCGGTGCAGGGCAGCAGCCTGTGCGAACGCCTCTCAATCCCCTCACGGGCTCGCGACAGAACCCTCTCGACTGCCCGTCATGGCCGCCCGTCATGGCCGCCGTCATGGCCGCCCGTCATGGCCGCCCGTCATGGCCAGGCGCGGCCGGGCTAACCAGGAGCGCTTTCCTCCCTCCCCGAAGAGCGAAGCGCCAGGGATGCCCCGCGCATCTGAACGCCATGCAATCGCAGCAACCGTATCCCCCGGACACGCTCACCCAACCGATTACCGACCCGGCAGAGTCCGCCAAAGCTGCCGGCTTGCGCTACGTTTCCGATGCCAGGCCGGGCATCCGGCGCCTCAAGCACGGCAAAAGCTTCCGCTACACCAACCCCGACGGCAGCCCCCTGCGGGACGCGAAAACGCTGGCCCGGATCAAGTCGCTGGTGATTCCGCCTGCCTGGTCCAACGTTTGGATCTCCGCGCAGCCAAACGGCCACCTGCAGGCCACGGGGCGGGATGCAAAAGGCCGCAAGCAAAGCCGCTACCACCCGCGCTGGCGGGAGATCCGCGACGAGACCAAGTACGAGCGCATGAGCCACTTTGCGCGCGCCCTGCCCGCCATCCGCGAGCGCGTGGAGCACGACCTGGCCCGCCCCGGCCTGCCGCGCGAAAAAGTGCTGGCCACCATCATTGCCCTTATGGAGCAGACACACATCCGCGTCGGCAATGAGGAGTACGCGCGCGAGAACAAATCCTACGGCCTGACCACCATGCGCAACAAGCATGTCGAAGTCCACGGCTCGGAGATCACCTTTACCTTCCAGGGCAAAAGCCGTGTGCAGCACACCATCAATCTGCACGACCGGCGGCTGGCCAGCATCATTAAGCGCTGCGCCGACATCCCCGGCTACGAGCTTTTCCAGTATCTCGATCGCGATGGCACCCACCACACCATCGACTCGGCGGACGTGAACGAGTATCTCCGGGAGATCAGCGGCGAGCACTTTACCGCGAAGGACTTCCGCACCTGGGCCGGCTCGGTGCTGGCCTGCGATCTGCTGCGCGAGTGTGGACCGTTTACTTCGGCGACCGAGGCCAAGAAGAAGATCGCCGAGGCGATCAAGCAGGTGGCCGGCAGGCTCGGCAATACGCCCTCAGTCTGCCGGAAGTGCTACGTGCACCCGGCTGTGCTGGAGGCCTACCTTGGCGGCATGACCGCCAGCGCGGCCAAGGAAAAGCTGGACGAGGAGATTGCGGAGCGCGCCCATTCGCTGCGCGATGAGGAGCAGGCGCTGATGGACCTGCTGGAGCAACGGCTCATCCTGGAAGCTACGGCGTGAGGGGCGAGTGCCCCCTGAAGCAGGACGGTCAGAACAGGTCGGGAATGTTTGTGAACGCGATGCGGGTCGGCGCGGAAGCTCCGGCCAGCAGCATGCTTGCCGTGGCCAGCGTATTGGTTCCGTACTTGCCATTGACTGCGTCCATGGTGCTGGCCAGGCGCGAGCGGCGCGCTTCTGTTTCCAGGCCCGCAAAGAGTGACAGCGTGTGGAGATGGTCAGGCACCAGCTGCCCGAGGGCTACGCCTACGTAAAAAGGGGTCTGGTGCCCGTTCGCCTGCGGCCGGCGACTCCACAGCTTCGCCATGGCCTCGATCAGCGTTTGCGTGTCCTGGCACTCGATGACGGCGAGGCTTGCGGACCAGGTTGCCTGCGGGATCCCCGAGGTGTGAACAGTGGCGCGACCGCGCTCCGCCTGCCCTTTTGGCACGGCGAACTTGACCGTGACGGTCAGGTGCGTGGTCCACAAACGGGCCGCGCGCAAACGCATGGCTGCCTTGTGCAGCAGCTTGTGGAGGACCGCGTAGGCGCCCGCGGCGGTGCGCAGTTCCGGAGACAGGACGTGACTCTGGCTGACGGACTTCTGATGCTCCAGCTGCGGGTCGTTGAAGTCTTCGCCCTGTAGCCAGAACCACAGCTTTTCACCGCCTGCTCCGTTCCACAGGGCGCGCATGCCCTCTCGCCCCAACGCGAGCAGATCGGGCATGGTGCGGATGCCGTCGGCATGGAGCCGCCGCTCCATCTGCGCACCGATGCCGGGCAGATCCCGCAGTGCAAGGCCCGCAAGCGCGTTCGCGAGGATGTCGGAGGTCAGCGCGACCAGGCCGTCGGGCTTTTCCATATCCGAGGCGATCTTGGCCAGGTACCGGTTGGGCGCCAGACCGATCGAACAGCGCAGGGTGGCGCCGGCGTGGGTGCGCACGGATTGCTTGACGGTGCGCGCCAGCTCCAGGGCGTGGAGCAGCCCCTGCTCGCGGCCCACCAGCGAGCAGGCCATCTCGTCGATGGAAAGCACGGCGGCCACCGGTACGCAGCGCTCCACGGCCTCGATGACGCGATGGTGATAGGCAACATACTCGCGGTGCCGCGCTTCGACCAGGATCAGCCCGGGGCACATCCGCTTCGCGTCGCCCACCTTGACGCCGGTCTTTACGCCGTATGCCTTGGCCTCGTAGCTGGCGGCGATACAGCTGGTCGTGTCCGCGACCAGGGGCACCACGGCGATCGGCTTGCCACGCAACTCGGGGCGTAGCTCCTGCTCGACGGAGGCGAAGTACGAGTTCAGGTCGAGAAACAGCCATCGCACCCGGGGGCCGCTCTCCGGGTCATGCCCGGCTGCTTTGTTGTTTCGCGCTTCCATCGTGATGCTTCTATCTTCTTCTTTTCTTCGCCCCAGCGCGAGCGGATTTTTGGCGGAAGTGTCGAAAGTACCTCGATCCATGCGCAAATGGGAAACCTGTGAGGCATCTTGGAACAGGCGCAACGGATTCCCATTGCTTAGCGGCTGCTTCGGTGACAGCATGCTTGCAACAGGGTCAGCTCTCCCTGGTGAAGCGGGAGTGGGCCACCGGCTCAGACGGCTTGGGCGAGGTAAGGGTATGTGGTTTCTTCATCTCCATGACTTTCTCTGGCACTTTGCACACTTCAGTGATCACTGGGCCGAGGCCGCGATAACCTGCGGCGCGGCGCTGCTGGTAGGCTGCGCCGCCTCGTGCGCGTCCAGCCCCACAGAGGAAAAGGACGACCTGTTTCATAAGCACACCTCCTGAGGCAGCGGCAAAGCCCGGAACTCCTCAGCGCACCGCACATAGCATGTACAGCGAAGTCATCGGCCATGCTTTCTCGCTGGCCGTAACGTCGAAGGTCCCATGCTTTTGCTTTAGCGTGGTTCCCAGAGGTGCTGTTCATGAGTACTACCGACCCCACGCAGCAGGCGCGCGTCTCCCTGCCGGCAAGCGAAAACCCTCTTCCCGCACAGCTTTCAGAAACTGGTTCGCTCCCCCCGGGACAAATTCTGTCTGTTTCCGTCATTACACGACGGCGTAAGCCCCTGAAGCTGTCCGAGTTGGGCGGCCGCATCCTTTCCCATGAGGAGTTCGATCGCGAGTACGCCGGCGACCCAGCGGACTTCCAGGCGCTCCGGGAGTTCGCGCATCAGCACGGCCTCAGCGTCGATGAGGGCGCTTCCAGCCTGAGCCGGCGCACCCTGGTGCTGCGCGGGCCCGCTGCGCAGATGGAAAAAGCCTTTGGCGTGAGCCTCAAAACCTTTCAGCACGTTGCGCATGGCAAGCACTTTCACGGCTTCAAGGGCACCCTTTCCGTCCCGGGCGAGCAGGCCGACCGCATCGAGGCGGTGCTCGGCCTCGATACCCGCCCGGTCGCAAAGTCGCACCTGCGCTGGCTCAACGAGCAGGCCGAGGGCGGCCGCATCATCCGGGCCAACGCAAGTGCAGCCAGCTACACGCCGGTGCAGGTAGCCCAGCTGTACGGCTTCCCCGCGAAGCTGAACGGCGCCGGCCAAACGATCGGCATCCTTGAGCTGGGCGGCGGCTACGAAGCCACCGACGTCACCACGTACTTCAACGGGCTGGGCATCCGGCCGCCCACCGTGGTGGCCGTGTCTGTAGATGGCGGGACCAATGTGCCCGGCGGCGACCCGAACGGGGCGGACGGCGAAGTCGCGCTCGACATCCAGGTCGCCGGCGCAGTCGCCCCCGGTGCGAAGATCGCCGTGTACTTCACCCCCAACACAGACCAGGGTTTCATCGACGCGATCACCACCGCGGTGCATGACACAACCAACAAGCCGACGGTGCTTTCGATCTCCTGGGGCGGGCCGGAGTCAGGCTGGAGCGCGGCTTCGCGTACCGCGCTCGACAATGCGTGCCAGTCGGCCGGAGCCCTGGGCGTGACCATCACGGTAGCTTCAGGCGATAACGGATCTTCGGACGGAGGGACAGGCAACAACGTGGACTTCCCTGCTTCCAGCCCGCATGTGCTGGCTTGCGGCGGAACCAGGCTCACCGGCTCCGGCTCGACGATCTCGTCCGAGATCGTGTGGAACGATCAGCCAAGCGGTGGCGGGGCCAGCGGCGGCGGCGTCAGCACGGTCTTTGCCCTGCCTTCCTGGCAGGCGGGCGCGGGCGTGCCCGCTCCCAGCGGCAGCACCGGAGGCCGGGGCGTGCCCGACGTGGCCGGGGACGCCTCGCCGGAAACCGGCTACAGCATCCTGGTCGACGGGTCGCAGGGGGTGGTCGGCGGCACCAGCGCAGTCGCGCCCCTGTGGGCAGGGCTGCTGGCGCTTGCCAACCAGCAGCGGGCCGAGGCCGGCAGCGGCCCTGTCGGCTTTGCCAACCCGCAGCTCTACGCAAACGCTTCGGCGCTGCGCGACATCACGAGCGGTTCAAACGGCACCTTTGACGCAAAGAAGGGCTGGGACGCCTGCACCGGACTCGGTTCGCCGAACGGAGC
>CALMAN010000168.1 GCA_937859835.1 uncultured Acidipila sp. | reverse complement strand
GCATAGCAAGCGCCCACCCCTGCCACGCAGCCCCCAACACAGCCACAGAAGACACAGCCACAGAAGACACAGCCATGGATCCCGTCACCCACTTCCTTACCGGCGCCTGCCTCGGCCGCTCCGGCTTCAATCGCAAAACCGCCTACGCCACCCTCACCATGACGCTTGCCGCCGAAGCCCCTGACATCGACATCCTCGGCGGCCTCGGGGGCCCGGTCACCGGCTTCTGCCACCACCGCGGCATCACCCACACCTTTGTCGGCGCGCCCTTCATGGCCCTTGCCGTCACGGCTCTCGTTTGGGGCCTTTCCCGCCTCGCCCGCAAGCTGGGCCGCAAACCACCCCGGCAGCCCGTGCACTGGCGATGGCTCTGGCTGCTGGCGCTGCTGGCCGATCTCAGCCACCTCCTGCTCGACTACACCAACAACTACGGCCTGCGTCCCTTTTTTCCCTTCAATCCCCACTGGTACGCCTGGAGCATCGTCTTTATCTTTGAGCCCGTGCTGTTCGCCGCGCTCCTGCTGGGGCTTCTCATGCCCGCGCTCCTCGGCCTGGTGGAAGGGGAAATGCGCCGCCGCACCCCCGGAGCGCTGCGCGGTCGCGCCTGGGCCATCGCCGCGCTCACCGCCGCCGGCCTTTTGTACGGGGTGCGCGGCGCCGGGCACGCCCGCGCTCTCGAGCTCGCGGCCGCCGCCGGGAGCTCCACGCCCGAGCCGCTTCTTCGCGTCGCCGCCGAGCCCGTCATGTTCAATCCCTGGACCTGGAACGTCCTGACCGAAACCAAAAGCAGCTACGGCTCCGCAACCGTCCACACCCGCACCGGCGCGGTTGAGCCGGGCGAGCAGCTTCCGAAGCCCCCGCTCACCCCTGCCGTCGCTGCCGCGGAGGCCAGCTACCTGGGCCGCGTCTACCGGGACTGGTCCAGTTGGCCCTCGATTGAAGACATCGGCGCCGTGCCGCCCCCCGGGAGCGCGAGCCCTCTGCCTCCGGGCGCCCGCACCGTCGTCTTCCGCGATCTCCGCTTTTCCCCGCGCGCGCTTACAGAAAACAATGCCCCGCTTACCGGCTTCGTCGCGCTCGACCGGGAAGGCCATGTGCTCGCGCAGTGGATGGATGGGCGCGAGCAAAAATGATGGACCAATCCGGTGCATCTCTTTCCCGTCCGGCCATCTTCCCGGTCCAGGGAGGCATCTGTAGTCGCACGGAGCGTGATCCAATGGGTAAATTCCTGTGGTTTGTCGGTTTGGCAAGTCTTGGCGTCGCCGCGTATGTGGTGTACAACGATTCGCTCGGCGTCCGCACCGCGGACGGCGCGGATGATCTGAGCGCGCAGATTGGGAACTGGGGCACCAAGAGCCGTGTCAAGGGAACCGGCGGCGTGCTGGGGGGCAAGATCGAGCAGGGCCTCGGCAGCCTGGTCGGCGACCCGGCCGTGGAAGGCCAGGGCGCCCTCGATGAAACCGTCGGCCGCGTCAAGGATGCAGCCGGCCAGGCCGCGCACGCGGTAAGCGACGCGATCGACAACGCAAAGGGTTGAATGCGCCCATCTTTCCCCCAACGAAAGCTGCTCCAGTGAGCGCCGTCCTGCCTCACAAGCCGGGAAGCGAGCGCTACGCGGAGCGCTATGAGCCCGTTCCTGAGGACCGCACCTTTCTCAGCCAGCTGTGGGACGCGCGCGCCGCGCGCGTCCTGCTCACCGCACTCATCTTTCTTGTCGTGTTTGCCTTTCTGCGCGCTGCCCGCGAAACGCTGACCCTCTTTCTGTTCGCGATCCTGTTTGCTTACTTTCTCGTCCCCCTGGTCAATTTCCTCGAGCGGCCTTTGCGCGGGCGGGGCAGGGCCATCCTGGTCGTGTACATCGTCCTGATCGGCGCCCTTGTCGGCCTTGGTTTTCTCGCCGGGCCCGCCTTGATCGACGAAACCAAGCAGCTGACCACCAGCCTGCCGGCCCTGCTTGGGCGGCTCAGCTCGGGCGAGCTCGTCACGAACTTCGGGGTCAAGCACCACCTCAAGCCTGCGGTCGTCAACCAGGTGCAGGCCTTTCTCGTGAGCCACCGCGACAGCATCCTCGGCTATGGCCGCATCATCGGCGCCAAGATCGCCTCCCCCGTCACCCACCTTTGGTGGCTGCTCATCATCCCCATCCTGAGCCTGTTTTTCCTCAAGCAGGGCAATGCGATTGCCACCGGCACTGAAAAGCTCGGGCGCTCCAGCGACGAGCGCCAGGTCATCCACGGCCTCTTGAACGACCTCAACGTCATGCTTGGCAGCTACATCCGCGCCGAGATCATCCTGGCCAGCCTGACCCTCATCGCCTTTCTTCTCGTGCTCAACCTCCTGCGGGTTCCTTACGCCATGATTCTCAGCCCGGTCGCGGGCTTCCTCGAGTTCATCCCGGTTGTTGGCCCCGCGCTTGCCGCCGTCGGCATCGTGCTAATTGCGGTGCTCGCCGGCTACTCCCACGTCCTTTGGCTGGTGCTCTTCCTGGGCTGCTGGCGCCTCGCCCAGGATTATGTCAACGCCCCACGCATCATGGGCAAGTCGCTCGACATCGACCCGCTCCTCCAGATCTTTGCCGTGCTTGCCGGTGGCGAAATCGCGGGCGTCGTGGGCGCGCTGATCGCGGTTCCCGTCGCGGCCACCCTCCGCATCTTTCTGCGCCGCATCCGGGACAAGGATGAGGACCAGCCCGGGACCGCACTCCAGGGCGTAGCCGCTGCCCACCAGGTCGGCCAGTAGCGGACGGACCGCTCCCTCTTCCGCGTTTCACTGAACTGGCCCCTTTCAGTTCGGCCATTAGGGAAGGGACGTCCCCTCCTACGTAACATCAAACCGGCCCCTTTCAGGTTGCCCGGTAAGGAAGGGGCTGTTCCCTGCGCGTACCATCGAACTGGCCCTCTCCAGCTCGCCAAGTAAGGAAAGGTCCGCTCCCTTCCACGTACCATCGACGTGGCCCCTCCAAGTCGGCCAAGGGCAAGGGAGCTATCCCTTCCGCGTACCATCGAAACGGCCACCTTGCGTTGCAAGCCCAAACAGCAAGCCCAAACAAAAGCCAAAACAAAAAGCCCAAACGGAAAGCCCAAACGGAAAGCCCAAACGATGCTCCCGGTCGCCCTACTCTTCCTCGCCGTTGCTTCCCACGTCTTGCCCCACCCCTGGTGGAACTTCACCGCCGTGGACGGCGGCCTCCTGGTCTGGGGTGCCCGCTGCCCGCTTCGCTGGCTTCCCGTGCCGGTGGCCCTGCTCGCCCTGGGCGACTGGTACCTGACCCGCGATGTCTACGGCTACCCGTTCCATGCCAATGCCTACCTGCTGACCTGGGCCTGGTACGCGCTGGTCGTTCTTCTTGGCTCCCTCCTGCTCCGGGGCCGCCCCGGCTTCGCCCGCGTTGCCGGTGCCGGGCTGCTGGCGGCGACCTCGTTCTATGCCGTCAGCAACTACGCCGTCTGGGCGATGCCCGGCTCCTGGTACCCGCACACCCTCGCAGGTCTCGAAAGCTCCTACACCCTGGCCCTCCCCTTTTATCGCAACGACCTGCTCTCGACCTGGCTGCTCGTCGGCCTGGTCTGGGGTCTCCCGGCGCTGGTCGCCCGCACCCGCGCCGACGCCGCTGCCGCCCCCAACCGCCCCTAGGCTTCTCCAGCTTCGGTCGCGCCAGGTTCGAAAACTTCCCGAACGCCCCGATGATTACGGTCGAGCAGCTGCAAGAGGCGCCGCCGGTGACACCGCTCGTCGAGAGCGCCTTTCTGCCCACGCGCGTGCTTTGCTAGACGCCACGCTGATCGCGGGAGGCGAGGTGACCTGGTGCGGCCTCGGCCCGCTCGGCGAGCACGACGGTGGTGTTGCGCGCTCCAACATGCGCCCCCGCCGCGCGCCGATCCTCTCCATGCCCCGGCCCGCCGCGCCCCGGCCCGCTACGCTTCACTAGAAGGCCCACAAC
>CALMAN010000167.1 GCA_937859835.1 uncultured Acidipila sp. | reverse complement strand
GGGTGCGCCGGGATGCGGTGCGCCGCATGGGCGGGTTGGGCAAACTGGGGCTGTACTGCTCTGACGATTTCCTGCTCGGCAGCCGGATCGCTTCGCTGGGCTACAAGATCGTACTTTCCCGCCATGTCATCGATCACATCGTCCTGAACCAGCGTTTTGTGACCAGCATGAAGCACCAGATCCGGTGGATGAAGTCGACCCGGTTTTCCCGCCCCAAAGGCCACCTCGGCACCGGGCTGACCTTTAGCGTGCCGTTCGGCATGCTGGCATGCGTGGCGGCTGCCGCGCTCCACCATGCCGGCTGGGGGGTGGCGCTTCTGCTGTACGCGGTGGTCATCCGGATAGGGATTGCGCTGGCGGTTGCGGCGCTGGTGGTGCATGAGCCCGCCCTGCTGCGTACGGCCCTGCTATACCCACTGCGCGACCTGATGGGCTTCTTTTTCTGGGTGTTGAGTTACACGGGCGGCAAAATCCTGTGGCGCGGGCAGCTGTACCGTCTTCGCGAGCACGGGCTGATGCAAAGAGCCCTCGACTAAAGGGAGCCCGCCTCCTTGGACTTCTGCGGTGTTGCAAGCGGCCGGTTCGTGTACAGGGTGCGATCGGAAAGCGCTTTGGCCACGAACAGCTCCTCGCTCCCAAGCAGCTGCCGCACGTGCCGGTCAAAATCAGCGGTGACAAAAAGGTAAAGCCTCCGGTGGTGGGCGTTCGCCTCGTCCCACAGGGGGCGGAGCGCCCCGTCCTCCAGAAAAATGCGGGGCGCGTCCGGGTAAAACGAGCCCCAGAGCATGGACGACGAGCGGCCGTTTACCAGCAGCGCCTGCCGGTGCGTGTAAAAGAGCAGCGAGGAAGCGTAGGACTGGTCGCCATAGACGAGCAGCTGGTCGGCCGGCTCGGCGGTTCGGTTCACCACCTCTGCCATGGAGCGCGAGCTAAGCAGCGGGCCAAAGCGGACCAGGGCGATGTGCGCGGCCACCAGAAACATCGCCATGGTGAGTGCGACCGAGGTCGTCGCTTCAAAGTGGCGGCCCCGCCGGCGCAGCAGCAGGGCCAGCAGCGGGCCCAGGAGCAGCGTGACCGCGGCAAGGCCGGCGGGCAAGCGCAGCGCCGCCATCGCCGGACCAGTCAGGTCAAAAAAGCGCGACATCGCAAAGGTGTAGTCGCCTACGTTGCGATGGGCCAGCAGGGTGCCCACGTCGTCGTTGTACGGGAGGCTGCGCGCGGCCCACAGCCCGGCGGCAAGCGCGACCGCGACTGCCGTACCGGCGAGGGCGAGCAGCCAGTGCGCGGCCAGGAGCCAGCGGCCGGGCCTCGCCTGGGCTGAGTCTTCCTGCAGGGACAAGGACCCGGCCAGCAGGACCAGCAGCGGGAAGTACGCCGGCCAGGTGTAGTACTCCTGGTTGGTGGAAAGCGCGAAGAACAGGAGCACCAGGCTGCCGTACAAGCCCAGCAGCAACGTCGTGCGCGCACGGAAGCGTTCGCGCGCCGAAGCGCCGGCGCCGGCGGGCGGGGTGCCGCGTTGCAGGGAGCGCGAAAAGGTGTGCCGCTGCGGCCAGAAGCGAGCCGCCGCGGCTGGAAAAAACAGCACCCAGGGAAAAAGCCACGCCAGGTGCCCGGCCCAGAACACCCAGCCTGCCTGCTTGTTGTAGTCGTGCGGGTAGCGTGCGCCGAGGAAGCGCAGAAAGTGCTCGTTGACGAAGTAAAAGTAGAGGAACCCATGCACATGCCCGAAGCTCGGCACGTTGCCGGAGGGATGGCCATGGTCGGGGTTCGCAAGCGCCGCCAGGATGTGCCAGGGCGCGGCCAGAAGCAGGTACAGCAGGGTACCGGAAAGCAGGCGCAGTGTGCGCCAGCGCCGCCAGTCGCCGGTGGCGAGCAGGTACAAGAGGGCAGTGCCCAGGAAGAAAAGCGGCGCGATCAGCCCCTTGGTCAGGGTGGCGGCGGCCAGCGCGGCGTAGCTGAGGTACAGCAGACGAGGCCGGCCGTCCTCAAGCGCGGTCAGAAAGGCCCACAGCGCCAGCGCCAGCAGCAGCGAAAGCAAGGCTTCGGGAATGAAGATGCGGGTAAACAGGAACACGCCGACGGTGGTGAACAAGGCAGCGGCCGCATAAAAGCCCGCGCGGCGTCCAAAGGCCCGGCCCGCCCACAGGTAGGCGAGTATGCCATTGCCTAGCACGGCCAGGGTCATGGGCAGGTGCGTCGCCAGGACGTTCTCGCCAAACAGGCGGTAGTCCAGAGCTACCAGCCAGTAGGGAAGCGGCGGCTTTTCGAGGTAGCGCACCCCGTCCACGTACAAGGTGACCCAATCGCCGGTGCGCGCCATGTGCTGGGCCGCGTTTGCATGGGTCGCGTCCGCGTCATCAAGCAGCGGCGGCGACGGAAGAGCCAGGAAGTGAACCGCCAGAAAAAGAAGACCGAGCAGCAGCCACGCCAACGGCGATGTGCGGAGCAGCGCCGGCTCCCCGGCGCCGGGGGGAGCTGGCTTCCTGGCTGTTTCTGTAGGCACTCGGGTTCGGTCTCGCTAGGCTCTCGCCGGGCCGACCCTGCACACGCACACAAAGCAGCAGCCCCCCGGGGATCGTCGTCAGGATAGCAGCCTAGGTTTTGCCGGGTGCTTTGCGGGCCTGCCGCCGTACCGTCTTGGTCGCGTTACCGTAAACGCCGCGAAGAATGCGCGGATCCACCAGCCAGTGCAGCATGCCGGGGCGTCGCGTCAGGTCGATCCGCGCAATGGCTCCCTTGCGCAGCCGGATTGCGGCCCGGCCAGGAGCCGCGCTCCCGTTCATAATGAGCGAGCCAAGAAATAGGGGCAGGTTTGGGTTGTGGCCGACCAGGAGAACATTCTCCTGTTGCCCGAGCTCATTGAGAAAGCTTTGAAACGCGCCCAGTGAGGCTTCCGGCGCCAGGGCGGGTGTGGGCTGTATCTTGCTGTCGAACCCCACTTCGGTGCTGACCAGGGAAGCTGTTTGCAGGGCCCGCTTCAGCGGGCTGGACGCTACCAGGTCAAAGTGGACCTTGAGGGCATTGAGGTAGGAGCCGATAAGGATGCACTGCCCTTTGCCCTCCTTATCCAGCGGTCGCTTGACATCAAGAACCGGGTTGGCCCGGCGAGTGCCGGCGCTCGCGTGGCGCAGTACGTAAATGTTCATAACCGGGGAGAGTCCTTCTTCGCGTGCAGGCGCGTGCCACGCATTTACAGGATTGTAACAATCCGCCCGGAAAGATTTGCGCTAGTTCCATCGTGCCCCGGACCGGGAAAACACAGGTGCTGGACCACCGGGTATGCTGGGTGCCGGAAAGCCGGGATCAACGCCCGGAACGCCAACCGCGGGATCCAGCGGGTCGCTGTCCGGGTCAAGCGGGGTATCCGGGTTGAAGTCCGGCTCTCCGGGCAGGGGGCCAGGGTCCAGGGG
>CALMAN010000166.1 GCA_937859835.1 uncultured Acidipila sp. | reverse complement strand
TGGTTGGCGTGACCAAGGACCTGACCGGGCGCGTGCCTGCCGGCAAGGTAGCAGGCGCGGTGGCGAAGCTGGTGGGCGGCTCGGGGGGTGGGCGGCCCGACCTGGCCGAGGCCGGCGGCAAGAACCCGGGCGCGCTTGCAGGGGCGCTTAGCGCCGCTCCGGGGCTTGTGGGCGAGCTGCTGCGCGCCTGACCCAGCAGGCGGAGCCGCCCCCGCGCACCCCCTTTCGTACCGAAAGAAAGTAAGGGGCGAGGCGCTACTTTGGGCCGATCGATGGTTTGCTACTAGCAGGGCAGGCTGCGTCTCGCGGGAGGGGACCGGCATTTGCTCGTGAGGCCGTGAGCATTTGTATGCCGTCCCTAGCACGAAAGTGGTATGCCGCAGGCCTGATCGCCGCCCTTTGGGTGGGCAGGGAACCGGTGCGGGCGAACGAGGCTCCGGCAAACAGCTTTGCGCGGGCGCTGCAGCTGCGCGCCGGGCTGGATGCGACGCCCCGCTTGCGGCGCACCCCCGGGCAGTATGGGCAGGTGTTGAATGCCTTTCGCGCGGTGTACCACGCCGACCGCGCGGCTCCCGACGCCGATGCCAGCGCCGAAGCCGTGGCGGAGCTGCTGGCCGAAGAAGGGCGCGTGTTTGGCGACCAGAGTTTGCTGCACAGCGCAGTGGAGCAGCTTGAGTTCATCCAGCGCGACTTTGGAGCGAGCCGGTTTGCCGCTCCTGCGCTGCTGACCGAAGGGGAGATCGAGGCGCGCGACCTCCACGATCCGGGTGCCGCGCGCGAGCGGTTCACGTTGTTTTTGCGCAACTACCCGAGGAGCCCGCTGGCCGGGCAGGCGGAGCTGGAGCTGCGGCGGCTCAACACTCGCAGCGCGCCGATGCGTACCCCTGAGAACCCGGACTACGAGGTCCTGGGCGACACGCCCGCGCCGCAGGCCCCGGCCCGGTACACCAGCCCCCCGGCCCGGGAAAGCGGGGTCGCGCCGGCGCAAATCGCAGCCGTGCCCGAGCAGACCGCCCCTGCCGCCACCGAGCCGAGGCCGCCGGCGACGCCATCGCAGCTCCGCGAGCAGGACGTGCCGTATCCAGCGCCCGCCCCCGGTGCCCTGGCCAACACTTCCCCGGACAACGCCGGCGCCATGCGGCCGACGCGCCTGCTCGGCAACGTGCCGGTGTACCGGCGCGACCCGGCAAACAAGCTCGCAACGGTGACCGGCATGCGGCACTGGTCGACCAGCTCCTACACCCGCGTGGCGATTGATGTGGGAGACGAGGTGCCGTTTGAGGCTTCGCGGGTTTCGCGGCCGGACCGCATCTTTTTTGACCTTCACGGGGCGAGGCTGGCGACCGAGCTGGCCGGGCAGGCTGTGACCGTGACCGACGGCGGGTTTCTCCAGCGCATCCGCGCGGCCCAGTTCTCGGGCGATGTGGTGCGCGTGGTGCTTGACGTGTCCGACGTGAGCGACTATTCGGCGTTCTGGCTGCCCAATCCATCGCGGCTGATCGTCGATATCCACGGGGAGAATAGCCGCGGCGGGCCCAAGCAGGCGACCGCTCCGGCGCTGGCCAGCGCGCCCCCGGGGCCGAACGGCACGGCGGCTGCACGCGCGGCAGCCGAGGGCTCACCCACCCCCCGGGCCGCGCGGGCCGCGGCTCCGGGAACCTTTGTTGCCGAAACCACGCTGCCCGGCGCTGCAACTCCAGCCACCCCTCCCCTCGCGCGGTCGAGCGACTCCGTCGCGGCCATCGCCGCGCTCAGCCAGCAACCTTCCCGGGTGCGCGCCACCGCAGCGCCGACGACGGCCCCGGTTGCCGGGGGCAGCCCGGACGGCCCCGTGCCAACGCCGCCGCGTGCGAAAACACGCCGGGCCAAGGCGCCGGACAGTGCGGGCGTGGCCCCGACCGAGACCGCGCGGGCGGCGGAGCCGGATTCCACCGGCGGCCGCTCCATGGTGCGCGCGCTGGGGCTCAAGATCAATCGCATCGTGGTCGATGCCGGGCATGGCGGGCACGATTCGGGCACGCTGGGCCCGGGCGGCATCGAGGAAAAGGATGTGGTGCTGGACGTGGCGCTGCGCCTCGGCAAGCTGCTGAAGCAGCGCCTGGGCGCGGACGTGATCTATACCCGCGATGATGACACCTTTATCCCGCTTGAAACCCGCACCGCGATCGCGAACAAGGCGCAGGCCGATCTGTTCATCTCGGTCCATGCGAACTCGAGCCCGGACCCGGGCGCGCGCGGGGTAGAAACCTACTACCTGAACTTCACGACCTCGGCCGATGCGCTGGAAGTGGCGGCGCGCGAAAACGCGGTATCGGACGAATCCATTCACCAGCTGTCTGACCTGGTGAAGAAGATCACGCTCCAGGACAAGATTGCCGAGTCGCGCGAGTTCGCGAACGATGTGGAAGCAAGCCTGTACGGGGGGCTGGAAGCGGGCAATGCCGGCCTCAAGGACCGGGGAGTCAAGAAAGCGCCCTTTGTGGTCTTGATCGGCGCGAACATGCCGTCGATCCTGGCGGAGATCTCCTTTCTGACCAACCCGAGCGATGCGGCCGAGCTGCGCGAAGGCGCTTACCGGCAGCGGATTGCAGAATCGCTATATGAGGGGGTCGCCCGGTACATGCGCAGCCTGAGCGGGACACGGCTCGAGGAAAGCGCCTCGGCGCACTGAGGCGCTTGGCCGGGCCGGTGTTTCTATGTTGGACGCAGGCAAGCCGCGCCCGGCGGGTCGGGTACCATCACTTTCGTAGAATCGTTCCGTCGTTTTCTCCATGGATTGTTCTTGCCGGTCTGCTCGGGTTCTTCCTGGTCGCCGGGCTCGAACTCCGACGCCGCCGGATGCGACCCTTAGCCCTTGCGCTCTCCCCGCTGCTCGCGGCACTGGACCTGCTGCCGCCCGCGCTGCATGTGCGCTCGTCGCCGCCCTGTACCCCGCAGCGGCCCGCACGGGCGCCTTGCCACTGCGGGCGCCCGCGGTGTGGGCGCTTGCGCTTTCGCTGCTGGCGCTGCCGCTCTTCTGGGCCGAAGGCCGCAGGCAGATCCAGTACCAGCGCCCAGTAGGACTGCTCTTGCCGAGTGGCTGATCTTCGCCGGTGCAGCGCGATCGGTGCTGTTTGCGGTCCCCCGGTGCCCTGCTGAGCGCGGCGGCCTCGCTGCTGGGGGTATCGCGCTGGTTCTGGCCCTGGTGCCGCCGTTTGTCAAAAAGTATGAAGGGTTGCGCATCTTCAAGCATTTGCGGAGCGTTTGCGGGGCGAGGAGCAGGCTGCCCCAGCCCGAGTACGCGCCGGCCACTCCGGAGTGCCCGCAGCCGGAACTTCGGAGCATGCTTGACTCCCAGACCACCGAAGTTGAGGTACTCGGCTTCCTGAAAACGCTGGTGACCACCATCAAGCCCAGGCTGGTGGTGGAAACAGGCACCTTTCTCGGTCACGGCACCGTGAGGCTCGCCGAGGGTGTGCGGGCAAACGGCTTTGGCCGCGTCGTCACGGTGGAGTTCGATCCGGCCATCTACGCCCGGGCCCAGGAGCGGTTTCAGGCTTTGGGACTGGAGCAGTGGATCGAGTCGCGCCTTGAGTCGAGCCTCGAAACGACCATCGAAGGCACCATCGATCTGCTTTATAGCGACAGCCACCTGGCGAACCGCGAAGAGGAGATCCGGACCCTCGCGGGCTGCTCGTGATCCACGACAGCAGTTCGCACTTCTGGATCGTGCGCGAAGCCGCGCTTCGCATGGAGGCAGAAGGCCTGATCTCTGCCGTGCTTCTGTCCACGCCACGTGGCGTAGTGGTTGCGCAGCGGCGTGCGGGCCGTACATATCTGATGCAGCCTTAACACTTACCGCCCTCGTCAGCAGCGGTGTTCTCCCACTCTTCCGAGCGCTCGGAACCACGCCTCTTGCGTCTTCGGTTAAGCGGAGCACTTACGCGTCGTGATGCTGGTTCAGCCGAGTTACTTACGCCAGGCAGATATACCTGCCTGTTTCACACAGGCTTCCACATTTGGTCCTCAACTTACTGCTTACCCGTACACTTTTGGACAAAGTAACCATAACGGAGTGTATGCAGGAAGAGGTTTAGCGACTTTACCTCCGCAAAGTGCGAACGCGCCGAGTCAGCTGGTTGTTTTCGCTCAAGATATCCAGAGTTCACAAAATTTGTACGAGATGGTTTCTATAGATGGCCATACCTTTTCTCAGCCAACACACTGCGGCCCTCAGCTACGCTTCACCCCTACCGCAGTCACTTATGGTGGTGCCATCTTTTTGAGCTACCAAGTAGATCATGATACGAACATCTATACACAAAACACTTAACTCACTTGAAATACTCCTTGGGACGGCTGTCCAAATCCGTGAAACAGACCTGATTCTAGGAGGTTGCATTGGAGCAATCTCCCAAGCTTGTTCTTAGCGGAAGTCGCAGGTCTTCCGAACTTGCATGCGAAAAGCAGCCCCACTCCACGATGCTGCGTCGAGCAAACATCCGGCAAAGGTATTTGTGGCAGGCGCAAAGTCAGCCTAGACGCGGGGCGCAAAGGATGGCCTAGGCTCTACCATTGAAGATATGTGCACTGGTTCGAGCGTTTTCTCTTTCCACGCGGCAGCGCCGGTCGGGGTTTGTCGATGACAGACGCTGCCTTGCTACGCCATATCGAGCGCCTGCCTGGATCCCGCGCCGGCTATAAGCAGCTGGTTCGCGAGTTTGGGCGGGGGGGCGGGCGCGAGCGCCGGCTGCTGCTGGAGCACTTGGCTCGGCTGACCGGCTCTGGGGAGCTAGTGCAGCTTGGCCGGGAACAATGGACGCTGGCTCGCGCGGCAAACAGCAGAGACAACCTGATTGCTGGCCGGCTTGATCTGCACCGCGACGGCTACGGGTTTGTGCGCGTGACCGGGCAGCGCAACGCGAGTGAGGGTACGGATGTGTTTATTCCGCCCCCCGAGATCAATGGAGCCATGCAGGGCGACCAGGTCCTGGTGGAGCTGGCCCCCGGACGCAGCGGCGCGGAAGCGGATCGCAGGCAGGGCAGAGTGGTGCGCGTGCTTACACGACGCAACCCGACCATCGTGGGCATCTTTCACTACGCGACCAACCCTCGCCAGGCCGGGCATCAGGTGGTTGCCTTTGATGAAAAGATCACGCAGCCGATCCTGATCCCACTCGATGCCCCGCTGCCGGAGCCGCGGGCCTGGTTACGCTCTCCGCACCGGGTGCTTGGTGAGGAGGCCGCGCAGGCAGCTGTGTATCCGGATCTGGAAGGTCTGGTCGTGGACGTGGAAGTCACGGAATGGCCGACCGCCACGCGCGTTGCACGGGGAAAAGTCGTCGAGGTGCTCGGCCGTGACAGCGACTTTGGCGTCGACGTCGAGATGGTCATTCGCAAGCATCAGCTGCCACGCATCTTTCCCGAGGCGGTACTTGCTGAGGCGCGCGCAGTTGCCGGGCTGCCTGCGGATACAGGTGAGTACGGGGCGGGCAGCTCGCCTGAGAGGGACGTTTGGGCGCCCATGGTCGTGCGTGGTAGCAGTGACTCCCAAGCGCAACGCCGCGACTTTCGCGGGCGCCCGGTCGTAACGATTGATGGGGAAACGGCTCGCGACTTCGACGATGCGGTCGAGGTCAATCCGCGAGGAGACGGGACCTGGGACCTCCACGTGCACATCGCCGACGTTGCCGAATATGTACAGCCGGCAAGCGCGCTCGACCTGGAAGCTCGCCTGCGAGGCACCAGCGTTTACTTCCCAGACCGGGCGGTCCCGATGCTGCCGCAAGAGCTTTCAAGCGGCATCTGCTCGCTTAAGCCGGATGAGGACCGCCTGGTGCTTTCCTGCCTCCTGCGGGTTAATGGGGAAGGCGAGATCACGGGCTATGAACTTTGCGAGGGCATCATCCGTTCGGCGCAGCGGATGACCTACACGCAGGTGGCTGCGGTTCTGGAAGGCGAGGAGGCGGCCCGGGCTCGGTACCAGGCTTTGGTGCCGAGCTTCGAGGCGATGGAGCGGCTGGCCAGGATTCTGAATCGCAAGCGCGCAAAGCGGGGCTCGATCGATTTCGACTTGCCCGAGGCTGCGATCCAGTTCGACGAGTCAGGAGCCATGCAGGGGGTGCAGCGCGCAACCCGCAACTGGGCGCACCGGCTGATTGAGGAATTCATGCTGGCGGCAAACGAGTCGGTCGCGTCCTGGCTTTCAGAGCACGCGCCAGCACTGTACCGCATCCATGAGAAGCCTGATCCGAAACGCATCCTTGACTTCGAAGATGTTGCCGCCGGCTTTGGATACTCACTTGGTTTTGGCAATCTTCCCGTGAAGCGCTTCAGCATGAAACATGACCAGCGGGAGCGCCGGAGCAAGGGGGAGCGCGCCGGCCACAGCAGTCCGCATCGTGGCGCTCACGAAGTGCCGGAAGACCTGCCCGTGACCCCGCGGATGTATCAGAAGCTGGCGGAAAAGATCGCCGGCAAACCAGAAGAGCGCATCCTGAGTTACCTGATGCTGCGCTCGCTCAAGCAGGCGCGGTACAGCGAGGAGAACGAAGGCCATTTTGCGCTGGCTACAAGCTTCTACACACACTTCACGTCACCAATCCGGCGCTACCCCGATCTGATTGTTCACCGGATCTGCAAGTCCCTGTTGCGAGCAGGCGTGCCGGGCCTGGGAGTGTCCCGCACCGGTCCCCCGGTCGACTACAGGCCTGGGACGATCGCGACTGCGGCATCCATCGGGGACTACCAGAAGGGGGCGGCGGCGGAGCACGAGGGGCTTTCGACCGCGGAGTTAGCGGCTATTGCCAGTGAAACCAGCGAGTCGGAACGCCGCGCTGACGCCGCGGAACGCGAACTGATTGAGTGGAAAAAAATCCGCTTCATGGTTGGGCACGTCGGGGACGAGTTCGAGGCCATCATCCTCAACGCAACCAAGTACGGCCTCTTTGTGGAACTGCACGAACTGTTCGTGGAGGGTCTGGTTCCGATTCAGTCCCTGGGCGCGCTGGATGGGGATCGCTACACGTATCGCGAAAACACCCGTGAGATTCTCGGGGAGGTTTGGAGACGGCGCTTTCGGATGGGACAAGCTGTGCGCGTGCTGCTGGAACGAGTAGACGCGGTGGAAAAACGCCTGCAGTTTTCCATAGTGTTGGACGAGCAGGCTTTGGATCAGGCGCCCAAGGCGGCCCGCGCCAAGAAGACAAAGCAGAAGGCGGGGAATATAGCGACGAAGTACCACATCCCGGCACCGAAGCACATAGGACGCCGGTCGAAACGAAAACGCTGAGTGCAAGGGTAGATCCGAGATACACGACACGTCTTCGGCCCGGGCGCACGGCTTTCCAGGGCCAGGTACGCGTGGAAGTTGCGCCGAGAAGTTTCCGCTCGCTGGAAGCCCGAGCTTGCAGTACTTCCGGGGAACAGCCGGGACGGCTCCAGAGCGAAACCAGGGCGGTCCCAGAGCGGACGCCTCCCTGCAGGTCGGAGTAGGGGTGTCCTGCTCTACATCGCGTTTGACCAGCCTCTCTGCAGGGCGCTTACGGCCCTGCTTGCAACTCCTTCGAGGCGGCCACAAACGCTTCATCGTCTGTGCAGCATCCTCCCTCTTGTTCCGTGTCCGGCTTTGTTTCAGGCAAGAAAGTTGAGTGATGCCCGCGGCTCCGGCGCTTGTTCCGCATCGGGAGGAGACAGGGTTCTTGCCTGCACCGAGGTTCGGGTATCTACCTCCTGCCATGCCTGTCGAACGTCAAGAAGCAGCAGGACAGCTTTGTCCAAGATAGAGCCGTCCTGTGCGAACTGGGCACGGAGCATTTCTCTACGCAGGTGCGCGTAGAACCGGTGTAAGTTGCCTGCCGTTTGTCCGCCTCGTTCCATGTCGATGAGACTGTCAAGTTGTGTCAGAACAGCAAAGCCATGTTTCAACTGCTTCGTACGCGCCTCGATGTCTTTGACTGCCATGGCTGCACTGGCCCGTTTAAGGTCACCGGCAAGCGTGTCATAGAGGGCAATAACCAAACCGACCACGGATGCTTGCTGAGTGGCGGCGCGCCGGTAGGCGAGAGCGGGAGGTGTCGGTGTCATGATGAGCTACTCGAGCTGTAATCGCCAAGCAGTACTTGTGTGTTCTTGATGGTTTGGGGTAGCTGCTGCAGGGCGATATTCGCGTTGTTGTACTCGGTCGTTAACAGGGTCTGCTGACTGGCCAAGTAGGTTTGAAAGTTACTTATTTCTGTAGCCAGGTCCTGGTTTTCGCTGCTGATGCTTCTCAGGTCGACTGTGAATGCGCCCTGTGACGGGTCGGTGTACGTCCCGAGCGTGTCGATAAAAGTCGATGCAAAGCCAGAACTGCCATTGCTGCCTTGAAAGAAAGTCACGACAGCTTGGTAGTTGGACGAAAGTGCGCTGTTCAGCGTCGCGCTGTTGAGCGAAAGCGTACCGTTCTGGTTCGTCGTGATACCGAGTGACGCAAGCGTGGTGATGGAGCCGGAGCCCAGGTTCAGGTTAGCGGCCCCGAGCACCGCATTTTGCAAAGATCGCGCGGAACTGTCAGAAGCAAGGACGCCTTCTGACCCGGTGGATGTGTTGTAGGTGTACTGCTGGTTCAGATCGGTCACCAGCGTGTTGTAGGAACTGACGAAAGTATTCAATGCAGATTCGATTGAATCCGTGTCTGGCGCTACAGAGATCGTTACCGGGGAAGTGCTCGCGCTGCTTAAGTTGAGCGTGACCCCGGCAAGCGCTCCCGTGACCGTGTTGCTTGCGCTGGTGACTGGTACACCATCGACGCTCAGCGACGCGTCCGCGCCTTGCACGGGCTGCGTAAAGGTAAGTGCTGGGCTGTTCGATACAGTGAAGTTTGCAGCGCTGCCTGAAGTTTGTGCGACCAGGGCAAGCCTAGCGCCGTTCGCATCCGTCACTACGCTGGCGTTCACGCCGATGGCCGCGCTGTTGATGGACGCGGCAAGCTGGTCAAGGGTATTGACACCGCTGCCGGTCGTAAAAGTCGTTGCATTGCCGCCAACGGTGATTTGGAAGGATCCGCTTGCAAGAGCTGCAGAGCTGCTTGGCTCTTCATCCGAGTACCAGGATGCGGTTGTCGCGAGGGTACTGACCTGAACCGTATGAGTGCCGGCCACAGTTCCCGGCTGAGCAGAGGCTGTAAGCACGCTCGAGTCGGAGGAGGTTGCCGAAAGGCTGCTAAAGGCTCCGTCTACGTCGCTCAGGGACTGCAAAGAATCCGTAACCGAAGCAGCTTCGCTTTCAAGCTGCTGGATTTCGGTGCTCTGACTGTTCAGCGTAGTCTGCTGCGCTTGCCAGGCCTGCTCTGGAGCACTTTCCGCCGTGATGATCGAGGCGACGGTGGAAGTGACGTCGAGCCCGGCATTGCCGTTATTCAGGGCACTGAGAAGTGAGCTTAGGGCCGATGTTGAAGCTGCGCTCATGAACCAAGGCCTCCATCACTGAACAGCAATCCATCAGGGCGCCGCGCCAAATACTGAATAGTACGGAACAGCTTGGCAGGCGAACACACCTGATCCAGACAGCGCTCGCTGGATCCCACCCCGAGGGTCCGGGAGCCGAAAAAGAGCGCGCGCCAGCGTTCTCCGTGCACAGCCCGGCAAGCGGCGCGAACTGGCGCCGCTTACCGGGGTTGTGCTGCCGAAGCCTACTGCAGGAGCTTCAGAACAGTCTGCGACTGCTCATTCGCCTGCTGGAGGGCCGAGATGCCGGTCTGCTCGAGCACCGAGTACTTGGTGTCGTTCGCGACGGTTGCGCCGATATCCGCCGAGGTGATGTCGCTCGACGAGCTTGCCAGGTTCTGCGACTCGGTCGTGGCAACGGTGGAAGCAGCCTGGAGCTGCTCAACGTTTGCGCCAAGGGTTCCGCGCTGCGCGGAAACAGTGGTGATCGCGGCGGTAATCTTCTGCAACTCAGCCTGGGCGTCCGAGCTGCTCAGCAGGTCGCCCGAGCCGCCTACACCGAGCGACAGCGCGGCCGCCGAGGTCGCGGTCACGGACAGGGTGAAGGACTTGGCACCGTTCGCGGTGCCATCGCTCGTAAAGATGCTGAAGGTCGCGGCGGCAGCTGCGCCCGACGTTTGCGCAAAAATCTGCTGTCCGTTGTAGCTTGTGGTCGCGTTGATGTTGTCGATTTCGGACAGGATCGATTTGTACTCGGTGTTGATGGCGCCGGCCTGCCCGGACGCACCCGGAGTCACCGTGCTGTTGGAAGCTTCGGTGGCCAGCGTCACTGCGCGATTCAGCAGGGACGTGATCTGCGAAAGGGCGCCGTCCGCAGTCTGCAGAAGCCCTACGCCATCGGTCACATTTTGAGTCGACTGGTTCAGTGCGGCGACATTCGCGTTCAGGCCGTTGGAGATGGCCAGACCCGCCGCGTCATCCGCGCCCGAGTTGATGCGCGAGCCGGAAGAAAGCTGCTGGAGGCTCTTGTTGGCCGAGTTCGTTGTGATGTCGAGCTGGTTTTCTGCTTCGAGAGCCGAGATGTTGTTCAGGATGCTAAGCATGTAGACTGCTCCTTCGATTGGGTGTCGTTCGCCTGCACAACCAGCTCCGCTCCAGGGATGGCCTTGTGCTTCGGCTTCTTGTCTTGCAAGCCTTCTATCGGCGTCTCCCGAAATCCGTTCAGGCTTTTCCGAACTTTGGTCATTTATTTTTCGATTACCTCATGCTCACGGAACTCTCATTTGCGTGATCTCGCGGGCTGCTTTTCGCGACTCCCCCGGCCCAGAAAGGGCCCTCTACGTGCACACAGACCGATCCGGGAACGCCGATTTCGTTTCTCATGAGGATCACAAGCATGCCCTCGCTGGGACTCTGCATGATCGCGAAGAATGCCGCCGCCACTCTTCCGCACTGCCTTGGGAGCGTGCGGGGCCTCGTCAAGGCGATGGTCGTCGCCGACACCGGATCGACCGACGGCACGGAGCAGATGGCGCAAGCTGCGGGGGCAACAGTAATCCGTGTTCCCTGGAGGAATGATTTTTCTGCCGCCCGCAACACGGCCCTTGCCGCCCTCCACACGGACTGGGTGCTGGTGCTGGACGCGGATGAAGAGCTCGATGAGACGGCGCGCGCCTGGATTCGTAGGGAATTACAGGCCCCACGCGCCGATGGGTACGTAACCCCCGTGCGCAACTATCAGTCGCCGTGGGTGCAGCCCGACTCCGCACAGTTCGCACTGGGGCCGGCCGAACGGCACCCGCGCGCTCCTGACTCCAAGTGCTATGTGCCGAGCGAGGTGTGCAGGCTGTACCGGCGCGACCCCGATATCTACTACATCGGGCACGTGCACGAGCAGGTGGAACACCGGATGCTGCAGCTGGGCCGCCGTATGGCAAGGGCGGGCTTTTTTATCCACCATTTTGGCTGGTACCGGATTGATGAGGAGGGCTCCAAGCGCAAGTGCGCCTTGTACCGGAGCCTGCTGGAGGAAAAGCTGCGGGAGCGGCCCGAGGACGCGCTCACGCTGATGCAGTTTGGCGATGCCCTTTGCAGCTGGGAGGGCAAGCATGAGGAAGGACTGGCCTGCTTCATGAAGGCCGCCGCTCTGAATCCCAAGCAGCGCGGCGTTTGGATGCACATGGCGATGGCGCTCTTGCGGCTCCAGCGCTGGGAGGCGGTGCTGGTCGCCGCCGGGCAGGAAGCCCCGGGGAGCGAGTTTGCAGGCCGGTGCGCCGAAATCAAAGGGGAAGCGCTCGCGGCTCTGGGCAAGTGGGACGAAGCGCGCGCCGAGTATGAGGCAGCGCTCGCGCACTCGCCCCGGCATTTAGGCATCACGGCAAAGCTGGCGCTGATCGAAACCCAGTTGGGAAAAAGCGAACAAGGGGCGGCCCGGATGCAGGAAGCGCTTGCGGCAGCCGAAGCGCAGGCCCTTGCCTACCCGAGAGCAGAAACGTTTCTCCACGCCGCGGAACTGAACGCCCAAACGAAACAGTGGGCGGGCGCGCTGCGCTGCGTCGAGCAGGGCCTCGCGATCAACCCCACCGTGCTTGCGCTGCACGATCTGCGGCTGCGGGCGGCCGTGGCAACAGAACAGTGGGACCGGGCAGCCGAAGCAGCGGCCCGCATTACGGAGCTGCAGCCTTCGCCGCGCGCCGTCCTACGCCACGCGGCGATTCTGCGGCAATCGGGAAGTGAGGCGGCGGCGAGCGAGGCCGTGGCACGGGGGCGCGTGCTGTTTCCCTCGTCCGCCCAGCTCGAGCAGGCGTGGGTGGAGCTCAGCGCAGGAGGCTTGCCTCATAAATCTCAAACCTCCGCTCAAGTTCCGGCGCCAACTGCCCGATAAGAGAGCAGGCAACAGAAAGGGGGAGCCATGCGGAAGCTGGAAAAGGGAGCTGTAGGGGGCCTGACGGTTGCGGCAACCGCGATGCTGCTGGGGCTGTTCCTGGAAGGTGGGCGGCTGGCGCAGATCCTCCAGCCCACGGCTGCGCTCATTGTGTTTGGCGGCACCCTGGGGGCGGTTCTTGTGCAGTTTCCGCTTTCCTCGGCCCGGGCCGCCCTTGCGGGGCTGCTGGATGCCTTTGCCGGGGAGCCTTTGGAGGCGCGTGTTCGCATGGAAAAGCTCGTCAGCTACGCGATGCAGGCCCGGAGAAAAGGCATTGTGTCGCTGGACCCGGAGTTGAGAACAATCGACGACGGGTTTTTCCGAAAGGCCTTGACGCTCGCCATCGACGGCATGGGTGCGCGCGAGGTGCGCGACATTATGGAGTTGGAGCTTACGCGGCTGGAAGAGGAGGACGAGCGGGCCGCGCGGGTGTGGGAGGCGGCTGGAGGCTTCGCGCCGACGATCGGCATCCTGGGCGCGGTACTCGGGCTCATTCAGGTGATGCAAAAGCTGAACGATATCGGGGACGTTGGGCGCGGCATCGCCGTTGCTTTTGTGGCGACACTGTACGGAGTCGGCCTGGCCAACTTGCTGCTTCTTCCCTTGGCAGGGAAGCTCCGGCTGCGGGCCCGTGAACGGCAGATGCTCCGGGAAACGACGCTGGAAGGGGTTCTCGCGATGATTGAGGGCGCAAGCCCCCGCAGCTTGCGCGAGAAGCTGGGAGCGCATGCCGGGGAGCGCACCCCCGCCCCGGTCGCGCAGATGGTGGCGGCGCGATGAGCGACGGAGCCGCGCGGAAGCGCCGCACACGGCAGCAGGCGCTTGTTTCGCATGATCGTTGGCTGGTTTCCTATGCCGACTTCATGACACTCCTGTTCGCGTTCTTTGTAGTTCTGTTCGCGACCTCGCACCACAACGCAGAAGCGCTCGGCAAGCTTTCCGGGGCGATTCACTCCGGCTTCTCAGGGCATGCGACCGGGAACGGGCCGCCTGCTCCTCCGCCAGACCTCCACGCGCTCACCGGGGAGCTCCGCTCCGTTTTGGGCGATTCGCTTGAAAAACAGGAAGTCTCCCTGCGGGACACTCCTGAGGGCCTGGTCGTTTCCTTTCAGGAGCTTGGCTTCTTTCGTTCCGGCGAGGCGGCCGTGCTGCCGGGGCAGGCAGCCAAGATCGAGCAGGCCGGCCAGGTGCTCAAACGCCACGGGCTGGTTTTGCGGGTGGAGGGTCACTCCGATGATCAGCCCATCCACAATGCCGTGTTCGCGTCCAACTGGGAGCTTTCTGCGGCCCGCGCCATGACCGTGCTGCTGCTCCTGGTGAATGACATCCAGTATGACCCGACCCACATTTCCATGGCCGGCTACGGCCCGTACCGGCCCCTGGCCGACAATGCGACCCCGCAGGGCAGAAGCAGGAACCGGCGCGTGGACCTGGTCGTGGTTCGCGGCGAAGGCCCGGGGCCGGCAAAGCCCTAAGCGCCCCCGGGGGTCACACCTGCCTCTGCGTTTCTGTTGCTGCCCGCGTTGGCATCTTAGGAAACGTGACTGACTCGCTCGAGCACGGGCTGCTTGTACCCAGACCCTGGGCAGACAGCCCAGAGGCACAGCAGGAGCTCGGAGGGGCGCTGCGGGATGCAGCGCATCCGCTTTTGATTTGCGACTACGACGGCACGCTCGCACCCTTTCATGTCGACAAGATGGAAGCCCGTCCGTACCCGGGCGTGGTGGAGCGGCTTGAACGGATCCTCCAAGGGCGAACGCAGCTCGCCTTTGTCTCGGGCCGGCCGATCGGCGAGCTAATGATGCTGCTGCCGCTCGCGGCCAGAACAGAAATCTGGGGCATGCACGGGCGCGAGCATCGCAGGCCTGACGGCGGGACCACGCTGCTCGATGCCAGCCAGTTGCAGCGTGCGGCGCTTAACGAGGCGCAACACACCTTGGCCACAAGGGGCGTCGGGGATATGCTCGAGCGCAAGGCGGCGAGCCTGGCCGTGCACTGGCGCGGGCTCCAGGGTGGTGGCCGGGAGCGAATCGATGCCGTGCAGGCGCTGGCTGGCGAGGTGTTCGCCGGCTATGCCGGCCGGCATGCCCTGGCCATTCTCCAGTTCGACGGCGGCATGGAACTGCGCGCGGAGGATTACACCAAGGGCCACGCGGTCCGGGCCCTCCTTGGCGAACGCAAGGCCCCGGTCGTCTTTCTGGGCGACGACACCACGGACGAAGATGCCTTTCGCGTCGTGGGCGGCGCCCGGGGGCTTGCACTGCTCGTGCG
>CALMAN010000165.1 GCA_937859835.1 uncultured Acidipila sp. | reverse complement strand
GCATTTCGAAGCCACGCCGGAACAGGCGGTGCGGCCGCGGCTGCTGGTCACCGGCCGCGACCTGATTGCGGCCGGCTACCGCCCGGGGCCGGAGTTCAAACAGCTGTTGGCGCTTGCCGAGGATGCGCAACTGGAAGGCCGCATCCACCCCCGCGAAGAAGGGCTGGCGCTGCTTCGCGCAGCGCCGCACGGCGAGCGCTGAGCTTCGTTTACTGCTACTGCGGCGGGGGCGCCTGGCCGCCGGCAGCGCCGGCTCCTTGCCCGTCTGCCGCGGGCGGGGCCTGGCCCGGGGGTGGCGCGACCGGTTTCGGCCGGTTCAGCAGCCGGAAGCCATCGTGAACCACGTGAAGATTTTGCGCGTTCAGGTCGGCTTCAAGCAGCTGTCCGTCCTCGAGAAAGAACAGCTCTACCACAACCGCGTTGGTGGTCCCCATGGCGACAACGGCGTGCTTGACGGCCACGGGCTGCCCGGCTAGGGTCCCACGCAGGTCGGGGAGGCTTTGGTAGTCGGCCGGCACCAGGATGCCGTTCTCCTTCGGGATCAGCACCCAGGCCGTACGCGGCTGCGTGAGCGCGATGTGGGCCATCAGGGTGTAGGCAGCCGGGTCGAGGTCCGGCACCAGAACCGTGTTGCGGTGCCGGTCCACGTCGTTGGTCGTCGTTTTGCCGTCGGACACGATCCGGATCTGAAACTCCCGCCCGGTCGCATCCGATGCGGTGTCGAACTGCACGTTGTTCGCAGAAACCTTGGCGCTGTGCACGGCGCCCGTCAGCCCATCCTGTACCAGGTTGCCGCCCGCGTCCACGGTCGCCGTGTTGTTGAACGAGTAGAAGAATGCCGGCAGCTCCATGCCGCCGGTGGAGGTAAGCCGCTGGCCGCCCTGGACGGGGGTGGCCGTGAACTGCGCCTGGCCCAGGGTTTTGCTCCCCTGGAGCACGGTGTAGTGGCCGCCCCCGGAAACCGGAGCAAGGGGCGCTTGTGCCAGCGAAGCGGCGGAGCAAAGCAGAAAAAGCGAAGAAAGCAGGAAGTGGTTCATCGGTGGATGCGGTACCTCTCGGAAAAGAAGACACCGGAATGCGCCCCAAGTCGCGGCAAACAAGGAGGGAACAGGCCTGGATCGATCCACGCGCCAGGCCCGCACCCGGGTGTCTCGCGATCGACTACGCTGCTTGCGCGGTTTGGAAGCGCTTGTTCACTTCGTCCCAGTTCACCGTGTTCCACCAGGCTGCCAGGTATTCCGGGCGCCGGTTCTGGTATTTCAGGTAGTAAGCGTGCTCCCACACGTCATTGCCCAGAATCGGGTACTTGCCCTGCGAGAGCGGGTTGTCCTGGTTGGGTGTGGTCAGGATGGTGAGCTTGCCGTTGTCAAGCACCAGCCAGCCCCAGCCGGAGCCAAACTGCTTGGCCGTGGTTTCGTTGAAGAGCTTTTTGAAGTCCTCGAACGAACCAAAATCCTCCTGAATCTTGCCGGCGATCGCGCCCGTGGGCTGGCCGCCGCCGCCTGGCTGCATGATCTGCCAGAACATCGTGTGGTTTACGTGCCCACCGCCGTTGTTGCGCACCACCGACTTGACGTCATCGGGAATCGTGTCAAGCGAGCGCAGCAGGTCTTCGGGTGTGTGCTTGCCGAGTTCCGGATGCTTTTCAATCGCGCCGTTCAGGTTACTCACGTAGGTTGCGTGGTGCTTGTCATGGTGAAGTTTCATCGTGGCTTCGTCGATATGGGGCTCAAGCGCAGTGTAGGGGTAGGGAAGTGCAGGAAGTTCGTAGGCCAAGTTGCCTCCTTGTGAATCCGGTCCGCGCGAACGCGGGTCTACCACTAGTAGGGATGCAGGCTCAGTCCTTTGGGCGCAAACAGTGGCGCGTGTGACGCCAAACGGGCTTGGTGCATCCTGATGAAGGCGCATGGCTCGCCCGGCAGCTCCGGGACGATGCCACGCCCGACGAAACGCACGGAGTCCCTTTGCCCGACCATCGATTGACCCGCCGTGACTTGTTGCGTGCCGCTGCTGCCGCCAGTGCGGGCGGCGCCGTGGCGCTTGGGCCCGCGCAGGCCCTTGCCGCGGGCGCACCCGGGCCCGCCTTCCAGAACCAGCAGCAGGCCCCCCGCATCGCGCCCGGCCAGCAGCCCCAGCCCGAAGAGTCCGCGCAGGAGCAGTACATCCATCCTCCGGGCCAGTTCATCAACCGGCCGCTCACCCAGGTTTCCAAGCAGGCCGACCTCCTGCTCGACGAGATGGAGGATAGCGGCTGCCAGTTCTTCTACAACGAGGCCAGCCCGCGAACCGGCCTGGTGCGGGACCGGGCCCCGGCCGCCGGGCTTTCGAACTCGCGTGTGGCGTCCATTGCCGCCACCGGCTTTGGGCTGAGCGCGCTTTGCATCGGCGCCAAGCGCGGCTACCTCCGTGCCGGGGAGTGCGAGCAAAGGGTCGAAAAAACCCTTGCCTTTCTGCTGGAAGACTGCCCGCACGAGCACGGCTTCCTGTACCACTTCATCGACATCGACAGCGGGCAGCGCATGTTCAACTCGGAGCTGTCCTCGATCGACACCGCTCTGCTGCTCTGCGGGGTCCTTTTGTGCCGCCAGTACTTTGCCGGCAACACACGCATCGCCGCGCTGGCCACCACCTTTTACCGCCGCATCGACTGGCAGTGGATGCTCGACGTCGGGCCTACGCTTTCCATGGGGTGGCTGCCGGAGCAGGGCTTCCTGAAGA
>CALMAN010000164.1:2812-15094 GCA_937859835.1 uncultured Acidipila sp. | reverse complement strand
GCGCCGTCGACGGTCCGGGCGCGGGCGTCGATCGGGCGGTCGCCGAGGTCGCGGACGCGCGTACGGGCGAGCGGTTTTTCGCAGCCGCCGGGGGAGATGCACGACTGGTGACCCTGGACCACGTGGCCGGCAGGGAAGAGAAACGGGCCCTGCGAGAGCGCTACGAGGCCACGCTGGTCGACATGGAGGCTGCCACCGTGGCCCGCCTGGCCCGGGCGCATGGGCTCGCGTTTCTGTGCCTCAAAGGCGTTTCCGACGGGGCGGACGACGAACTCGCGGGCGTTAACCGGTTCATCACAAACACGGGCCAGATGCGTAGCGGCGCCTTTGCGTTCCATGCCGCGCTGCGGCCTCGCAGCTGGGGTCCGCTGCTGCGGCTCGGGCGCAGCAGCCGCACGGCGGCCGAAGCACTGGCCGGGGCGCTGCCCGGCATGCTCGCGCGCTTGTAGTTGGTATTCTTAGGGCATGGCATCCGTGGCTGAAATCACGCCGGGCAATGCGCATACCCTGCCGGCGACCATGCGGGCCGCGGTTTATCGCGGCGTCGATGACGTACGCGTCGAGCAGGTGCCTGTCCCGCACATCGGCCCGGGCGAAGTTCTGCTGCGGGTCGAAGCATGCGGGGTTTGCGGCACCGATCTGAAGAAGATCCACACCGGCTCCCACTCGGCGCCTCGCGTCTTTGGCCACGAGACGGCCGGTACCGTGGCGGCTGTCGGCAAGGGCGTCAAGGAGTTCGCACCCGGCGACCGCGCCATGGTGTTCCACCATATTCCCTGCGGGGACTGCTACTACTGCCGCAAGAAAACCTTCGCCCAGTGCTCGGTCTACAAGCGGGTCGGCGTCACTGCCGCCTTTGAGCCCTCGGGCGGCGGCTTTGCCGAGTACGTGCGCGTGATGGACTGGATTGTCGCGCGCGGGCTGGTCCGCATTGCTGACGGGGTCCCGTTTGAGCAGGCTGCCTTTGTGGAGCCGGTCAACACCTGCCTCAAGGCCATCCGCAACCTCCAGCTTGGACCCGACGAAACGGTTCTGGTCATCGGGCAGGGGCCGATCGGCATCATCCTGGCTGCGCTGGCTGCGCGTTCCGGCGCCCGGGTGCTGACTTCGGACCTGTATCCGGAGCGGCACCGAACGGCTGCCGCGTACGGGTTGCGCGACCCGATCGATGCCCGCAGTGAAGATGTGATCGCGCGGGCCAGGGCGGCCACCGAGGGCCGCGGCGCCGATGCGGTGGTGCTCGCAGTGGCGGGCGACCCGCTGATCCGGGTCGCCATGGATGCGGTGCGGCCGGGCGGGCGCGTGCTCCTGTTTGCGCAAACCCAGCACGGGGAAGCGCCGGTCGATCCGGCAGCGATCTGCATGGACGAGAAAACCCTGCTCGGCTCCTACAGCGCGTCGATCGACGTGCAGGACGAGGCAGCGCGGCTGGTGTTTGAGGGCTATCGGAACGGCTTCGATCTGACCCGCTTGATCTCGCATCGCTTCCCTTTGTCGGGCGCTGCGGAGGCCATCGAGATCGCTTCGCACCCCACCGCCGAGTCGATGAAGATCTTCCTCCTGCCGTCGCTTGATCGTCGCAACGAGCTCCGGTGAGCCCCCCTTCCGGAGGAAGCACCATGCAGGCGGCCGTCCTTCACGGACGTGAGGATTTGCGCCTCGAAATGCTGCCGCGTCCCCGCCCGGCCGCCGGCGAGCTGGTGGTGCGCGTAGGCGCCGCGCTTACCTGCGGCACAGACCTGAAGGTGTACCGCCGGGGCTACCATGCGCGCATGCTTGCGCTGCCTGCCCCATTTGGGCATGAAGTGGCCGGCACCGTGGAAGAAGCAGGCGAGGGTGCGCCGTTCTCACCCGGCGACCGGGTAGTCGCGCTCAACTCGGCTCCGTGCGGCGCGTGCTTTTTCTGCCGGGAAAACCAGCCGAACCTTTGCGACGATCTGCTTTTCAACAACGGCGCGTATGCCGAGTACCTCCGCGTGCCGGCCCGCATCGCCCGGAAGAACACGCTGGCCATTCCGGACGGCATGCCGCTCGAGCACGCCGCGCTGTGCGAGCCGCTGGCCTGCGTCCTGCTGGGCCTCGAAGAGTCCAAGGCGCGCGCGGGCGACACCCTGGCTGTGATCGGCGCTGGACCGATCGGACTCTTGTTTGTCCACGCGGCCGCGCTTGCCGGGCTCGAAGTCATCGCGGTGGCAAAGCATCGCGACCAGGCCGAGCTGGCCACGGCGCTCGGCGCGCGCTCGGCCGTGCTTCTGTCCGCTGACCTCCGGAGCCCGGTCGAGGCGGTCCGCGCGTTGACCGAGGCCGGCCGCGGCGCCGATATCGCGATCGAGGCCGTCGCCACGCCCGCCACCTGGGGCTGGGCCGTCGACCTGGCGCGGAAGGGCGGCACGGTGAACTTCTTTGGGGGGCCTCCGGCGGGCACGCGCGTGGCGCTCGACACCAACCAGCTGCACTACAGCGGACTCACCCTCCGGGCCAGCTTTCATCACACGCCCGCTACGGTGCGCCGCGCCCTGGCGCTGCTCGCAAGCGGACGCTTCCAGGCTGGGCGCTTCCTTACCGGGCGCGCTCCGCTCACCGGTATCGCGGCTCTCTACAGGTCTATGAACATGGAAGGAACGCCGGAAGGGAACACGGGCGCCGCTCGCGGCATCAAGACGGTTATTCTTCCATAAGCCATGGTTACCGCTTCGGTCGAGCACGATCGCGAAACACTGCTTGCGCAAGGCTGGGCGGCACTGCCGGCGCGCTACCGGCCGCCTGCCTACACCCCTTCGCTCATCGAAGCGCAGCGATGGTGCCAGGAGCTGACGGAAACACACTACGAAAACTTTCACGTCGCCAGCTGGTTCCTGCCGGCGCGCCTGCGCACCCACTTTCACGCCGTGTACAGCTATTGCCGCGTGGCCGACGATCTGGGCGACGAGGTGGGGGACGCCGCGCAGTCGCTGGCGCTGCTTGACTGGTGGCAGGGGCAGCTGGAACGGTGCTACCGCGGCGAGGCGACCCATCCGGTGTTTGTTGCCCTGCTGCCGACCATCCGCGCCTGCGACATCCCCATCGAGCCCTTTGCCGACCTGCTCAGGGCCTTCCGGCAGGACCAGACCATCACCCGCTTCGCGAGCATCGAGGACGTGCTCGCGTACTGCCGCTACTCGGCCAACCCGGTTGGCAGGCTGGTGCTGTACGTAGCCGGCCACCGCGACGCGGAGCGCTTCCGCCTCGCAGACGCGACCTGCACGGCGCTGCAGCTGGCCAACTTCTGGCAGGACGTGCGGGTGGATTACGAAAAGGGCCGCATCTACCTGCCGGAGGCCGACATGGCCCGCTTCAAAGTCACCGAGGCGATGCTTGGGGAGGGAATCGCAGCAGGCCGGGCCAGCGCAGCCGTCCGTACGCTGCTGCGCTACGAAGTCGGCTACGCGCGCGTGCTGTTCCGCAGCGGCTTGCCGCTGCTCGCGCTCGTCGATCGCGACCTGGCGGTCGACCTTGACCTGTTTTCGCGCGGCGGCCTCGAGATACTCGGCGCCATTGAACGGCAGCAGTGCGACGTGCTTCGCGGACGGCCGGCGATCTCCAAGGCGCGCAAGGCCACGCTGCTGCTCCGGGCGCTCGCCGGGAAGCACCTGCCGTTTGCACGCTTGCGAGGCATGCGCGCGTGACCCTTGCCCAGGCCTATGCCGTGTGCCGGGCCATTGCCCGGCGCGAAGCCCGCAACTTCTACTACGCCTTTCTCGCTCTGCCGGCGCCCAAGCGCAACGCGATCTGCGCGGTGTACGCCTTTATGCGCCATGCCGATGATCTGGCCGATGATGAAGCGCTTCCGGTAGCAACACGGCGGGCACGCATGGCCGCCTGGAGCGAGCGCTGGCACCGGTTCGCGCAAAGCGGCATCGCGCCGGAAGGGGAAGCGCCGGAGCCTGTTTTCCTCGCGCTCAACGACGCGCGCCTTCGCTTCCGCATCCCGCTTTCCCTGCTTGAGCAGCTGGTGGAAGGCACGGCGATGGATCTTCGGGACGGGGACGCACCCGGGGGCGCAGCCGGGCAAGGGGGGAACTTCGCTACCTTTGCCGATCTGTACCGCTACTGCTACCTGGTCGCTTCCGTGGTGGGTCTGGTGTGCATCCGCATCTTTGAGTACCGGGGTGTGGCCGCGGAAAAGCTGGCCGAAGAGCTGGGGATCGCCTTTCAGCTGACAAACATCCTGAGGGACGTGCGCGAGGATGCCGAGCGAGGCCGGGTGTACCTGCCGGTCGACGAGCTTGCCGAACATGGCTTTACCCCCGCAACGCTGGCCGCCGCGGCCCGCGGCGGAGGAAAACCGGACCCTTCTCTGCGCGCCCTGCTGGCAGCCCAGGCCATGCGCGCCGAAAGCTTTTACCGCTCGGGCACGCCCCTGCTGCCGCTTGTTGCCGCGGACAGCCGGCCCGCCTTGTGGGTCCTGCTGACGATTTACCATCGCCTGCTTGGGCGCATCCGGCGGGCCGGCTACGACGTTCTTTCGCAGCGTGTTCGCGTCCCCGCGCACGCCAAGCTGCTGCTGCTCGGGCGCGGCCTTCTGCGCACCGCGCACGCGCGCACCCGGGGCTCGCGCACAGCCGCTCGCGTCCCAGCGCCCGCGCCGCAGCGCGGGCGCCGCAGGGTCGCCATCGTGGGCGGGGGCATCGCGGGCCTAGCGGCAGGCGCCGCCCTTGCTGACGCGGGCTACACCGTCACCCTGTTCGAGCGCCGGCCCTATGTGGGCGGGCGCGCGTCCTCCTACCTCCACCCGGGCTCCGGCAAGACCATCGACAATTGTCAACATATCCTGCTGGGCTGCTGCACCAACCTCCGTAGCCTGCTGACGCGCGTCGGCCGCGCCGACACCATTGCCTGGACCGGCAGCATCACCTATCTCGAGCCGGGCGGCCGCCGCAGCGTGGTTCGCCCCGCGCGTTTGCCCGCGCCCCTGCAGTCTTCGTTTTCCTTTCTGGGCGCGCGCTGTTTTTCCCCGGCCGACAAGCGCGCCATCGCGCACGGGCTGCGGCAGTTCCTCCCCGGCTATCCGGCCGACGTGCCCGGGGGCGAAAGCTTTCTGAGCTGGGCGCGGCGCAACGGCCAAACGCCCGGCGCGCTGAAGCGCTTTTGGGAGCCGATCCTGCAATCGGCGCTCAATGATGATCTGGACCGCGTTTCGGTGCACTACGCAGGCAAGGTGCTGCGCGACTCCTTTTTGAGCTCGGCCGAAGCCGGGCAGATCGGCGTGCCGCTGCTGCCGCTTTCAGAGATGTACGCGGGCGCGGCAGGCTACATCCAGGCACGCGGGGGCACGGTTCACCTGCGGACCGGCGTCCGTGCGCTGTCCCGCTCGGATGCGGGCTGGCAGGTCGGTTTTGAGCGCGCCGGGGAGCCGGGCAGCGAGGCGTTTGACGATGTGATCGTCGCGCTTCCTTCCCCGGCAGCCCGGGATCTGTTCGGCTCGCTGCCGAGCGGCCCGGAGCGCGACGACATGCAGGAGCTACTCGGAAGCTTTGAGCATGTCCCGCTGGCCGGCGTGCATCTTTGGTTCGATCGCGAAATCACGGAACTGCCTCACGCCGTGCTGCTCGACACCACCATCCAGTGGCTGTACCAGCGCGAGAAACTCGGGCGCGGGTCTGAACACGAGTCCGAGTCGAGGTCCGAATCCGGGTCCGGGGCTGGGTCCGTGCAAGGCAGCCATCTGGAGCTGGTCATGAGCGTGGCCCGCAAACTGGTGCCCATGTCGCAGCGCGAAATCATCGATCTCGCCCTGCGCGAGCTGGCACTGTTTTTTCCAGTCGTCCACGAGGCCCGGCTCGAGCACGCGATTGTCACCAAGGAGCTCCGCGCCACCTTTTCGGTTACGCCGGGAGTGGACGCACGGCGGCCCGGAGCGCGCACCGCCTGGCCGGGACTTTTTCTGGCGGGGGACTGGACCGATACCGGGTGGCCGGCCACCATGGAAAGCGCCGCACGCTCGGGCTTCCTCGCAGCCGAAGCGCTCACGGGCGGTGAGGATCAGTTCCTCGTGCCTGACCTCCCCGCCCGCGGCCTGATGCGCTGGTTCGGCTGAGCGCCCCGCTCCCCCGGGGCAGCATACTTTACAAAACCTCTACGGCCCGACGGTGTACTAATAAGCCTGCCAGGCAAGCAGGATCAGGAGTTTTCCAGTGTCCGCTCATTCCACGCCGCTCATTGAAAGTCACGGCATCATCGGCAACATGCGTTCTGCGGCGGTGATCTCGATCGGGGCCACCATCGACTTCTTTTGCTTCCCGAACTTCGATTCCCCCACCGTTTTTGCTTCGCTGCTGGACGAGGAAAAGGGCGGCTTCTTTTCAATCGATCCGGAGATGGAAGGGGTGCGCTGCAAGCAGATGTACCTGCCCGACACCAACATCCTGCTGACACGCTTCCTGTCCGAGGATGGGGTTGCGGAGATCCTCGACTTCATGCCCGTCTTTGAAAGTGAGCAGCCGGCGTATGCCCATCAGATCGTCCGTACCGTGCGTGTGATCAAAGGTACGGTCCGCTTCCTGGTCCGTTGCGCGCCGCGCTTTGACTACGCGCGCGCCACGCACCAGGCCTGCCGGGAAGGCGATGCCATCTGTTTCCATCCGGATGGGAACGAGCTGCCCGCCATGGCGCTGTACGCCACGGTGCCGCTGGGTTTGGACGGCGGCGATGGCACGGCTGACTTTTCGCTTTGCCGCGGGGAGTGCGCGTCGTTTGCCTTTGGTTCGATAAAGCCGGAAGAGCGAGGCGTCGCGAACACGCTCGATGCGGAGGCAGCAAAGCAGTGCTTTGACCGCACGGTTCATTTCTGGCGCACCTGGGTCGGCACGTCCTCGTACAAGGGGCGCTGGCGCGAAATCGTGAACCGGTCCGCGCTGGTGCTGAAGGTCCTGTTCTCGCAGGAACACGGCTCCTCCATCGCGGCAGCGACCTTTGGGCTGCCCGAAAAGATCGGCGGCAGCCGCAACTGGGATTACCGGTACACCTGGCTGCGTGACTCATCCTTTGCGCTGTACGCGCTGGTGCGCCTGGGCTTCGCAAGCGAGGTCAACGACTTTACCCGGTGGTTGCGCCTTCGGGTCACGGATGGTCTTGAGACCAATTCGACCGACGGCCCCCTGCGGGTGCTATACCGGGCCGGCGGCGAAGCAGAGGGGCTTGAAGAGGTGGAGTTGACGCACCTGGCCGGCTACCGCGACTCCCGGCCTGTGCGCATGGGCAACGGAGCCGCGGACCAGCTGCAGCTGGACATCTACGGCGAGATGATGGACGCGGTCTACCTTTCCAACAAGTACGGAGCCACCATCTCCAAGGATGGCTGGAGGCGGGTTTGCAGTGTGATGGACTGGCTCGCGAAGAACTGGAACCGGCCGGACGAGGGCATCTGGGAGGTCCGGGGCGGGCGCAAGCACCTCCTGCACTCGCGCCTGATGTCGTGGGTCGCCTTTGACCGGGTGATCCGGCTTGCGGACAAGCGCTCGTTGGAGGCACCCTTGCACGAGTGGTACGAGCAGCGACGGCTGATCAACGACGACATCCTCGATAACTTTTGGGATGAGGAACTGCAGTCGTTTGTGCAAAGCAAGGGAGAAAAGGCGATCGATGCCTCGCTCCTGCTGATGCCGATGATGCGCTTCATCAGCCCCACAGATCCCCGGTGGCTGTCCACGCTCGACCGTATCGAGCGGTACCTGACCGAGGACACGCTTGTGTTTCGGTACGCGAGCGGCTCAGACGGCCTGGATGGCGAGGAAAGCAGCTTTACCGCTTGCTCTTTTTGGTTGATTGAATGCCTGGCGCGTTCCGGGCAAACGGACAAGGCACGCCTCCTGTTCGATAAAATGCTCGGCTATGCCAACCACCTTGGCCTTTACTCTGAGCAGCTGGGCCGGAGCGGCGAACACCTGGGCAACTTTCCCCAGGCGCTTACCCACCTGGCCCTCATCAGCGCTGCCACCTACCTGGACCGGGTGCTGGATGGGCGGGCCGAAACCTGGGCCTGAGCCAAGGGCCGGTACCTCCTGGACGAAATCTGTCTCGACCAAGCCCGTCTGGACCAAGCCGTGAGTGAAAACATACGCTGGCTCCCCGACAGCTACGGCGCCATCCGGAGCGTCGCTACCACGCTGCGCGGCATGGAAGTCCTCAACACGCCGCTGTTGAACCGGGGTACGGCGTTTCCGCAGGAGCTGCGCGACGCGCTCGGCCTCAACGGGCTGCTGCCCCCGCATGTGATCACCCGGGAAGGGCAGATTGCGCGGCTCTACAGCGCCTACTCCGAGCAGCCGGACGACCTGCGCAAGCACAGCTTCCTCCGCCAGCTGCAGGACCGCAATGAGGTGCTCTTTTACTCGCTCGTCGAGGCGCATACCGCCGAGATGATGCCCATCCTGTACACGCCGACGGTGGCGCTCGGCTGCGCGCAGTTTTCTCGCCTGTATACCAAGCCGCGCGGCTTGTTCTTGTCTTACCCGCTGCGCCACCGGATGCGTCAGATGCTCGAAAGCCGGCCCTTTCGCGAGGTAGACGTCATTGTCGTCACGGACGGCGAACGGGTGCTCGGGATCGGCGACCAGGGCGTTGGCGGTATGGGGATCCCGATCGGCAAGCTGGCGATCTACTCGCTGCTCGGCGGCATCCATCCGGCGCGCACCCTGCCGGTGGTGCTCGACGTGGGAACCAACAACCCTGGACTCCACGGCGACCCGTTTTACCTGGGCTGGCGGCACGAGCGGGTCGGCGAAGACGAGTACTTCGCGTTTGTTGACGAGTTTGTCCAGGCCGTCAAGGAAACCATGCCGCACGTGCTGCTTCAGTGGGAAGACTTCGCCCGGCGGCATGCGCGGCCGCTGCTGGAGCGCTACCGCGACCAGCTTTGCACCTTTAACGACGACATCCAGGGCACCGCGGCTGTGGTGCTGGGCGCCCTGTACGCCGCTCTGCGCGCCAGCGGCGGACGCATGCGCGACCAGAAGGTCGCCATTGTGGGCGCCGGCGGCGCCGGCACCGGCATCGCCGGCTACATGCTGCAGGCCATGGTCGAAGAAGGGTTAAGCGCCGAAGATGCGGCGCGCCGCTTCTTTCTGCTGGATGTAGACGGCCTTGTGCTGGCCGAAGCGGGCGGCTGGTCGCCGGCGCAGCAGGTTTTCGCGCAAACGGCTCCGGCGCTGGCCAGCTGGCCCCGCGCGGGAAAGGGCTCGACCTGGAACCTGCTGGAAGTGGTGCGCCACGCGCAGCCCACCATCCTGATTGGTGTTTCCACCCAGCCCGGACTGTTTTCCCGCGAGGTGGTCGAAGAGATGGCCCGCTACAATCCCCGGCCCATCCTGTTTCCCTTGTCGAACCCGACCAGCTGCGCCGAAGGGGTGCCGGCCGAGATCCTGGAGTGGACAGGCGGGCGCGCCCTGGTCGCCACCGGGGCTCCCTTTGCGCCCGTGCAGCTCGGCACCACGACGGTCCCGATCGCCCAGGTCAACAACTTCTATATCTTTCCGGGGGTGGGCCAGGGCGTGGCCGCCACACGCGCGACCCGCGTCACCGATGCCATGATGCTCGCCGCGGCCAGGGCTTTGGGCGACTGGTCTGCGTCCTCGCCCGCGCCCGAGCATGCGGCGGAAGCGCCGCTGCTGCCGGCGATCGAGCAGATGCAGGAGGCGGCTGTGTCGATTGCGGTCGCGGTGGGGCGGCGTGCCATCGAGGATGGGCTCGCCCCGGAAGCAGACCCGGCAACCCTGGAAGAGCGCATCCGGCGTCGTATCTGGCGGCCCGCCTACCCGGAGCTGATCCCCGAAGCGGCAGCCTGCCCCTGACGCGGCGCGTCAGCGCGTCAGCAGGCCAACGCCCAGACAGACGAAAACGGCTGCGGCCCACCGGCGCCGGTCCACGTCTTCCTTGAGGAAAAACTTGGCCGCGATGGCGTTGGTCACAAAGGTCAGCGAAGCCGAAGCCGGACCGACCAGGCTCAACTCGGCATGCGAAAGCGCAAACAGGAGGGAAAAGAAGGCGCAGGTCATGCCGAGGACGCCACCCAAAAAGCGCAGGTCGGTGACCACGGCCCAGCTGGCGCCGGGGAGGCCGCGCCGCGCCCGGATGCTGTCAAGATCGATCCGCTGCATCGCGGCCGCGAGCAGGAGGTCGCCCAGGGTCGCAAACAGCACGATCGCTGCGATCATGGCGGCCACGCTCCAGCCGGAGCTTGGAGCCCCTGCCTGGAGACTCACAGGGGCGGCGCCTGGCTGGGGCGAAGCCCGGATGCGGATCCATGCCGCCCGGGGGCCAGGTCATGGTCGGTATGGCACTTCGCGCTGGCCACAAAGCCGACGCCCATGGTGATGAGCACGATGCCCAGCCAGCGTGAGGGCGTGATCTGCTCGTGCAGAAAAAAGCGGGACAGCAGTGCGATGAGGACGTTGCCGATCGAAGTAATCGGAAGCACGTAGGTCAGATCGGCCCAGGACAAAGCCGCCGTGTAGGACGCGAAGAAACCGATCAGCAGCGCGATGCCAAACCCTACGTACGGCGTTGCGATGGCGTGGAGCAGAAGCGTGGGATGCGCAAGCGAAACCGGGCCAAGCTGCTTCATGCCGAGCGCCAAAAGCGTGTCACCGAGCGGCGCCGTAGCGGCCACCGTAAGCAGAAGGAGATATCGTCGAAGCGTCATGGAAGAGCCGGTCACCGATCATCCGAAGCTACACGATGAAGCTACACACTATGGATGCGCCCTTGGGGGGAGCGCAGGCCGTACGCCCTTACGCGCCCGCGCCGAGAGCTTCCCGGCTTTCGCGGGCCTTGTCGCTTTTGCTCTGCTTGACCATCCGGTTCCGCTCGGCCCTCAGCTTGAGGAAAGCCTTGGCCTCGGTATACAGCCGGGGTACGTCGCGGTTGATGATCGCCTTGGAAACCACGCGCCAGGCCGCCTTGGGCCGGAAGTAGTACTCGTCGTAAAAGCGGTGCACCATCTCAAGAACGTACTCGGTCGGCAGCCCTGGATACTCGATATGCGCCAGCTGATGGCCGCCCTCATCGACCATCTTGTCGACATTGGTGATGAAGCCGTGCTGCATGGCGTAGTCGTAAAACTCTGTGCCCGGAAACGCGTGCGCGATCGACACCTGGATGGTTTCCACGTCGAGTTGCTTGGCGAAGTTAATGGTGTTCCGGATGGAGGCTTCCGTTTCGCCCGGCAGCCCAAGGATGAAGTCGCCGTGGATGGTCAGGCCCAGATCGTGGCAGTCCTTGACGAAGTCGCGCGCACGTTGCACGGTCGCGCCTTTTTTGATGTTTTTGAGGATCTGCGGATCGCCTGACTCAAAGCCCACGATAAGCAGCCGGCAGCCCGCTTCCTTCATGGCCTTGAGCGTGTCGCGGTCGGTCGTGACGCGCGAAGTGCAGCTCCAGGTCAGCCCCAGCGGCTTGAGCTTGGCGCACAGCTCGATGGTGCGCGCTTTCTGGATGTTGAAGGTGTCGTCGTCAAAGAAAAACTCCTTCACGTCCGGAAAAAGCTGCTTGGCATGCGCCATCTCCGCGGCCACGTCATCGGTGGAGCGTTTGCGCCAGGCATGGCCGGAAAGCGTTTGCGGCCAAAGGCAAAAAGTGCACTGCGCCGGGCAGCCGCGCGTCGAGTAGAGCGCCACGTAGGGATGGAGCAGGAAAGGGACGTTGTACTTGGTTACGTCCAGATCGCGCTTGTAGATGTCCGTCACCCAGGGCATGTCCGGCTTGTCCAGCTTTTCCACCTGGGGGCGGTCCGGGTTGTGCACGATCTTTCCATCCGCACCGCGGTAGGAGATCCCGAGGATCTCGTTGCGCGGCTTGCCCTCGGCAAACTCGACGACCGAAAAATCAAACTCCCGGCGGCAGATAAAGTCGATTGCCGCGCATTCATCCAGGGCCTTGTCGGTGTCCGTAGTTACCGGCGGCCCGACAAAGGCGATCTTGATTCCTGGGTAGGCAGCCTTGACCTTTTCGGCTGCTCGCTGGTCGCCGGTCCAGCCGATCGTGCTGGTAAACAGCACCAGAAACTCATAGTCCTTGAGGATCTCGATGACCCCGTCCCATGACACATGGTGCGGGTTGGCATCGAGCAGCCGCGAACCTTCAAGCATGCCTGCCGGGTACGCCAGCCACACCGGGTACCAGTAGCTTTCGATCTCGCGGGTTGCGGGCCAGCGTGAGCTGGCGCCGCCATCGAAATTCTCAAAGGAGGGCGGGTTCAAAAACAGGGTTTTGAGTGGCATGACGTAACCGAAGTTTACCATTGCAGGC
>CALMAN010000164.1:0-2802 GCA_937859835.1 uncultured Acidipila sp. | reverse complement strand
GGCCTCGTCCTGCTCCCGTGGGGGCACCTCGTGCTAGTATCTTTGGCGCTTCCGGAAAGCCTTTCGCCCGCCCGTCAATCAGCGCGCTCCGCGATTGATCCAGCTTTCGAGCTCGCCGGTCGCGCGCAGCAGCGAGAGCTGCACTTTGAGGAGGCTGAAGCGCGCTTCTTCGGCATCGCCGAAGCGCGCCCGCTCGTTGATGCGCGCCTGCATCTCGGCGACCGGGGTAAGCGGGGCGGCCCCTCCGTTTGCCGGTGGATGACTCAGCTGGACCAGAACGGCACTGAGCTGCTGCCCGGCAAGCTGGGCCTGCAGCTCGGCGACACGTGCCTGCGCGCGCAGGGCCGGCAAGCTTTTTTCGAGCTGAACCACCTGCTCATCGGCCTGTTCACGCACCTGCTCTGCTTCCACCCCTGCGTGCACGGCGTCCGCGGCCGAGGCCCGCGCCCGGGCCGAGCGCACCGGGTCATAGAGTGGAATGGAGAGCTGGACGCCAATGCTGAAGTTGTTCGATTGCAGGGGATTCTTGTAGTAGTAGTTGTAGTCGTTGATGTTGGTGTCAAAGCGCTGGTAGTTGACGCCGAAACCAACCATCGGCCGGTAGTTCTGCCGCGCGTCCCCGTGGGCTACGTAGCCCTTGCTGAGCGCGTTGCTGTAGCTGGCATCGACGCTCGGGAGAGTCCGGCGCTGCTGGCCTTCCATCGCAGGCTCGGCTGCCGGGATGGTTTCGACCTCCGTTTGGATCGAGCCGGCGTACAAGCCGGTCAGGTTCCCTAGCCGCTCCCGCAGCAGCGCTGCCTGTTCGCCCAGGTCCAGACGCTTCACGTCCGCCTGAGCCGCAGTCAGCTCGGCGCGGGTCGCATCAATCTGGCTTTCGACGCCGGCCGCCGTTCGATCCTGTTCGATCTCCTCGAGCCGCTCGGCATAGCTTTTCTCCTCGGCAAGCGCGGCCAGCTCCTCGGTAATCGAACTCAACTGCAGGTAGTCCAGTGCCGTATCCAGCTCCACCTGATCGAGCGCATCCTGGAGGCTCAGCACGGCGGCGTGCAGCGCGGCCCGTGCGGAACGGATGTAGTCCGGTTGAGAAAAAGAAAAGGCCAGCGACTGCGCTTGCGCGTTGAACAGGGTCGGCTGCCCGACCGGGAAGCCGTACGAGTAGCCGATCGAGGAGCCCACCGTGAGCGAGGGCAGGTACACATCCCGCGTTTCCGCTGCCGCAGCCCGCGCGCGCAGCACATCGGCCTGGGCCATGCGTACCGACGAACTGTTGCGCCGGGCCAGGTCAACGGCTGTATAGAACGAGAGCTGCGCGCTGGCCGCAGCTGCCGGAACGACCCAAAGCAGCAGGGCGGCGACGACGCGGCCAAGCTCCCTGCTGTCGCGGCGCAGCCCTGCCCGGGCTCTACTTAAGCAATTCAACCGCTGTTCCATTCACAAGAGGCTGGCCATTGATGGCGCCCAGGGCCACCACATCGCCCGGCGCCACGCCCGAAAGGATCTGCACCTGGGTCAGGTTCAGGTTGCCGATGCTGACCGGCGAGCGCTTGAGTGCGCCGCGGATCACTTTGTACACATAGGTAAGGCCTTCCTCGGTGTGCAGGGCCTCGCGCGGCACAAACAGCGCATCCTGCACGTTGTTTGTGGTGACCAAAACATCCACGTTCGTGGCCGGAAGCAATCCGTCGTGCGGGTCGTCGATCGAGCAGGTCAGCTCCCCGACATTGCGGGTGGTGTACGTGATGACCGTCGCCGGCAGCCGCTTGATGTGCCCGTGCCAGATCTGCCCGGGCTTGGCGACCCAGGTGATCGTGACCGGCTGGCCAAGCTGTAGCTTCCCGATGTCCGGCTCGTCGAAAAAAGCCACTACCTCCATGTGGTTCAGGTCGGCCATCTGGAGCAGCCGGTCGCCCTGCTGGACGTACTCGCTTTGCGAAGCAAGCACCGAGTACACCGTGCCCGCGTAGGGAGCATGGACATTGCTCCTGTTGAGCGCGTCCGCGGATGCGGCGACCGCGGCCTGCGCTTCTGTCACCTGCGCCTGAGCCTGCGCGAGATTGGGTGGGCTGCTGCGGGCGGTCTGCCGCTGCGTGAGCACATCGAGGTTCGCCTGGTCGCTGGCGAGCCGGGTTTTTGCCTGCGCCACCTCGCTGGGGCTGGCAGCCCCCTTGGCGGCGAGCTGCTCGAGGGTCGCCACCGACTGCGCAGCCGCGTCCCGCTCGGTTCTGGCCTGCTCGATCTGCCCGGCAAAGCTATAGCGCTCCTCAGGGACGCCGCCGGCCGCAACTGCTTTTTCGTTTGCCTGCGCCCCGGCCAGCGCGGCCCGAGCCTGCGCCAGGCGCGCCGTGGCATCGGCGTCGTCCATGGTCAGCAGCAGCTTGCCCGCGGGCACCTGGTCGCCCTCATGGACGTACAGTGCCCGAATCAGCCCGGGAAAAGGGGCATGGGCCTCGAAGTTGGCAACCGGCTGCACCTTGCCGTTGGTGGACACGCTGCTGCGGATGGGCCCCCGGGCCACGGTAAAGGCACGCACCTGAAGGACGGTGCGCGTGGCAATGTGTGCGAGATAGAAAACCAGCGTGACCACAAGCACCGCAACAGTCCAAACGGTTATGCGTGTGCCTGTGTTCGAACGGCCAATCGCCATGCAAAGGGTTCCGGAAATCCGAGCTTGAGTATACCGGAGCACCCCGGCGCTCCCGCCCGGGTCTCTGGCGGGGCCGGCAGGCTCGGAGAGGCCGCACGAGCCTGCTCCCGCCGCGACTCCGCCCGCTCATCAGCTAAACTTTGAGGATGGCAACTGTT
>CALMAN010000163.1:2224-16961 GCA_937859835.1 uncultured Acidipila sp. | reverse complement strand
ATGTTCAACAACATGAAGAACGCGGACAAGGAAGGAGCCATGAACCCGATCTACATCATGGCCGACTCCGGCGCCCGCGGTTCCAAGCAGCAGATTCGTCAGCTTTCCGGCATGCGCGGCTTGATGGCGAAGCCTTCGGGCGAAATCATCGAAACCCCGATCACGGCGAACTTCCGTGAAGGGCTCACGGTGCTGCAGTACTTCATCTCGACCCACGGCGCTCGCAAGGGCCTGGCGGACACGGCGCTCAAGACCGCGGACTCAGGTTACCTGACCCGCCGCCTGGTCGACGTGGCCCAGGACGTGATCGTTTCCGAGCTCGATTGCGGCACCTCCGACGGCATCTATGTCGGCCCGATCATTGAGTCCGGCGAGATCATCGAGCCGTTGCGCGACCGCATCATTGGCCGCGTTTCGCTCGAGCGGATCAAGGATTACGAAGGCAACGCGATCGTGGAGATCAACGAAGAAATCTCGGAAGAGTGGGCTTCGGCGATCCAGGCTGCGGGAATCGAGCGCGTCAAGATTCGCTCGGTGCTCACCTGCGAGTCCAAGCGCGGCGTTTGCATTCGCTGCTACGGCCGCAACCTGGCCTCGGGTCGCATGGTGGAGCTGGGCGAGGCGGTCGGCGTCATCGCCGCGCAGTCCATCGGCGAGCCGGGCACGCAGCTCACCATGCGCACCTTTCACATCGGCGGTACCGCGTCGCGCGTCAACGAGCAGTCCAAGCTCGACGCGAAAAACAACGGAACGGTCCGCTTCATCAACGTGGTCTCGGTCAAGTCCAAGCAGGGCGACACCGTGGCCATGAACCGGTCGGGCTCGGTCGCCATCATTGACGACCGCGGCCGCGAAAAAGAGCGCTACCAGATCGTGTACGGCGCCAAGCTCAAGGTCGAGGAAGGCCAGCAGGTTACGCTCGGGCAGGAGCTTGCCGAGTGGGATCCGTACACCTTTGCGATCCTGACCGAGGTCGGCGGCACCGTGCAGTTCAAGGATCTGCAGGAAGGCATCACGCTCAACGACGAAGTGGACGAGGTTACGGGCCTGTCGCGGCTGGTCGTCTCGGACGCTCCGGACGAGAAGCGCCAGCCTGCGATCCTGATCAAGGCCGACGGCAAAAAGGACAAGCGCTACCTGATGCCAAGCCGCGCTCACCTGATGGTGCAGGATGGCGAGGAGGTCTTCCCGGGCGACATCCTGGCGAAGATCCCGCGCGAAACCACCCGCACCAAGGACATCACCGGCGGTTTGCCGCGGGTTGTGGAGCTGTTCGAGGCCCGCAAGCCACGCGAAACCGCGATCATCTCGGAGATCGAGGGTACGGTCCGCTTTGGCGAAGTGGCCAAGGGCCAGCGCAAGATCTACGTGACGGCCGATGATGGCGAGGAGCGAGAGTACTCGGTTCCCCGCGGCATCCACGTCAACGTGCAGGAAGGCGAGAAGCTGCGCGCCGGCGACCCGCTGATGGACGGGCCGCTGAACCCGCACGACATCCTCGCGGTACTCGGCGAAAATGCGCTGCAGGCTTTCCTGGTCAATGAAATCCAGGAAGTCTACCGGCTGCAGGGCGTGGCCATCTCCGACAAGCACATCGAGACCATCGTTCGGCAGATGCTGCGCTGGGTCAAGATTGACGAGGTAGGCGACACCAACTTCCTGCTCGAGCAGCAGATTGACCGGTTCCGCTTCCGGGCGGAGAACGAACGGGTTCAGGCCGAAGGCGGTCGCCCGTCCACGGGCAAGCCGCTGCTGCTCGGCATCACCAAGGCGTCGCTTTCGACCGACAGCTTTATCTCGGCCGCGAGCTTCCAGGAGACCACGCGTGTGCTGACGGAGGCCTCGATCAATGGAGCCATCGACAACCTGCGCGGGCTCAAGGAAAACGTCATCGTGGGCCGCTTGATCCCGGCCGGCACGGGCATGGAGTACTACCGCAACATCCAGCTCTCCCCCGAGTTGGAAGAAGCGGCGGAGCGCGTGCAGCAGGAGGTCATCGCCCAGCAGGAAGCTGAAGAGCGCGAGCTCGAAATCATGCGGCAGGAGGGCGAGGCGGAAGAGTTGGCCGCCTCCGAGTAAGCCCGGGCGGTCCAGCGAACTCGCTTCGCGCAACAAGAGGCCCGGCGCAAGCCGGGCCTCTTTTGGGTGCGGCCCGAAGCGAGACGCCGCCGGACCCGTACGGCCCGTCGCAAGCGACCCTGTCGCAGAATGGGCCACTGCACTGGCTGTTTTGCCCCGATATCCAGCCGGGGAATGGAATCTGTTAACCGCCGTACTTACCGCGCGGCATCCCTATAGTAGGCTAGGTCACTAAGTTGGTTCGCCACACTGCCCAGCTCCCACTTTCCTCACCTGTAGGAGAATGATGCCATCTTCTGGATCCCGTTCCCTTCAACCCTATCTGGTCTCCCCGGGTTTCTGGTTCACGGTCATTCTGATTGCAGTTTGTGCCTGGGTCCTGTCCCTGCCGCTGTTTCCTTCGCAGGATGGCCCCATGCATCGCTACTACGTCCATGCGCTGGAAAGCATCCTCGAGCACCAAACCATTTATGACGTGTACCAGGTACGGCATCCCTTTCCGCCGTACGCGACCCACTATCTCCTGCTGCTTGGCCTTTCCCACCTGGTCGCTTTTGACACAGCAGAGAAGATTTTTGTGTGCATCACCTTTCTCTGCTTTGCTCTGGGCCTGCGGCTGGCCGCTCGCGCGGTCGGCCCGGCCGGCGAATGGACCTCTCTTTTTTTCGCCCCCCTGCTGTTCTCCTGGGCGATGATGATGGGCTTCTTCAACTATGTCCTGGGCGTCGGCCTGCTTCTCTTGGCGGTGGGCTTCTGGCAGCAGGTCCGCAACGGCAACCGCGTGTCCCTGGTCTGGTACCTGCTGACGCTCGCGGTGCTCACCTTTACGCATCCGGTCCCGCTTCTGCTGCTGATTGCCATCACGCTGATCGACCTCGGTCTCAGTTACCTTTTCCGCCAGCGGGCGCTTGGGGCGGGCAGCTGGATACGCCGCGAAGCCCCGCGCGTGTTGCTGCTCGTTTGCACCCTTGCGGCTTTCGGCTTTCCGGCGCTCGCCGTCGACAACAGTGCCAAGAACAACGCCAAGATGGCCGAAGAAACGCACCTCAAGTGGGAGTTCGTGCGCACCTCCTTGCTGCTTCACGGCGTGTTTCCCTACAACACGCGCTCCCGCAGTTTCTGGATCAACGGGGAACGGCTTTGCTTGTACGTCATGCTGGTGGCGGCGCTCTGGTTCGGCGGGAAAGCAACGCTGGCGGCGCTCCGGGAACGCAGGCCCACCCTCGGCTGCACCTTGTTCTTTTCGCTGCTGATCCTGGCGTTCGCGCTGCCGATCGTTCCGAACTCGGTGAATGGGTCCTTTTACTTTGCGACCCGGCTGGTGCTGGTCCTTTGGCCGGCGGCCTTGATCGCTGCGGCTGCGGCCCCGGCGCCTGAGCCCGCCAGGCGGCCGTTGCTGGTTGCCGGCGCCCTTGTCAGTGCGCTGTGCACGCTGGTTGCAGCTCAAATCTACCTGCGCCCGATTGCAGCAACGCTGCACGCGGCCGAGTACACGCCCATCCCTACCGGGCAGCACGGCCTTGTTCTGCTCGGCGAGAACCTGCCCGAGTACATGCGCTACGGCAAGGAGCTGGCCTTTAATCCCTTTCAGTGGGGCGGTGTGCTGCCCATGGTGCAAAGCAACGACGTGGTGCTCGACAGCCCCTGGCTGGACCAGAAGATTGCGCCGCTCGAAGCGCGCCCCGGCAGCCCCATCCTGCTCGACGATGTCGCCGGAACCGCAGATTCCAAAGACGATCCCCCGGCGAAGAAAGGGCATTCCCTGCCGGGCAAGCATGAAGCCGAGATGGTCGACCGGTCATCCTTTGTGGTGCTGGTTGGCGCCCCCAAGGAGCTTACCCATGGGCTGAGCGGCCAGCTTTTCCCGCGGGAAGCCGCGAAATTTACCTGCTCGCAGCCCCAGTACTGGTTTCTGGTCTGCCGCGACGGTCGGCTTTGAGCCCCATGCTACGGTTTGCCTCCATGCAGCGTGTTCGGATCGCATTCGGCTTTGCCCTTCTGGTTTGCCTCGCTGTTTCGGCAAGGCAATTTCATCGGCCCAATCTGGCCGACTTCCAGGTGTATGACGCCGCCGCCGAGTTGGTGCACGAGCACCAGAGTCCGCACATGTACGACGATGCGGACAATGAGCCGGTGTTCCAGCTCAAGTTCGCCGGCGATGAAACACCCTTTGCGCAGGCCGCCCACCGCCTGGGTGTGTCCCAGGTCCGGCTCTACATCTACCCTCCCATTCTTGCCGACCTGGTGCTGCCCTTTGTTTTTGTCAGCGCCAAAACAGCCGGGGAGCTTTGGCTGCTGGTCAACTTCCTGGCGCTTCTGCTTACCGCGTTTCTGATGATGCGCATGCTCCAGGTGCGCCCTGGGAGCTTGGGCGGCCTGGCTGTCCTGCTGGGGCTGTTTGCACTCTTTGGTACGGGCATGTGCCTGATCTGGGGGCAGATCACGATCCTGCTGCTGCTTCTCTGGACCGCAGGGCTGTTCTTCTACCTGCGAGGCTCGCCGCTTGCTTCGGCCTTTGTGTTTGCCCTGGCCACCGCAATCAAGCTCACCCCCCTGCTGGTGGTTGTGCCGTTTCTTATCTGGCAGGAGTGGCGGTGGCTCCGTGCCTACGCCGCATGGGTGCTGTTCTTCGTTGCCGGTATGTGCGTGGTGAACCGGCCCGCATCGCTCGCGGATTACTGCTTCCACGTCATGCCATCGATGTCCGGGGGCGGCATCCCGGATTTTGAAAACAAGGCCTTTCTCGCCTCCACCCAGCTCTTCTACGTCGCGCTTCATGGGGGCGGCACACACCCGGTCGTAATGCCCATTCCCCCGGGCGTGATCCTGGCGGGCAAGGCCTGCTCGCTGCTCGTCCTCGCGGTGGCCATTGCCTGTGTGTACCGGCTCGGGGTGCGCTTGCGCATGGCCGACCGGCTCACGACGCTGACGCTGTTTGCGGTGCTGTCGGTTTGCGTCGCACCTATCTCCTGGAAGCACGCCTACGTTGTGGTCTTTCTCGCGCTCAGTTTCCTTTGGGCTGAAGCCTTCCGCGCCGAAGCTCTCCCGGGTGAGCTTCCAGCGAGGCCTTCAAATACGTACCTGCTATTCCTCGCCTTTTGCTCGATCGAGCTGGGCAGCTTCCTTTTCGACTCGCTTGCGATGAAGCTCACGCACGGGGTCGCGCTGGGGGCGCTTTCCTTCCTGGCGCCCGCGACCGGCATCGTGCTGGTCTTTGCCAAGCTCCTGGAGATGCGTCCCGCGGAGACGGCTCAGCGCTCCAGGTAGCGCCTGTAGATGTGGAACAGCTCGCCGAAAGCGTGGAAGAAGTCCAGCGGCTGCACTTTGGAGCCGGCAACATCGGTCCACCGCGGCAGGGGAAACTCGTAGATCTGGGTCCGCAGCGCTGCCTCGCCTTCCCGTTGCAGGGCAAGAAAGCGGGCCAGCAGCTCCACATCGAAGATCCAGCGGGACTCAAAGGGCTTTTGCAGGACGGTGGCCAGCGCCGGGGTCACGCGAAAGAGCTTGGCCCCGCACTGGGTGTCATAAATCTGCAGCCGCAGGACGCGCGACGCGGCCGTGGCAAAGATCCGGCCCAGGTAGTGGCGCAGCCGCTGCCGGTAGATTTCGCGGCCCAGCAAACGTACGCGGGCGCCGAAGACCATCATCAGCCCAGGGTCGCCCAGCAGGATCGCCGCCAGGTCCGGGATTTGTTCAAGCGGTGTGGCCAGGTCCGCATCCCAGAAGCCGGTAATCTGGCAGCCGTCTCCGGCCAAAGCATGGAGCATGCCGTAGCGCACCGCTTCGGCTTTGCCTGCGTTGGGCTGCTTGTCGAGCACGCGCACGCGGGTTGGAAATCGCGACCGCAGAGCCTGCAGCACAGATAACGTCGCGTCGCGGCTGCCGTCGTTAACAAACAGCAGCTGGACGTCCTTGCTGATCGAGCTATCGAGGAAAGCCGCAAACGATGCGGTATGGAGCCGCGCTGCTTCGTTGTAGCAGGGCACCACCACAGTGCAGCGTGCGGATGCGAGTGCCGGTCCTGGCGAAAGCACGTATGGGTCCCTAGCGTCGAAAAGTCGCTCAGCACCACCTGCCGCCGAGACGCCTCAGTATAGCCCAGCCCTGCCGGCCCAAAGAGGGCTGTCCCGTATTGAGCCGGACCCTCCCGGCCGGCTGGCGTTGCTCGCGGATTTAGCTCCGCGCGCGGGCTTTCCGCATCCCATACGCCTGAGAAAGGGAGATGACCCTATGCGCACCCAAGCGGTTTTCGCCGTTGTGACAGCGGCCGCACTGGCAACGGCTGGTTGCTCGAATAAAAAGGCGGCAACCAAGGACAACTTCAAAAAGGCCATCGGGAACTACTACAACCAGCATGCCGAGTGCGTGTGGTCGAGCCCGGTCAAGTTTCCCGTGGAAGCTGACCCCAACAAGGGCGACCAGACCAGCGGTTACGATGCGTTGACCGACGCCGGCCTGCTCACGCGCAGCTCCGCCCAGAAACGCGTCTTCATCTTCGGCTCCAAGCAGGTCAACGATTATGACCTGTCGTCGAAAGGCCGGTCGGTGTGGAGTCCCGACCAGAGCCAGCCCGGCTACGGCAACTTCTGCTTCGGGCATCGCGACGTTACCTCGATCGACGACTCCACCACCTCAGCCGACAACAATGGAGCGCAGGTAGCCAACGTGAGCTACCGGTACACGATCGGCGGCATCGCCGACTGGGCAAAATCGACCGAGATGATGACCGCGTTTCCAACGATCCAGGCCGATCTGGCGGGCACGAAAGTCGACAAGGCGACGCTGATCAACACCGACAACGGCTGGCAGGTGTCGCACGACTAAGCGGCGCGGGTCGCCGGACGGCGACGCCTCCGCTGCCTACCAGGCGCTGCCCGCATTATGCCGCATCATGGTACCGTTAAGTCGAAAGCGCTCGCCCGGGCGCTCCGGGGGAATGGCGTGCCCGCAACGCAAACCGCACTCCGCAAGACTGCTCTCCATGCCATCCACCGCTCGCTCGGCGCCAAGATGGTCCATTTCGGCGGCTGGGAGATGCCGGTGGAGTATGGGGGCATCTCGGCCGAACACATGGCAGTCCGTACCGGCGTCGGGCTGTTCGATGTCAGCCACATGGGCGACATCCAGCTGCGCGGGCCGCAATCGCTCGACGCGGTGCAACAGTTCTCGATGAATGACGCGTCCAGGCTGCAAGTCGGCCAGGCGCAATACTCCGCCATGCTGACGCCGGAGGGCACCTTTGTCGACGACATCCTGGTGCATAAGCTTTCGGACAACGACTACCTGATCGTGGTGAATGCAGGCACGCGCGAAAAGGATCATGCCTGGATCCGGCAGCAGGCGCAGCCTTTCAAGGGCCATGTTTCCGACTACTCAGACTTCTACACGCAGCTGGCGATCCAGGGCCCGAATGCCGTGGATGTTCTTCAAAAGCTGACCGACCTGCCGCTGGGGGAGATCAAGAACTACTGGTTTCGCTGGGGCAAGGTGTGCGGCTTGTATAACGTCATGGTGGCGCGCACCGGCTACACGGGCGAGGACGGTTTTGAGCTTTACATCCCGTCGGACGAGGCGACAGGCGCGCGGGTCTGGCATGAACTGCTTGCGGCCGGCGAAGAGTTTGGCATCCTCCCTTGCGGGCTGGGGGCGCGGAACACCCTGCGGCTGGAGGCGGCGATGCCGCTCTACGGGCACGAAATCTCGGAAACCATCAATGTGTGGGAGGCCGGCATGGGCCGCTATGCCAAGCTCGACAAGGGGGTCGAGTTTACCGGGGCAGCCGCGCTGCGCCGCCTGCGCGACGAAGGCGGCCCGGCGCGCCGGCTGGTCGGGCTGGAGATGGTGGATCGCGGGATCGCACGCGACGGATACAAGCTCTTCAATGTGGCGGGCGAGCCTGTGGGCGAAGTCACAAGCGGCTCGCCCGCGCCCTTTCTTCGCAAAAACATCGCCCTGGCTTATCTCCCGATCGAGTACACCGACCCCGCGCAGAGCAATGAAGTGTGGGTTGAGATCCGGGGCGCGATGGTCAAGGCGCAAACCACCCCCATGCCTTTCTACAAACGACCCAAACCGGCCCAAGGACAGACGCAGTGAGCTACCCGGAACAGTATCGCTATACCCGTGAACACGAGTGGATCGAGGTGCAGAACGATTGCGGCAAGGTCGGCATCACCGACCACGCGCAGCATACCCTCGGCGACATCGTCTTTGTGGAAGTGCCCAAGATCGGCACCCACGTGGAAAAGGGAAGGGTTTTCGGCTCGGTAGAGTCCGTCAAGGCCGTTTCCGACCTGTACTCGCCGGTAAGCGGCGAGGTAAGCGCGGTGAACGAAGAGCTGAGCGGCTCGCCCGAGCACGTAAACGCCAACGCGCACGGGGCCTGGATCATGCAGCTGAAGCTAAGCAATCCGGCCGAGGTGGAGACGCTGCTGACCGCGGCTGACTACGAGAAGTTCGTCGCGGAAGAAACCGGCCACTAGCCCAATCCCGGCGAGACGTTTCGCCCTGTCTGTGCCCGGCCGCTCTGCCCGGCCGCTATTTTGCGGTTGCCGGCATGCCCCGATCCGCGCCCCGGCACATGAACGCTCCCCCGGCAAGCACCAGCAAGGGACTGTGCGGACCTGCGGCGACCGCGATCTGCCTGTGGGATTCGGTGCGCCCTGAGCGCGCGATGCCCCGAACCCGATTTACCCTCAACCTTCTTTCGAAGCGTGTCTCGAGCCGGGCTTCGAAGCAGGAGGAGACTGCCGCCTGCTCACGTCAGGAGCAGCCTCACCGATAGGAACATGGCGGTAAGGGGCTGCAAACGAACTTTGCCGGCGGGATGTTGGCAAGGCTCCCAAAACGGGAGATGCTAGTACTATGCGTTACCTCCCCAAGTCCCAAGCCGAACGCGCTGCCATGCTCCAGGAGATCGGCGCTTCTTCCATCGACGCTCTGTTCTCCACCATCCCCGAGCAGTTCCGTCTCACGCGTGATCTCGACGTGCCCAGGCAGATGGGTGAGTCCGAGATCATTGACTACTTCAAGAACGCCGCGGCGCACAATGCTGTGGGCTACACGAGCTTTCTGGGTGCCGGCGCCTACCGCCACTACCGGCCGGTCCTTATCGATTCGCTGGTACAGCGGGGCGAGTTCCTGACCAGCTACACGCCGTACCAGGCCGAGATCACGCAAGGGACGCTCCAGGCCATCTTTGAGTTCCAGACCATGATCTGCGAGCTGACCGGCATGGACATCGCGAACGCGTCGATGTACGACGGCTCGACAGGCGCTGCCGAGGCCGCCATGATGGCCGCTCGCGTAACCGGGCGCGACCACGTGGTGGTGGCCCGCACCGTCCATCCGGAGTACCGGGAAGTGATGCGTACCTATGCGCAGCACCAGGGCACCCGCCAGACCGAGGTCGGCTACCGGCCGGACGGCATGCCTGAGGGAGGCCGCATCGATCTCGCTGCGCTTGAGGCCGCCGTGACGGGCGAAACGGCGTGCGTGCTGGTGCAGTCGCCCAACTTCTTCGGCGTGGTCGAGGACATCCCGGCCATAGCGGCCATTGCGCATGCCAAGGGCGCTCTCCTGGTTGTCTCGATCGCCGAAGCCGTGTCGCTCGGCGTGGTACGGCCGCCGGTCGAGGCCGACATCGTGTCCCTGGAAGCGCAAAGCTTTGGCGTCGCGCTCAGCTACGGCGGCCCCTACTGCGGCGTGCTCGCGGCCAAGGAGAAGTACCTGCGCCAGATGCCCGGCCGGCTGGTCGGGGAGGCCAGAGATAAGCACGGCCAGCGCGGCTTCGTGCTCACGCTTTCCACACGCGAGCAGCACATCCGCCGTGAGAAAGCCACCTCCAACATCTGTACCAACCAGGCGCTGGTGGCGCTGATGGCGACCATTTTTCTTACCGTGTACGGCCGCGAGGGGGTTCGCGAACTGGCCGAGCAGAACCTGGCCAAGGCGCACTACGCAGCCGGCGCGCTGGGCGCGCACGGCGAGCTCCTGTTTGCCAACACGCCGCGCTTTCACGAGTTTGTTCTCCGAACCGAAGAAACGCCCGAAGCGCTGAACGCGCACCTGCTGGAAAGCAGGATCATCGGCGGCCTCGATCTGCGCCGTTGGTACCCGGAGCTGGGCCAGGCCAGCCTGTGGTGCGTGACCGAGCAGACCACCCGCGAAGCCATCGACCGGGCGGCCACCGGCGTAGCCGCTGCTGCCCCCTTTGCCATGAGTGCCCGCTAGCTCCTCGGAGGCGAGGACTACACTTGGGCTTTGCCCCTCGCGCATGCGCGGCAGCCGCTGCCACACCTCGCTCGCTCCCCGAGCGACAAAGGACCACAAAGGATTCAGGATGAGTGCGATTCCCACGGAACTCGAAACGCCCGCCGCGCCCTTCACCGGCACACCCCGGAAGGTCACCCCGCACCAGACCCAGAACGAGGCGCTTTCTTTTGAAAAGTCTTCGCCCGGCAAGCGCGCCTACCGGCTCGCCCCGCTGGATGTGCCGGCGGTGCGTCCCTCGGCTTTGCTGGGCGACGCGGCCCGCACCGAGCCGGCCGCGCTGCCGGAGTTGAGCGAGATCGAGATCATCCGGCACTTCACCCGCATGTCCACCTGGAACTACGCCATCGACCTCGGCATGTACCCGCTGGGCTCCTGCACGATGAAGTACAACCCGCGCGTGAACGAGTATGTGGCGCGCCTGGAGGGCATCGCGGAAGCGCACCCCTACCAGCCGGTCGAGCTTTCGCAGGGTTCGCTCTCGATCTTGAAGGACCTGGAACATTGCCTGCTTGCCATCACCGGCATGGACGCGATCACGCTTCAACCCGCGGCCGGCGCGCATGGCGAGTTTACCGGCATCCTGCTGGTTCGCGCCTACCACCAGGCGCGCGGCAATGCGCGACGCACCGTCATCATCCCCGACTCCGCGCACGGCACCAATCCGGCGACCGCGGCGGTGTGCGGCTACGAGGTGGTGAACCTGAAGTCGAACCCGGACGGGGGCGTGGACCTCGAAGCACTGCGCGCGCTGGTGGACGAAAACACCGCCGCGATGATGCTCACCAATCCTTCCACCATCGGCGTGTTTGAGAACGAGATTGCCGCGGTGGCCGAGATCCTGCACAGCAAGGGCGCGCTGCTCTACATGGACGGCGCCAACATGAATGCGCTGGTGGGCAAGACCCGCCCCGGCGACTTCGGCGTAGACGTGATGCACCTGAACCTGCACAAGACCTTTTCAACGCCGCACGGGGGCGGGGGGCCCGGCTCCGGACCAGTTGCGTGCAAGCGCATCCTTGAGCCGTTTCTGCCGGCTCCCACCGTGCGCACGGGCGCAGACGGCACCCACACCCTCGACTTCAATCGCCCGCAGTCAGTGGGCCGGGTGCGCATGTTCTACGGCAACTTCGGCATGTTCGTGCGGGCTCTCGCGTACATTCTCGCCAACGGTCCCGACGGCTTGCGCCAAACCACGGAAGACGCCGTGCTCAACGCGAACTACCTCCGCGCCAAGCTCGAGGACGTGTACGAGCTCCCCTACAAGACGCCGTCTCTGCACGAGGTCGTCTTTTCCGACCGCCGGCAGTTGAAGCATGGCATCAAGACCGGCGACATCGCCAAGCGGCTGATTGACTACGGCTTCCATCCCTACACAACCAGCTTCCCCTTGATCGTGCCCGGGGCGCTGATGATCGAGCCGACGGAAAGCGAGTCGCGCGAGGAACTCGATCTGTTTGTCGACGCAATGCGGCAGATCGCGCGGGAAGCAGAGGAGAATCCCGCGTTGGTTCTTGCCGCGCCCCACTCGACCCGCATTTCGCGCCTGGACGAGACAGCGGCTGCCCGCAAGCCGGTCCTGCGCTGGAAGGCCGCGCCCGCTGCGACGCCTCTTACCCCGGACACCCCGGCGAGGGAGTGGTAATGGCGCGGGACGTTTTTAACGAGCGCCGTGACGAGCTGGAACGGTATGAGTTGATGCTGGGCCCGGAGCGAGGCCGTCTCGCGGTATCGCTCGACGTGCTCACCGACGCCTTGATCCTCATCGGCCAGCACGGCGTGTACTGCGTTTCCAACCGCAACCCTGCCAAGCCCGCGCTGGATCTCCAGGCTGTGCTTTCCGGCATCGATGGCGCCAAAGCGCTGATCCAGTCCACCATGGCGCTGCTTGAAGAAAAAACAAGCGCAACCCGGAAGTAGGCTGCTTCCGAAAGAGCCGCGGCGGTAGTACTCTAGGCTTGCGCGCTTGCCCCCAACGCGACGCGCCCGTAGCTCAGCTGGATAGAGCGTCCGCCTCCGAAGCGGAAGGTCGCAAGTTCGAATCTTGCCGGGCGCACCATGGATTCGCCCCAAGGTAACTGTGACTCCGAAAGATTGCTGGAAGGCGCTTGACCTTGCCGGTTACCATAAGTTCGCTCTGTGGGCTCCAGGGCGTGTCACGCAGGGCAGCCCCGGTGAAAACTGGTCCCCTGTCCTGATTCGTTACACGTCTGGATGCTGCGGTTGACAACGGACGCGATATGGCTTGAAGTGGCCTTCTTGGATTCAACTGGCGGTACGATTTCGTAAAGGCATGGCCTTGAAGAAAATAGGCTTAAGGCAAAGACTGACTTGGGATGCGTTTAAACTGACGTGCTGGGTGATTTCCATCACCCTGCCGCCCGAGCGTTGGTACCGGACCGTGCTCGCGCTTTCCCGCATGCTGGCGCGCATGGGAGGCCGGCTTGCCCCGGCAGGGAACAACGTTTCCGATGCTTCCCTGGTCCCCCGCCTGTTGCACCGCTTTCTTGATCTCCTGTACGGCCGGAACGCGTATTTCCCAATCCCCCTGGTTGTTGAGGGGGAGCAGTACCTGCGCGAGTATGCGGCGCAGCCAGGCGGGTTTGTGTGCTGCTCGGCGCATATCCCCTTTGTGAAGCTGATCTTCCCCGTGATGCGCCGGGTCATCGGACCGGATCGGAAGATGCGCGTGGTCGCCCGGGAGCCGGTCGGCAACAACGAAGTCTCAGCCTGGAACGACAAGAACGTCCAGGCCATCATTACCGATCACGCGGTGTTGCTCCATACCCGCACCCTGCTCAGAGAAAACGGCGTCCTCATGCTTGCCGTTGACAAGGAGCAGGGCGAGTTTATCTCGTCCAACATCTTCCGCTTTGTCGGCAAGATGCACTCGCGCATCGTGATGTTTTTTACCCAGCTGCAGCCGAATGGCGACATCCTGCTCCGGATCATGTTGCCGCCCGGCCCCCTTTGCCACAATGAGGAGGAGATCCGCGCCAATCTCGACTTTGTCGCGGAGAACGTCCGTCGCATCCTGTTGGGCGACAAGATCACCACCGACGCGCGCGTTCGCTCTCCCTATGAGCTTTCGCTCGAAGGGCAGCAAAGCCGGGAAATCCATCGCATCCAGCTGTATTCAAATCCGCAGCTGGAGGCCCGGATGCGGCGTTTGCAGGCTTTGCTTGCCGAAAGCGACAACGCCCCCTCGCAGCGAATGCTGCTTGAAGAGCGTTTGGCGCTCATGCGGACAGAGCTGGAAACGCGGGCAGGCGTGTGACTGCCCGCCTGCCTTTCATGTCCGGCTTAGGAGACCGTTGAGGCAGCGTCGGGCGTGATCAATCCGACCAACCCGACCGACTGGCTCCAGCGTCCCCTCCCGTTTTCGGCCGTTTAGATATGGCAACTCACGGCGCCGCGCTTTTCCAGATACTTCTGGTGGTACTCTTCTGCCCGCCAAAAGGTAGTCGATGGAACAACCTCGGTCACAATCGCTTTCTTGAAGCGCTTCTGTTCGGTAAGGACCCGGATGACTTCGGTCGCCGTAGCTTCCTGCTCCGGGGAGTGAACAAAAATGGCGCTGCGGTACTGCCGTCCCCAGTCCGGCCCTTGACGGTTCATCTGCGTGGGGTCATGCAGGGCGAAGAACTCGTGGAGCAGCCGTTCGTAGCTGACCTGGTCCGGGTCGTAGGTAAGTTCCACGACCTCGGCATGACCGGTCCGGTCTGTGCACACGTCCTTGTAGGTCGGGTTGCTGAGCGTGCCGCCCTCATACCCGACCGCTGTTTCCACTACGCCCGGGATCTGGCTGAACTGCGCCTCGACACCCCAAAAACAACCAGCTCCAAATGTCGCCTTTTCCATGTACGTCTCCTCCCACCTCAGATGAGATGAGGGAGGAAGGGGAAAGGCGCTTTGTGCGCAGGCGAGACCGCGTCCTTACGCCAGCTCGTAACCTGCGAAGAAGTAGCCGATCTCGAAGTTGGCTGTGTCTTCGGCGTCCGACCCATGGATCGCATTTTCCTCAATCGAAGCTGCGAACTGTTTGCGGATGGTCCCTTCCTCCGCGTTCGCCGGATTGGTCGCCCCCATCAGCTTCCGGAAATCTGCGATCGCATTGTCCTTCTCAAGAACCATGGGAACGATCGGACCGGAGGACATAAAGGTCGTGAGCGAGCCGAAGAAGGGCCGCTCTGCATGCACGTAGTAGAAGCCCTCAGCCTGCTCTTTCGAGATGGAAAGCTTCTTGATGGCAAGAAGCCGAAAGCCGGCCTTCTCAATGGCAGCGAGGATGGCAGCCGTGTTTCCGTTGCGAACTGCATCGGGCTTGATGATGCTGAAGGTGCGCTGGGGCACGAGTCAAATCTCCTGAGTCCGGCCTTGGGTCCGG
>CALMAN010000163.1:0-2124 GCA_937859835.1 uncultured Acidipila sp. | reverse complement strand
GTCCGGCCTTGGGTCCGGAGTGGCAAGGCCAGACCTCAGTGTAGCGCGGGCAAAGGCGCCAGCCCTTTAGACGGCCTGCACCAGTTGCGGAAGCAGGGCAACGTGGCTCGTCTGGTACAGGGCCAGCAATCGCTGCCTCATCAGGTAGTACGCCGAGGCGGCTTCCTGCAGCTGAAAAGGAACCGAAACCCAGTGCCGGCCCGAAATCAGCTGGGACAGCATGCCCCAGTGGATCTGACGGCACGCGCTGCGCAGGCGGAGAGCATCGCGGCGCATCCGCTCGGCCACGATTGTACCTTCCGCGTCATTCCACTGTGCGGCCAACGCAGCCAGTGCTAGGAGGAGGTCTGCGTTTGCGCGCATGCGGCGCAGGCCCAGATCCCCGCCCAGCATGTGCCAGATCACCTCGGGTTCCATGGAGGTCTGCCCGGAGCGGGGCTCCAGGAAATCCAGAGCCACGCAGGTGAGGCCTTCAAGATCAAGCGGTTCCACTGCGGCCAGCAGTGTTTGCACGTCGCGCCCGCCCAGGCACACCGAGGAGCGCCGGGCATAGATCGCCGAGATGGTTAGACCGGCAAGAACGCACAGAAAGAGCGAAAAGGGGAGGATGGAAGGCATGGCGCTCTCGGACCTCAGTGTCCTGTATTGCCGAGATCGTATTGCACCTGTTCATGAAGTGCAACGATATATTTACGCAGGGCTGGGGCAGTCGGCCTGCGAGCCGGTTCTTCGTTCCAAAGTGAGACAGTCCAGTAGCCGACAACCACTAGGTAGTCCAAAACCCTTGCGTAGTAGAAGAATCGGCCGAAAGGGTGGTTGGGGCCTACATGGGCGTAAAGCCCTTCTTCCGAGGCGACAACCAGTGCCCACAGCATCAATCCCTGCCCTACGGCCATGACGTGACTGCGCCAGGTTAGGCCGACCTTGGTAGCCGACAGCATCATCCCGATCACCAGCTCACAGGTCAGAAGGCTGGAAAACACCTCCGCGCGAAGAAAAATGTTCACCGTGCCGTGGATCTCGGTCGGTTGCAACACGATCGTCGCCGCCAGGGCGATGGCAACTCCCGAGATGCCCAAAAGAGTAAGTGCCCTGAGGGCACGGGCATCCCAGGCGTCGCCCGGCTTGAGAACGTTGCGAGCCACGTCGTACAAGATCAGCAGCTGCAACAAAAAACTGCACACGTCATAGCCGACGTACAAGCGCGTGTACAGGCGCGATGTGCCGCCCGGGTCGACCCAGTAGAGCAGCGGACTGGACACCAGGTCGAGGAGTGCGAAGGCCAGGAGCGCAGGGAAGCTCCGCCAGCGGTTCCGCAAGAGAATCGCAGCACAGAGAAACCCGTCCAGCACGGGACCCGAAACCACCAACGCCTTGTCCAAAATGTCAGCGAACACCATCTGCTCCCCGCAGACAAAGCTTAACAACAAGGAGCACACCCGACCAGCAGATTACGATGGCGATCTAGGACGTGCCGTGGCGGCAAAACGCCGCCTGGCTGCCTAGCATCCCCAGGGGCTGTGCGACGTGCCAGGCGCGGCCTGGAGGCATCCCCAAGGGCTGTGCGAAGTGCCGGGTGCGGCCTGGAGGCAGCCCCAAGGGCTGTGCGAAGTGCCGGGTGCGGCCTGGAGGCAGCCCCAAGGGCTGTGCGAAGTGCCGGGCGCGGAAGCGGCAAAGGCGGGGGCGGAAACGGCGACGAGCGAAAGGGCTGCGAACACGAATCTGGCGATCTTCATGGGACTTTCTCCTTGCGCGATGTGCGCCTGACTGCAGACTAGCCAAGCTGCTGTACAAAAGTGCATCACTTTTCCGCTGGAAAAGTCTGCACCAACGTAATTTCTTTTGCGGGTTACCAGTTTTGGTTACCCAAGTGAAACATGGTTACCTTTTTGTTCTCCATTTTCGGTGACATTCAAAACTCTATGTACTGTGTGGACGTGACTTTCGTACCTAGAGCAATCAAAAAAGGCTGGCGTACCCAAAAAGGCACCCCCTCGAGTATTACTAGTCGTGTAGTGATCCATGGTGAAACGGTTACCGAAAAGCAGTTAAGGATCTCGACACGAGAAGGGCTGGAGTGGGCGTTGGGTGCAGATCGACGTCCAGGCTGAAAGTGGCAGGGCG
>CALMAN010000162.1 GCA_937859835.1 uncultured Acidipila sp. | reverse complement strand
GAGCCTTTTGGCGGGTTCTGCGGATGGATCTGCCCTACCATGCCGCACTAGCCCGCGGCTCGCTGGCCGACATGGTGGTCCATAGCGTGGTGCGCTCGCTCGGGGAACTGCTGTGCTTCGCAGCGCTCGCGTCCGTGCTCCAGGCACGAGCGGGTCCGCGGCAGGAGGGCGGCTGGCTCGGCAGCCCGGAGCGGCGCCTGCTGGCCTGCTGCCTTCCGCTTGGGCTCTTCTCGTTCGCGATCCAGGGAAAAGGGTATGGGTACCAGCGGTATCCGCTCCTGGCGTTCCTGCTGCTGTGGATCGCGCTGGAGCTTTCCTCGGCCGCGCGAAGCAGGCGGACGCTGCTGCGGGGCATCGGCGTACTTGGGTTTGCCTTCGGGGTGCTGGCCTGCGCCCCGGCGTGCCTGCGGGGAGCGGCCAAGGCGCACTGGCCGACCGCCATAACCGCTGCCATGGAAGCAGCGATGGAGCAGGCCAGAGCACGGCCCGGGGACGGAGCGGTGCAGTGCCTCGATTCGGTTTCCGGCTGTACCGATGCGCTTCTGCATCTCGGGCTGCGCGAAGGGACTGGCGCGATCTATGACGAGTTTCTTTTTCCGCAGACACCGGCTCCCTGGGGCACCCGCTACAGCGGCCCGGCTCCTGGTGCCCCGGTTGCCCCCGCTGTGCAGCATGGGCAGCAACAGTTTTGGGCGAAGTTCACCCAGAACCCGCCGGAACTCATCGTGGTTTCGGCGTGGCTCTTTCCCGAGGGGCCCGGCGAGTACGGCAAGCTCGCGCTATGGCCGGAGCTGGACAGCTACCTGCGGGTGCACTACCGGATCGTGGAGCAACGGGAGTTTCCGCGTGCCGAAAACGGACCGATGGGCTTTCGCGTGTATCTCCGGCAGGATGTGCGCGACCCGGTGCCCTTCCGCTAACGTAGATAGATGAGGTGGTTCCCCCGATCGTCTTGCCGCGTCCGCTGTGTGGTGGCGCTGCTCCTGCTGGCGTCCATGAGCCACGCGCAGGAAGGGCCGGGGCGCCAGCGGCTCATCCTGAAAGATGGGAGCTACCAGGTAGTGCTTGGCTACCAGATGCAGGGCGACCGGGTGCGCTTTCGTTCGGCCGAGCGCGGGGACTGGGAAGAGATGCCGGCCGACCTGGTCGACTGGCCGGCAACAGCCCGCTACAACCATGAACACGCGCCGGGCGCGGCCGTGGACCCGGGCAGCCCGGCGAGCCAGGCCGCGGCCGAACTGGACCGCGAAGCAGCCGCGGAGCGGACCGCGGAGGCTGCACGGCAGCCCGAGGTTGCGCCGGGACTCCGGCTGCCGGATGAGAGCGGCGTTTGGGGCCTGGACAGCTTCAAGAACACTCCGGAGTTGGTACGCATCCGCCAGAGCGACGGCGATCTCAACCTCGACATGGGGCACAGCGTCAAAGCGGCGCCCATCCCCACCGGCGGCTCGCGCGACCTGATCCGGCTTTCCGGGTACCGGGCGGCGGTTTCCTTCCACGTGCCGCGGCCGGTCTTCTATATTGCGCTGGACCCGCCGGGCAACGAAACGGCCCGCGAGGATGCCATGGTGATCGATACCCATGGCGCATCCGCTGCCGTCCCGGGCACGGACAAGGCCCAGAAAGCCTCTCCGGGCAGCACCTATGCGCTAGTGCGCCTGCGGGTGTGGAAAGACGAGCGAGCGGCTTCTGGAGCGGAGCTGCGCGGCCTGGGCACCGGCGGCGAGCTGGACGGCAGTGCGGAGGTAGTCGGAACCGAACGCCGGATACTTCCCGGCGGGCACTGGATGCGCGTTGCGCCGCGCAGCGACCTCAATCTCGGGCAGTACAGCCTCCTCGAGATACTCCCCGACGGCAGGTTCAACCTGGACGGCTGGGATTTTGGCGTAAACCCGGTGGCAGTGGAGAACAAAGGCGCCTACCAGCCGGCCGGCAGGGATGAGAGTGCCCCGTGAGTTCCCGGTGAGATCGCAATAGTTTCCCCGGGGCTGAACGAAACAGGGCTTTCTGCCGATGATACGTGTGCAGCTATGGGAATCCCGGTGAAAGATGCGCTTCCAGTGCGCGCATATCACGAGAGCGACAGACACAGAGCGCCAGAGCTCCACGAGATATTGGCTGCGCTTTCCTTTGCGCTCGACCTTACGGAAGGCGCTGTTGCCGGGCATGCGATCCGCACCTGCCTTCTTGCATTGCGTTTGGCCGAGGCCCTTTCGCTTTCCTCCCGGCAGCAGGAGGATCTCTACTATGCATCGCTGCTCAAGGACGTGGGCTGCAGCAGCAACTCGGCCCGTATGTGCCAGATTGTCGGCGGCGATGATCGTGTAACCAAGGCTGGCGCGAAACTCGTGGACTGGACCCGCACCCACCGTCCAAACCTCGCGATGTTGCAGCTGCTTTGGAAAGAAGTCCTGCCTGGCGCTCCCACCTGGAAAAAGACCGCACGTATCTTTCGCCTCGCCGCCAATCAGCGCGGCACGGCTCGCGAGCTGATCGAGCTGCGCTGCGACCGGGGCGCAAGCATCGTTCGAAAGATCGGGCTTTGCGACCGGGTGGCCGACGCGGTTCGCTGCCTGGATGAACACTGGGATGGAAGCGGGTATCCGGGCAGCCTCAAGGGCTGGGACATCCCCTTGCTGTCCCGGCTGATGGCCGTCGGTCAGCACCTGGACGCTTTCTGCATGAGCGCCGGGCCGGAAGTCGCGATCGAGGTGTTGTTGCGACGCAAATGCCGCTGGTTTGATCCGGAGATAACCCGGGCAGCGCACGCGCTGCACCGATCCGGTGTTCTTTGGCAGTATTGTGCTCCGGGCGAACCGGTGGCGCTGGCTCATGCCGCTGTGCTGGAACGGCAAGCCGGGACCCGGACTGCTTCCAAGGAAACGGACATCGATCTTGTATGCGAAGCCTTTGCGGAGGTGGTGGATGCGAAATCTCCGTTTACCTTCCGCCACTCACACAGGGTTAAGGATGCTGCGGTGGCCATCGGTCGAGAGATGGGCCTGCCCGCCTCTACCTTGGTGCTGCTGCGCCGGGCAGCCCTTTTGCATGACGTCGGGAAGCTGAGCGTGCCCAACTCCATCCTCGACAAGGCAGGGAGGCTGACGGTGGAGGAGTTCAGCACGGTCAAGGGCCATGCGCAACTAAGCCGGGAGATCCTGGGCAGGGTCACCGCCTTTCGCGAAATGGCTGTGATTGCCGGCCAACATCACGAGAAAATGGACGGATCCGGGTATCCGGATGGGGTGCCGGCGGAGCGGCTTTCGCTTGAGTCACGCCTGCTGGCAGTTGCCGACGTGTATTCCGCGCTCTCCGAGGTTCGTCCGTACCGGGCAGGGCTCGGCTGGGACGAGATTGCGCCCATTCTCGAAGGGGACATCCCCGGCAAGCTTGATCCAACCTGCTTTGAGGCACTCCGCTCTGCTTTGAGCCAGAGCGAAACGCTTGTGCCTGCGCCCGACCCAAAGCCAGCCATGCCGCACCCCGCGCAGCTGCACCGTGGCGGGCCGGTGCCGCTCAATGCCCATCCGGGGGCGTGAGCTGCGTGGCTGCATCCGGCTCTGCTTTACTTGCGAGAACCGAAGCGCCGGCTTCCCGGCCATCCGGCGGAGACAGTGCCGCAGGGTGCGCTCCCAGTCTCCTGCCTGCCTGAGCTCTGCGCGGCCTGGATCCCTCCGGCGACTGGGGAGCGGGCGAGCGGGTCAGGACGGGTTGGGGCGGAGTGCAGGCGCGAGAAGCGCTCCAGGGTGATCGACTCCGTCCGGCAAGCCGCTGGGGAAGCAGGTCCGTCTACACTGGAACGAGCAGGTATGAGCCGGGCGAGACCCGCGCAGCATCTGATTAGACACCTCCTATGGCAACCATGCTCCCCCAAGTCGCAGTGGCTGCGCACGAGACAGCTCCTCGTGAGGCGAAGGGGCTGAGCGATCCGTTCGGGCGCACCCTTACCGATCTGCGCGTTTCGGTAACCGACCGCTGCAACTATCGCTGCGTCTACTGCCGCACTGGTGAGGGTACGGCACCGCCCAGCGAGCTGCCGCTTGAAGACTACGGGCGCATGATCCGCGCGTTTGTTTCACTCGGGATCGAAAAGATACGGCTGACTGGCGGCGAACCGCTGCTGCGCCGCGGGCTGGTGGAGCTGATCCGCGAGCTGTCCAAGCTGCGCACGGTGCAGGGGCATCGGCTTGACCTCGCGCTGACCACCAATGGACACCTCCTTGGGCCTCTTGCGCGCTCCCTCCGCGATGCAGGATTGAGCCGTGTCACAGTGAGCATGGATGCAGTGGAGCCCGAACTGTTTGCGCGCATCACGCGCGTCCCGGGCTCGTTTGAGCATGTGCTGCGTGGCGTGCGCGGGGCGCGCGATTGTGGGCTGGGACCGGTCAAAATCAACTGCGTGCTGATGCGAGGCTGGAACGAAACCCAGATCGTGCCCTTTGCGGAGTTCTCCCGGCGCGAAAACGTGGTCGTGCGCTTTATCGAGTTCATGCCTCTCGAGGAGGATCGTATCTGGGCGCCGGATACGGTTCTGCCCCTTGAGGAAGTGTTGGGGGCCCTGCGGTCGTTCCGCGCAATCACGCCCTTGCCGCAAAACTCCCTGAGCGAAACGGCGCTGCGCTATACCTTCGACGACGGGATCGGCGAAGTCGGCGTCATCGCTCCGGTTTCCCAGGCGTTTTGCGGCGCCTGCAGTCGCGTCCGGCTTACCTCCGACGGCAAAATCCGCACCTGCCTTTTCTCGCACTTCGATCACGATCTGCATGCGATTCTGCGCCGTGGAGGGACAGAGGCCGACCTCCGGCAGTTCATCGAAGCAACGGTCCAGAAAAAGGAAGCCCGGCACCACATCGGCGAAACGGGATTTCTGCAGCCCGGGCGCACCATGGTCCATATCGGCGGGTAGCGAAGAGTACCCTCCGTATTATCGAGAGCTGCACCGCAATCAAGATTACTGCTGCATGCCAGAGTGGAGGGAAACAAACGATGGCCCTGCTCCGTACCACGTTTATCTCTCTTTCGCAGAACCAGCCGCTGCGCCGCCTTTCCGAGGCGTCGCCTGCCGGGCGGCGTATTTCGTCGCGTTTTGTCGCCGGGCTTGAAGCCGAGGACGTACTTCAGGCTACCGCGGTGCTGAACCGGCAAGGCTTCGCTGCCACACTCGACAGTCTCGGCGAGAACGTCCATACGGCAGAAGAAGCCCATCTCTCGGCCGCCGTTTACCACCAGCTTCTGGATGCGATCGAGGCGCGAGCGCTTTCCGCTCACGTCAGCGTGAAGCTGACGCAGATGGGCATGGATGTCAGCCCGGGCCTGGCCGAGAAGATCGTTGCCGGCCTGGTGGAGCATGCGGCGCAGGTCGGCACCTTTTTGCGCGTGGATATGGAAGGGTCTGCTTACACGGAAGCGACGCTTCACCTGGTGCGTAGTCTGCATCGCCAGTTTCCGGGCAAAGTAGGCGTGGTCATCCAGGCCTATCTGCGCCGCTCCGCCGAGGACGTCGCGACCTTGTTGCGGGAAGGGATCCGCATACGGCTGTGCAAAGGCGCCTACCAGGAGCCGGCCTCCATCGCCTACCCGGACAAGGCCGATGTAGATGCCAACTACGTCCGCTTGACCAGGGTTCTGCTCGCAAGCGGCATCTACCATGGTCTCGCCACCCATGACCCTCGCATGATCGCCGCTGCGGTGGCCATGGCAACCGACCCTCACAGCTTCGAGTTCCAGATGCTCTACGGCGTGAGGCGCGATCTGCAGCGGTCACTGCTCGCGCAGGGCTACCCGGTGCGCGTGTATGTGCCGTTTGGGCGGGAGTGGTACCCGTACTTCATGCGAAGGCTGGCAGAAAGACCGGCGAATGTTCTGTTTCTGGCCAGAAACTTCTTTCGCAACTAAGCTCGACGTCGTTTCCGCTTCGCCCCTTGGCGCCGGCGCACGAGCCAGGGATTGCTCCAAGGTGCCCGGAGCCGGAAAGCCGCACGCGCGTCTGCACGCAAGCGGCCCTGCTTCGGGGTCCTACGGCGCGTGGAATGGCTCGATCGACAGGAAATTGCTGAGCACCGAACGCTCCTGGGGGGTGTACTCGGCCTGGAAACGGGCGGAGTTCAAGGCGTTCTGCCGTTGCTCCGGGGGCACGCTTCGGAGGTCGCGAAAAGCCTGGCGCAACGCCTGCCGGCGTTCCGGCGGCATTTGGCCGAGCGCCTGACTTGCCCCGCGAATCTCCTGCTGCCGCTCGGGCGGCAGTGTTTCAAAGCGTTCGTTGCGTTCGAGCATCCGCTGCCGCTGGGCAGGAGGGGCCATGTCGAGTCGATGAAGCCTGTCGATGAGCTGCTGCTGTTGCGTCCCTGGCAGGCGGGCAAAGCCTGGCTCGCGCCGAAGCGCGTTTTCCTGCTCATTCGTGCTGAGGTTCTGGTGCTGCGCAAACCACTGGGGAAGGTGCTGTCCGGTGCCGGCGCGGGAACCCCCTTGCCGGGCGGGCACCCCGGCGCGTGACGGGGGCCCGGCGTGCTGCTCCTGCGGGCCGCCGTGCTGCTGCGCACGGGAGCAAGGCACAAGCAGGCAGGCCAACAGAAGCGGGAGGCCCCGCGACCTCCATGCTCTGCTCCGGTGCTGCATTGCCTCGCTCCCCTTTCTTACATTGGTGATCTCGGAAGGACTCCCTGCCTCCCCGGCCTTGCACTCTGCTGCTCAGGTCCGGGCCGGCGACTCCTCAGTCATTACCCTGCGCGCCGCTGTCGGGTCCGTCCAACGATGAGAGCTGCTGAAAGACCTGCGCGTTCTCGTCCAGCGATTGCAGGTCGCGGACCGTGTTGGACGCTTGCACGGGAGGCGCCGCCGCCGGCGTGGCCAGATCGAGCCAGGCTCCGCCGCCGGCGATCAGTGCCAGCCCGAGCGCTGCCGCACCGGCAAACGGGCGCAGCCCATGGTTGCTCAACCACACACGCGTCCGCAGCCGTTCAAGCCAGCCACCGCGGATGGCTCCGGCCTGCTCCTGCCGTAGCCGAGCGCCCATGCGCGCGTTCCAAAAGGGAGAAGGCTCCGCGGCCTCCCACCCATTCAACACGTCCATGGTTTGCTTCAATGCCGCAAGCTCCCCTTGGCAGGCCGTGCAGCTTTCCAGGTGGAGCTGCGCGCTGCGGGGAGCCGCGCCAGGCTCAAGGAGCAGGTCGGGCAAAAATGTTTGCGATTCCTTACACTGATCACTGTTCATAACCAATCCCATCAGACGTATTGCTTGAGCCGTTCGCGCAACGTCTGGTAAGCGCGAAACAGCAGTGACTTGGTTGCGGACTCTGACAGCTTGAGCACCGCACCGATCTCGCGGTAATCCATCTCCTGGTACTTGTGCATCAGCACAGCCTGTCGCTGACGCTCGGGCAAAGCCTGGATTTGTGCGCGTATACCGGCCAGGCGCTCGGTGCGCAGCAGGCCCTGTTCTGCGGTCAGGCGGCTGTCGGCGACATCCGGGGTAGTCCCGGTTTCGGCGTCCGGCTGATCCAGGTAGATGTTTTGCGCAGCCTTTTCATGCTTGTGGTCGCGGGCGTAGTTCACACCCAGGTTCGTGGCGATCCGGTACAACCACGTCGTGAACTTTGCTTCGGCGCGATAGCTTTCGCGCGAGCGGTACACGCGGAGAAACACTTCCTGGGCAAGTTCTTCTGCTACCGCCTGGTTGCCAGTCATGCGAAACATGTAGTGGATGATCTGGCGGCGATACTTTTCGATCAGGTAGGTGAACCCTGAGTCGTCACCTTCCCGTACCCGCAGCATGATGGCTGCGTCCGAATGTTCATCCATGCCGGCCGGAGTACGCCTGCCCTCGTCCTCCCCCAGCCCGGCCCAGCTTCGGTCATAGGTTGCGGTCGCCATGCCCTCATCAACCCGCTTGTCAGCCAAATGTTTCGCCGGGCTCGCCGGATCAGGGTCGCCTTCCTGGTCGCCGGCGGAGGCAGCCACCTGCCCGCTTTTCTTCGGGACCGCACCGGGACTGTTCGGGTGTGCACGGGAGCGCTCGCTTTTTTCAGGATTTTCAGGAGAGTCCATCGCGCGCGCCGCTTCCATTCTACCCGCGTTTTCCCTCCGGCCCACCAACGACCTCCGGAGCTCCAGCCAGCCTCCGCAGAGCGTCAGAGCAGTCCTTAAGGGGACAGCTTCCGTTGAGCTGCCCCGCAGCCGAATGGTATAGTTGCGAATCGGCTGTCTCTGCTCCAGGCCGGCTCAAACCCTCTCGGGCGCATAACTCAGCGGTAGAGTGCCACCTTCACACGGTGGAAGTCGTAGGTTCGAATCCTGCTGTGCCCACCA
>CALMAN010000161.1 GCA_937859835.1 uncultured Acidipila sp. | reverse complement strand
GCTCCAGCCGCCCGCGCGCTTGCTCGTCTTCAAGCAGGGACCCGATCGCTTCGGCGTGAGCGCTGGGCGAAGCAGGGTCGGCCAGCAGGGCAGCCTCGCCCGCAACTTCGGGGATCGACGACGCGCGGCTCGCAACAACCGCAGTGCCGGCAGCCATGGCTTCGAGCACCGGCATGCCGAAGCCCTCGTAGCGCGAAGGGAACCAGACCACCGCCGCTGCCGCGTACAGGGCATGGAGCTCCGCGTCAGAAACAAAGCCGAGCATGCGCAGCCCCAGCGCCCGGGCCCCGGCGGCATAGGCCGGGTCAGAATGGTTGACAACCGCGACGACGAGCCCGGGAAAGCGCCGGGCGAGCAGCGGCACGGCGGCCAGGACCAGCTCGGCATTTTTGCGGTAGTGCAGGCCCCCGGGAAGCAGCACAAAGGGCCGCGCAGCGAGCCCGGCCGCGCGAACAAATTCGCGGCCGGCCGGCGGCACGGGCCCAAAAAACTCCGGCGCGACCCCGTTCGGCACCACCCTGAGGCGCGAGCGGATGGCAGGAAAGAAGTGCGCGAGCCTTTCGGCTGAAAACGCCGACACGGTGTGGAACAGGTCGGCCTTCCGGGCCAGCTTCCCGTACAGCAGCTTCCACTTCCACCTCTGCTTGCGAAAGGCCCAGCTTTGCCGGTGGGCGCCGGCTTCGAAATAGGCAGCGTCGTGCAGGGTCACCACCAGGCGCGCCCCGCCCGGCGGCACATACGACTCCCCGGTGCAGAAGATCACCTGCGCCTCGGGCCAAAAGCGGCTGGCCGGCGGCTGCCCGGTCCAGAACCACTGCGCCTGCTGCAGGGACGTGTCACGTGGAAACAGGTGGGTCGGGAAGCTCGTCCAGGGCGCGCCGACCAGCGGCAGGATGCGGCGATGGTCCCGGGCATCGGCCAGCAGGTGCAGCTCGACGTCAGGCCGGCCGGCAAGGTGCTCAACCAGCTGCCGGGCCACGCGGCCGGCGCCCGTGGAGCGGTGGATGTTGCGCAGGTGCACGTAGGCCAGCAACCGGAGGGGCCGCAGGGAGGCCGCGGCGGCAGGGAGGCCGGCGCCCGCCGCGCCCCGGGCTTCGAGCGAAACCGGGGAGGTGCTAAGCCCCATGCGCACCCCCGCCGAGGCCGAGCTTCCCGCGCAGCAGCCCGCCCATCCGGCCAAGCGCGGCCGGGCTTGGCATCCAGCCATGCTGCCGGCCCACACGGAGGAGCCCCAACAAGGCCGCTCCTGCCGCGGCGGCCATGCCCAGGGTCAGCGCCCCCGCGTGCGCCGGGTGCTGCTCGCGCAGAAAAGCAAGCGCCGCCACCAGCGTGCTTCCCCCGGCGCCGTAGCCCGCCACCTGGAGCATGCCTTCCGGCACCGTGCCCAGCCGCCCGAGGGCAACGAGGACCAGGGCCGCCGACACAAGGTGGCCCAGCAGAAACACCAGCATGGCCTCGGCGGCATTGGCTCCCCGGAGCAGAAAGGCCGTGCCGACCCCGGCAACAAACACAGCCCAAACCGTGTTGATGACGGCGGTGGTCCGGATCGACACCACGGTCAGCCGCGCCGCCGCCGGGGCGTTGCCCATGTGCACCACCGCCACGGCGAGCGCAAGCGCGGTGGCCATCGCGGCCTGCCGGTAACTTGCGCCATACAGCAGCCGCAGCCCCCACGGCAGGAGCGCCGTGGCGACCGAAGCCAGCAGAAGCGAGGCGGCCACGGTCAAAAAGGTGCACACAGCCATCACCCCGTCCGGGGTTCGGGTTTGCTCGCCCTCGGCATCGGCCAGCGCCGCGTAGCTACCTTCGGTGAGCAGGCTTGGGCCCAGCCCCGCCAGGTTGCGCAGCTGGCTCGCAACGGCAAAAAAGCTGGTCTGGACCAGGGTTCCATCGCCCCGGGCGACGAGCGAAACCAGCCACCAGCCTGCCAGATTGCTCCCTACCAGCCCCCCAAGCTGTACCAGGCCAAAGGACCACACCTCGCGGATCATGGCGCCGACCCCGGCAACCGCTTCGACCCCGGCGCGCTCCGGCGCGAGGAGGCCAAGCGGCCGCCGCAGCAGGCAACACAGCGCCACCGCCCCGGTGGTGACCGTGCCCTGGAGGATGATCATGCGCGCCGGATGGTGGCTGCGGGCAGCAAGCGGGAGCAGCACCGCCATGGCCAGCCCGACAGAGACGGAAAGCAGCAGCAGTGCGCGGATCCGGCGCTGCCCGACAAAGAAGCCACGTGCCGACTCAAGCAGCAGCACCCCGGCCGCCGACAGGGCCGCCCAGCGCAGCAGGGGAGTGAGCGAGGGTTTCCCGAGCAGGTGCGCCACCGGCGCGGCGCCCAGCAGCAGCGCCAGCCCAGCCACAAGCGCGGAAGCGAGCGACACGGTGCCCAGCGCCCGGGCGAAAGCTGGGTAGCGGGCCGAACCGCGCGGGTACTTGCCGGAAAAGCGCGCCGCCGTGGCCCCGATGCCGCCGGCGGCATAGGTGGAAATGCTGTTGGCCGTGGTCAGCGCGAGCGAGTACGCGCCAAAGGTACCGGCGCCGCCCAGGCGCGCAGCCAGCACGTTGGCCACAAAGCCGAGCCCGCGCTCCAGCACCACGCCGGCGCCCAGGGCGGAGGTGCCGCCGGCGATCTGCCGGGCGACGTGGCCCGGTACTGCCGCCCCGCTGCCCGCACTCGTGCCCGAAACGGGACCCGGGCCCGTGCCCGTGCCCGCGCCCGCAACGATCCCAGCAACTGTGCCCGCCGTGCCCGGGGCGCTTCCCGGGATCGGTTCCGGGGCAGAAACAAGGGCCGCGTCCATGGCTAGGCGCTTGCCTCTTCCGGCTGCCCTGCTTCCGGGCCGCTCCCGTGATAGCGGTAGTAGGAGCGGTAATAGGACCGCTTGCCTTCGCGGCTAGGGTCAAAGGCGTTCAGGATGGTGCCAAGCAGCCGTACCCGGTCATGCGCAAACAGGTCGCGGGCGCCCGTTGCTTCTTCGCGGTGGGTGACCCCGGCGCGTACCACCAGGATGACCCCGTTTGCGTAGCCGGCCAGGATGCGGGCGTCGGCCATGTGGAGCATGGGCGGGGTATCGATCAGCACCACATCAAAGGCGGCGGCCAGCAGGGCCAGAAACTCGCCCGCCCGCGGCGAGTGGAGCAGCTCGGTCACCTCTTCGCGCCCGCTGCCCGGGGGCACCACAAACAGGTTTGGCACCTCGGTAGGGCGGCAAAGCTGGGTCACGGAGATGCGGTGGAGATCGATCTCGCCGCGCAGCACATCCCGAAATCCGGGGCCGTCGGCAACGCCAAAGACCTTGGAAAGCCGGGGCTTGCGCAGGTCGCCGTCCAGCAGCACCACCCGGCGCTTGGCCTGCGACAGCGCCACCCCAAGGTTGGAAGCGACCGTGGTTTTGCCTTCGCCCGTATTGGGGCTGGCGACGACATAGACGTGCGGCCCGGGCTCGCCGGCGGTGGCCAGCAGCAGCGAGTAGGTGGCGTTGCGGTAGGCTTCGGCGGCGATCGAAGCGCTTTCGCGCCACATGCTCACGTCCGGGGCGACCTGGGTTGGAGCTCCCGCCGCCGGGACCGCCCTGGCCTCAAGCAGCTTGCCTCCGAGCGAGGAGACCAGGGCCAGCCGGGGCTTGCCAAAGGCGGCCGGGATGGTGCCGAGCTCCGCAACCCCGAGCAGGCGTTTGCTGTCGCCCGGTGCCCGAAGGATTTCCGTGGCGCGATCGCGGGCAAAGGCAAAGCCAAAGCCGCACAGCAGCCCCAGCATGGCCCCGGCGGCCACCGAGCTGGCCCGGCGGGGCGCCACCGGGATCTCCGGGGCCTTGGCCCGGTCCAGGACCCGGATCGTGGTCACCTGCATGGCCGAAGCAAAGCCGGCCTCCTTGGCGCGCCCCAGCAGGGTTTGGTAAAGCTGCTGGGCGGATTCGGCCTCCCGGCGCAGGAGGTTGACCTTGTTGGCCCGGTCGAGCTCCGCCGAGGCGGTGACGGCCTGGGCGTTGTAGGCAAGGGAAAGCAGCCGTTCCCGCTGCGTTGCTGCTTCGTAGTCGCTGCGCGAACGGCTGAGCATCGCGGCCCGCTCCCCGGCCAGGTCGCGCTCAACCTGGGCGATCTGCGCGCGCAGATGGATCACCTTGGGGTTTTCCTCGGTAAGCGGGGGCACCAGTTCGGCGACCCGGCCGCGCAGATCGGCGAGCTTGGCCTCCGAGGCCTGGTACGCCGGGCTGTCGAGCACGCTCGGCATGGCGTTGGCCGGCGCTGCCTGCCCGCTGGCAAAGGCGGCCTGCTTTTCCATCCGGTCTGCCTGGGCCTTGACCAGCTCGGCCTGGAGCTGGCGCAACCGGTCTTCGGTCACGCTTGTGTTTTCCTGGCTCAGCACCAGCCCGTCCCCGCCGGTTGCTTCTTCCAGCTTGCGCTGCGCCGCTTCCACCTGCAGCCGCACGTCGCTGACCTGCCGGGTCAGCCAGTCGCTGGTTTTGGCGGCTTCGGCGCTGCGCACTTCCTGGTCCGTTTCCTGGAACTCATTGGTCAGGGTGTTGCAGAAGTGCGCGGAAAACTGTGCGTTCCACGAGTCGCAGGTCACCTCCACCAGCCGCGTCATGCCCAGCGGCTTGACCTTGACGCCCTTGGCGGCATAGCCGAGCAGGGCCTCGTAGGGGACCGGCGTCCCTCCCGGCAGGTGCAGCGCCGCGGCCCACCGCGACAGGAGGTCGTCCGGGGGCAGCGAAGCCGCATGCGGTTCGGCGCGCAGCTTGGCTACGGTGCGCTCAAGCAGGGTGTCGCTTTGGAGCAGCTTGATCTGCGTCTGGATATAAAGGTCGGCCGAGCTTCCCTGGGCTTCCCCGGTGGGGGCAACATCATGCATGCCGAGGAAGTCGCCGTTGAGGTTCTGGATATCGAGCGAGGTGCGCGCGCGGTACACCGGCAGCGAGTGGAGGTGGAGCAGAAAGCCAAGCAGGCCGCCCAGCAGCGCGCACAGCAGCAGCGCCCGGCGATGGCGGGTGAGCACCCGGTAGTAGCCCAGCAGCTGCCCGGGCTCCTCGCCCGGCTGGTACCGGTCCATTTGGTGGTCCATGTGGTGATCCATGTGGCGGTCCGGGCTGCGCTCAGCCTCCCAGCGAACCGCTCCCGGCGCCCGGTGCGCCGGGAGGGCGCTTTCGTCGCGAGGGTGGTCGGTCGTCGATGCACTCCCGTTCGGGATTTGGTTCACAACACTCTCCTTCGGGCCATCCGCACGCGGGGCGGCTGCCGGTCCAGTTCCGCCGCGCACGGCCTGCTAGTGGGCATAGATCGCAACCCCGGTGGCGGCCTGGATCACTGCCTCGGTCACCCGCCGCGAGGTGGACTTTGCCGCGCTGTTCGGAATAAACAAAACGTCGTTGGCGTAAAGCTTTTCATCCGGCGCCTTGCCGGCCAGCACGGCCTGCACGTTGACCGGGATCTCGAGGGGCTTTCCCTCGGCCGTCACGCTGGGCCGGATAATGCGGGCGTTTTTGGAAGCCGCGGTTGCGTCCAGGCCTTCGGCGAGCGAAATGGCCTGAAGCAGCGACATGCTGCCGTGCTGCGCCAGCGGAAAGCCGCCGGCCCGCTTCACATTGCCCACCACGTACACCACCTCGGCCTTGGGCACGGAGATGACGTCGTCCGGCTCGATCGCAATATTCTCGGCCGGGTTTTTGGCCGCCAGGAGATCGTCAAGCGAAAGCGTCGCCGTGCTGAACCCGCCGGTCGCGTCCTGCTTGGCGCCTGGCAAGGGCAGCGCACCCCACTGCGCCTGCCGGGTCAGCACCACGCGCGAACCGGCGTCGGGCCGCAGCCCCCCGGCAAGCGAAATGACCTCGATCAAACGCCTGGGTCCTTCCAGTTGGTGCACGCCCGGGTTGTTGACGGCGCCGATGACGGACACGGGACGGCTCTGGTTGTCGATCAGGTTGATCGTGACCTCCGGGGCGTTGATGTACCGCGACAGCTTCGCGGCCAGCAGTGTTTTGAACTGCTCGATGGTCAACCCGCTGGCCAGGACCCGGCCCGCGAGCGGGAGGTCGATGTAGCCGTTCGGATCAATCCGGAGCGGCTTGTCGGGGATCTCGTCCAGGTCGGTGACGTGGCAAAGAATCTGGTCGCCCGGACCCAGCTTGTAGCCGTCTGCGGCGGCTCCGGCCACGGCTGGAGCCGGGAAGGCCCAGAGCAGGCAGCCGAGCAGCCACAGGGCGGCGCCGGCCCGGAGGCGCCCTGTGCCCATGGAGTTCCGCTTGACGGACGCTGCGTTTGCCATGTACAACCCTCGGTGTCTGTTACGAGATGAGGTGCGGGATGGGGGAAGGGACATATCTCCCGCAGAACCCGCATCACTCTGGCCGCGATACGCCCGGAGGCCCGGCAAGAACTTACCCGACCTGCCCGACCTGCCCGACCTGCCACGACCTGCCACGATAGAGCTGTTCGGTGGCGAACAAGGCTGCCACTTGTTTGCTGTACGGGAATCAGCCCTCATAGGTACAACGAAGCGACGCGAGCGACGGATGTTGGTTTTCGGCGAGGCCTTTCTTTCATCGCGATCCAAGTCGGCAGCGGAGAAGTAAGTCTCCTGGGAGCGGCCTGGTACTATCCCGGGCGGTTTTTGCGACGGGAAGCACGGCGCCCCGGCTCCTGCTCCGCATCCTCGAATAACTAATCGTTATCAGACCACAAAGCGGACGCAACTCCCCGGGTAACAATCGATAGAGTTACCAAAATGAAGAAGCATAAGTTACCCTGTGGGTAGTTACTTAGTTTCTGTCACCCTGCTTACCGGGCCCGCGTGGTGCTCGCCCCCGCCGAGAACATGCCGCCGTAATCCGCCGTGATCCGGCCTGATCGGGCTCGGAGTCGCCCCGGCTCGCCACCGGGTTCCGGCTCCCGGGCGCCGGCGGCCGGATAGAATCAGGATGCGGCACAGCCTCCACGGCTCGCCGGCAGGGGAGGAGCCGCGTTGAAGAAGGCGCTGATCACTGGGGTCACGGGGCAGGACGGTGCTTACCTGGCAGAGTTCCTGCTCCGAAAAGGCTACGAAGTACACGGGATCAAGCGCCGGACTTCGCTGCTGAACACGGCGCGCATCGATGCCTTCTACGAAGACCCCCACCAGGCAAACCGCCGCTTCTTCCTCCACTACGGCGACATGACCGATGCTTCAAGCCTGACGCACATCATGGGGCAGGTCGAGCCGGACGAGGTTTACAACCTGGCTGCTCAAAGCCACGTCAAGGTGTCGTTTGAAGAGCCTGAATACACGGCCAACTCGGATGCGGTCGGTGTGCTCCGGCTGCTTGAAGCGATCCGGATTCTTGGGCTCGAGCAGAAAACCCGGTTTTACCAGGCTTCCACTTCGGAGTTGTACGGCCTGGTGCAGCAGACCCCCCAAAGCGAGACCACCCCGTTCTACCCCCGCTCGCCCTACGCCGTTGCCAAGCTGTACGGCTACTGGATCACTGTGAACTACCGCGAAGCCTATGGGCTTTACGCGTGTAACGGGATTTTGTTCAATCACGAATCGCCGCTGCGGGGGGAAACCTTTGTCACCCGCAAGATTACCCGGAGCCTGTCGCGGATCAAGGTTGGCCTGGAACGGAGCCTGTACCTGGGCAACCTGGACTCCCTACGCGATTGGGGCCACGCCCGCGACTACATTGAAATGCAGTGGCTGATGCTGCAGCAGGCAGAGCCGCGGGACTACGTCATCGCCACCGGGGAGCAGCATAGCGTGCGCGACTTTGTAACCCTTGCGGCTAGCCTGCTGGGCATGGAGCTGACCTGGCAGGGAACAGGCGTGGAAGAAATCGCGGTGGACCCGAGCGGCCGCTGCGTGGTGGGCGTGGACCCGCGCTACTTTCGCCCCACCGAGGTCGAAACCCTGCTCGGCGACGCTTCCAAGGCGAGGCGTGAGCTGGGCTGGCAGCCCAGGACCAGCTTCCAGGATCTGGTCGCGGAGATGGTGGCCTGCGATCTGAAGGCAGCCGAACGGGACGCGTTGGTGCACCGGCATGGCTACTCGATCCAAAGCGGACGCGAGAACTAGCCGTGCATCCCGGGAGCCGTATCTATGTAGCCGGTCATCGCGGGCTGGTCGGTTCGGCCATCGTGGCAGCGCTTGCGGCCGCCGGCTACCGGAACCTGCTTTTCCGCACCCACGGCGAGCTCGACCTTACGGACGCCCGCGCGGTGGAACACTTTTTTGCGGCCGAAGCGCCGGAATACGTGGTGCTCGCGGCGGCAAAGGTGGGCGGCATCCTCGCCAACCAAACCTACCCGGCTGCCTTTCTTCGCGACAACCTGCTGATCCAGAACAACGTCATCGAAGCCAGCCGGAGCGCGGGAGTGAAACGCCTCCTGTTTCTCGGCTCCAGCTGTATCTACCCAAAGTTTTCGCCGCAGCCGATCAAGGAAGGGTACCTGCTGACCGGTCCGCTTGAGCCCACAAACAGGCCGTACGCCCTGGCAAAGATCGCGGGCATTGAAATGTGCTGGAGTTATAACCGGCAGTATGGGACCCGGTACCTGGCGGCGATGCCCACGAATCTTTACGGGCCCGGCGATAACTTCGACCTCCAAACGTCGCATGTGCTGCCGGCGCTGTTGCGCAAGGCAGTTGCCGCGAGGCACGCGGGCGCCGGCGCGATGGTGGTGTGGGGCACAGGGGCACCTCGCCGCGAGCTCCTGTACTCAGCCGACATGGCGGAGGCGTGCGTGTTTCTCCTGTTGCTCGATGAGGAGCGCTATGGCTCGCTGTTGTGTGACGGCGAACCGCCGCTGATCAACATCGGCACGGGCACGGACCTGACCATCCGGGAGCTGGCGGCAATGGTTTGCCGGGTGGTGGGCTTCCGGGGGGAGCTGGTTTTTGACACCGACAAACCGGACGGAACGCCAAGAAAGCTCCTGGATGTGACCAGGATGGAAGCCCTGGGCTGGCAAGCCTCCACTCCCCTGGAGGAGGGCATACGGCTCACCTACCAGGCAGCCGCCCCGCTGCTCGCCCCGGCCTAGGGCAGCGCCCGCGTGTGTGTGTGTGTCGAAAGGGGAAAACGAGAGGAGCTCGATGTCCCGTTTTCGTGCAGGGCGCACCGCTCTCACCCTGGCACCCTTCTACACTGAGTAGGTGAGTACGGGTTCGCCGGGCAGAGCTTGGGCGACCGAAAGGGATCCCCGGATGCAACGCGTAGCGCGGGTGGAAAGCCTTTGGCGTTACCCGGTCAAGAGCATGGGCGGCGAAAGCCTGGAGCGCGTGGAACTGGGGCAGTACGGCCTGGCGCACGACCGGCTGATTGCCTTTGAAAGTGCGGACGCTCCCGTCGGCAAGCCCTTGATGACCGGGGAGCAGCGCACCGCGGCCCTGCAGTGCAGGGCGCGTTTTCTCGATCCGGGCGCGCCGGCCTCCAGGGGAGGGGTTGTGCCCGAGGTAGAGGTGGAGGTGCGCGCGGCCGGCCGTTTCGCGCTTGACGATCCGGCGCTGATTGAAGCCTTGACGGAAGGGCTTACCGGCAGCCGCGCAATGTGCCTCAGGGTGTACGAACGCCCGGCAATGGACTGCCGCCCGGTTTCGCTCTTGTCGGTGCAAACGCTGCGGCAGCTTGCCGGGGAGGTCGGGTTTGCGCTCGATCCGAGCCGCTTTCGCGCGAACATTCTGCTTGACCTCGAGGGGAGCGAGGGCTTTGGCGAAGACCAGTGGGTCGGCCGGACCATTGCCATCGGCGACCACGCCACCCTGCTCGTCAAGGAGCGTGACCCGCGCTGCAGAGTGATCACGCTCGACCCCCGCACCGGCGAGCGCGCGCCGGAGTTGATCGCGCACGTTGCCCGCGCGCACGAGAACCGGGTAGGTATCTACGCGACCCCGGTCGGGCTGGGATCCATCGCCGTCGGGGACGCTGTTTCTCTGCTCGACTGAGTGCGTTCACTCACCCCGAAAAATGTTTCACGGCGGCCATGCTGCTTTCCCGGCCGGGCGTAGACTTCTCCTCAGCGGGCCTTTCCCGGGTCCCCCAAGGAGCACGTATGAAGCGCAGAGAGTTTCTCAGGAGCGCTGCTGCTGGCGTGAGCGCCGCCTGGCTCGGCAAGCAAACCGCGCGGGCTGCTGCAGAGCAGCAGCCGCTCGCCAAGAAGTACCAGGCGCATGATGACGTGGTGCTCGGGCACACCGGCATCCGCACCAGCCGCCTGGCCATGGGCACGGGCACCATCGGCGGCGGCGGGGCTTCCAACCAGACCCGCACCGGCCGCGCCACCAAGCTGCTGATCGACGGCTACCACGAGAATGGTCTCCGCTTTTATGACACCGCCGACTCCTACGGCAGCCACCCCTATGTGGCGGCCGCGCTCAAGCAGGTACCGCGCGACAAGGTCACGGTGATGACCAAAACGGACACGCGCGACCCGGCCGGCGTGCGCGAGGATCTGGACCGGTTTCGCCGCGAGCTGGGCACCGACATGATCGACATCGTGCTGATTCACTGCGTCACCGAGGACGACTGGACGACGCGCTACCGGGGCGCCATGGATGTGCTTTCTGACGCCAAGCAGAAGGGCATTATCCGCGCGCACGGGGTGTCGTGCCACAGCATCGGGGCGCTGCGTGCGGCGGCCGCGTCGCCGTGGGTCGAGGTCGACCTGGTCCGGCTGAACCCGGTGGGCGCGCACATGGACGCAAGCGCCGAGGTCGTGCAGGGTGTGATCCGCGACATGCGCGGTACCGGCAAGGGCATCGTGGGCATGAAGATTCTGGGGCAGGGGGCCATGCGCGACCGGCCGAGTGAGGCACTCCACTACGCCCTTGGTTCGGGCGTGCTGGACGCGTTCACCATTGGCGCCGAAAGCCGCACCGAACAGGATGACCTGGTGCAGCGCATCGCTGCTGCCTGAGCCGGCCTAGGACGCGGCCGGAACGCGACAGAAACGAGACTGAAACAAAGCCGGAAATACGCGGGCGAGCGCCCCACACTGCGGGAGCGTGTGTGGGGCGCCCATGTTTGCGGCGCACGCGATACGGGCCCCCGGCCCGCTTACTCGGCGTGATCCAGAGCGTTGGTTTTGTACGCCTGCTGCAGCACGGAAAAGGCTTCCTTTTTTTGCCCCTGGTCGGAAAGCAGCCCTTTGCGGTTGAAGCCGTCCTGGATGCCGGGCAGCTGCCGCACCGGCGAGCGGAAATCCATCAGGACCCAGGGGGTCGACCCGCGCAGCTGCGGGATCTTGTTCAGCATCGCGAACTGGTGACGGTACACGTTGGCCTCGTACTCCTCGGTCCAGCGCTGGTCCGGGCTGCCGTGCAATCCCGCCTTGGCGCCCGCGCCGAACTCGCTCACGATCAGGGGCTTGTTGTAGCTGACCTTCCAGGTCACACTGTCGGCGCTTGCCGGCGTGCCCTCGTACCAGCCGATGTACTCGTTGAAGCCGATCACATCGAGCGCCTTCCCGAGCGGGTCATCGATGAACTTCGTGGTCAGGTCCCCGTGCACCAGCAGCGCGGCGGTGACCAGCCGGGTCGGGTCCTGCTCGCGGACGTAGGCGGCCGAGCGCGTAAGGAAGTCGGTGCGGGCCGCGGTGTCGGGCGTTTCATTGGCGATCGACCACAGGATCACAGACGCCTTGTCGCGGTCGCGCCGGATTTCCTCGTGCAGCTGCTGCTGGCTCTTGGCAAACACGGCCGGGTTGTCGAACTCTTCGGCCCAGTACACCGGCACCTCCGACCAGACCAGGATCCCGAGCCGGTCGGCCGCGCGCGTCATGCGCTGGTCATGGGGGTAGTGGGCCAGGCGCATGTAGTTGCAGCCCAGCTCCTTGACCCATCCGGTCAGTGTCGCAATGTCCTCGTCCGTCACGGCGCGGCCCGTCCGGTAGGGCGCCTCGGCATGGACGGAAACCCCGTGCAGCGCCACCGGTCTGCCGTTCAGCAGGATCTCCGAGCCCTGCACCTCGATGGTCCTGAACCCCATCGAGTCAGTCAGACGGTCTTCGCCCGAAACCATCTCCACCCGGTACAGCTTGGGGTTCTCGGGCGACCAGAGGGAAAGCTTTTTGGCCTGCATGCTGATCGCGACCCGGCCGGCGGCGTCCGTGGTGCCGGCCGCGCGCAGCCCTAGCTCAGGGAGGGCCACGGTCACGGGCGTGCCTGCCGCTGCCCCTTCCACGTGAACGTAGCCTTCGATCATGGTCCGGGTTGCCCGGTCGAGATGGAGATCAAAGTCATCGATAAAGCTGTTGGGGAGCGAAACGAGCGACACATCCCGGGTCAGGCCGCCGTAGTTGTACCAGTCGGTCTTGAGCGTCGGGACGCCGTCGGCGCTGCGCGTGTCGTCGACAAAAAGGACCACGCTGTTGTCGCCCGGCTTGAGCGCGGCGGTTGCGTCGCAGTCAAAGGGCGTAAAGCCGCCCTCGTGCTCGCACAGAAAGTGGCCGTTGATATAGGCCCGCGCGCGGTAGTTGGCCGCGCCGATGTGGAGAAAGACCCGGTGGTTGGCCACGGGCTGGAACCCGAAGTGCCGCTCGTACCAAAGCCCTCCCTCGTACAAGCGCAGCCATTCCTTTTGGGTGTTCCAGTCGCCCGGGACCTTGATGGTCGGACTCTTGCTGAAGTCGTACTCGACCAGCACCTTGCTGCCTGGCTGCGGCTGCTCGTCCTTGAAGTAGCCGTTTGAATTGAAGGCGTTATGGAAGCTGTACAGCCCGGCCAGGTACGGGTCGGCCATGATGTGCCAGTCGCCATCGAGGCTTTGGGCCGGCCGCTGATCGACGGCGACCAGCAGGGTCGAGGGAGGCGCGGCCGGCTCGGCGGCGCTCTGGGCAAAAAGCGGACCGGCTGGAGCGCAGAGGGCCAGGCACACAGCGGCGAAGGATGCGCGGAGACGCGTCAGGCTCAGCATCCCCGTCATCCTCTCACAAACGCCGGCGGCCCGCCGCAGCCGCGGCCAAAGCCGGGCCGGCGGCTAAAGCCGGGCCGGGTTTGTGCTTTCCGTGTCGAGGCCCAGTTCGGCAAAGGCGGCTTGGGCCCTGCCCTTGTCAAAGGCGCCATCGCGGGCGAGCTTAGACAGGGTCGCTGCCGCAATCGACTCGGCATTGACTTCGAAGTGACGCCGGAGGTGCTCGCGGTTATCGCTGCGGCCAAAGCCATCAGTGCCCAGGGTGAGAAGCCGCTGGCCCAGCCACGGGGCCAGCTGGTCCGGGAGCGTCTTCATGTAGTCGGTGGCGGCGATGATCGGACCCTTCGCGTCGCCGAGGGCGGTGAGGATGTAGGGCTGCCGTTCCGGCTCCGCGGGATGGAGCCGGTTCCAGCGCTCTGTTTCCAGGGCATCCCGGCGCAGCTCGTTCCAGCTGGTGACGCTCCACACGTCGGCGGCCACACCGTACCGTTCGGAAAGAATTGCCTGCGCCCGCAGCGCCTCATTGAGGATGGGACCGGGCCCAA
>CALMAN010000160.1 GCA_937859835.1 uncultured Acidipila sp. | reverse complement strand
CTCCCATGAACTGGGCCAAAAAGAGCGCCGGACCTTGCAGGGTTTTCATACGGGGGTAGGATGCGTGTCCCCTCCACTGGTCTGCGAAGCAAGCCAGCCTGAGCGGCGAGCTTCCAGAGCAGCCCTCATGGAAGTTGTGTGACGGTGATCTCCGGTGGCAGCTCCCAGTGCACCGGGTCGGCCCCGGTGTTGCACAGCCGGACGACGACCCGGTTTCCCGCTGCCTCGACCGCCCCGGTAGCCGTGACCTGCGCGGCAGGGTTCGGGGACAGGTTTACAAGGAGCGGCGCATCGGCAGCCGTGCTGAAGCGCACCCCGCCGGTGTCCTGCACACGCGTTGCGCACTCACCCGCCTGTCCCCGGGGCTCCAGATGATTGACCTGCCAGCCGCGCAGGGCATAGCGGATCTGGCTCGCTCCGGCCCCCGACACCGAGGCCGGACTAAGCCGCGCCAAGCCGCCCGTCACGCCTCCGGGGCCGGCACAGCTGCGGCGGTCGGGTGCCGCGCTTCCGGCGGGCGTGTTGTACCAGCACTCCTGGCCCAGGTACTGGTGCGCCAGGGCTCCATCCCGCATTACATCTGCCTCGTAAAAGCCTTCCTGCGGCGAAAACCGCACGCCGGCGGAAGGGTCGTACACGTAGGCCAGCGCCCCTACCGGCTTTGCCCCTGCCCCGTAGGTGACCACCTGTACGCGCGTGGAGCCGTTGGCATAGCTGTGGAGCGCCGTGCCCGCATCCACAAACGTGCGCAGCGGTTCATTTCCCTGTTCGATCTGTACCGTGGCATTGCCGGCTATCTTGATCCAGCCCTGCCCATCGGCTTCGGCGCCGCCCGTGTAGATCGAGTTCCCCACCACGTCCAGGGTGAAGTTCGCGTGCACATAGTCCTGCGTGGGAAAAGGGACCATGAAGCCGTCCGGAACCAGGCCGGCGATAATTTCGCCGCACAGCTCCGAAGGCGAACTGGTCCACTGCCGTTGCTGTTCGGTGTCGTTGCAGCCGGACGGGTAGCGCTGGCTGAAGTAGGGATCCAGCGAGTTGAGATGGTTTTCTTCAAGGCGCAGCACCCCGTAGCCGTTGGGGGCAACCTGCTCGATCACCGAGCCCGCGGGCCAGGCAACCGGCTGCTTGCCGCGGGCCAGCAGGTGCGCCCGGCCATCGCCCGAAAACGCCCCTGCCGTGACGATCTCCACAGTGCCGCGCGTGATGCCGGGAACGGCCCGGCTGGGTTCGCGGCTGTTGGGAAGGTAGTCGGCGGGAAAGATGCCGTAGGCGTTCACATAGCTGTGCTTGCCGTTGATGCGGGCCTGTGCAGGGTCGTTGACATACAAGGGTTGCCAGCCGGCGTCATCGACGGCGATGTCCAGGTCCGACGCGCCCACGGCCCCGGTCAGGTGGCCCAGCTCGCCCTTGCCCGGCGCGGCAATCGAGTGATTGGTGCGCGGCTGCCCACCCCATGGAAAGCCCTCAATGTAGGTGTGCGAAACAGAGGAGGTGGTGGTGGCCATGCGAATGCCGCCGATGGCGTGCGTGCTCTTGATTGAAGAGTTGGTCCAGTGCACGTTGTCGCCATCCAGGTACACGGCCGAGTGCGGGTCCGGCCGCCAGACTCCCTGCTCGATCCGTTGCCCGCCCGGGCAGTTGACGCTGTAGCAGTAGTCGCCGGCCTCGCCGCCGTCGAGCACGTTGACGCGGTCGAAGTAGTCCTCGTTGGTGTCGCCTTCGAGAACCACCGGCCAGCGCGCGTTAGAGATTTCCATGTCGGAAAAAAACCAGCGCTCGCTCGAACCCTGAAGATTCAGCGCGATGCCGCCCGTGTTCGCGAGCACTACGTTGCGCATGGAGCCGGTGTTCGCGCTGTCGATCTCGACGAGGCCGCCCGCGGTCGCGTGTCCCTGCCCGGCAAAGGTGATCCCCTGCACGGTAAACGGGCACGGGCCCGGTTTGTTGCTGCAGCCTTCTGCCTGCAGGTAGGTCAGGGTTGCCGCCCGCGCGCTGGTGTTCAGGATCACGGTGCCGGGCGCGCCATCGCCCTGGATGCTGATCGCCTTGGTAATGGTGAGCGCCGAAGTGTACCCGTCGCCCGCTACCTTGTACAGGCCGTGCGGAAAGTAGAGCACCGGGAAGCCCGCGCCCGGGATGCCGGAGCTTTCCGCTGAGCGGATGGCCGCGCGGATCGCACAGGTGGAGTCGCGCCGGCCAAGTGGATCCGCCGCGGTCGGGCAGCCGGAGGCGAAGCGTGGGTCCGTTACATTGACGAGCGAGGAAGGTGCAGTCTGCGCGCCCAGGGTCCCGGCTGCCGTGACCGCACAAAGAAGTCCAGTAGTCCTAACCTGCATGCAACCTCCACGGACAACCCTCCCCGGCTGCCCTGTGCCCACCTAAGCATGGTGCGGGAAGCTCCTGTACGCCTGCTGTGTGGTGGCAGTCGCACAGCGTCCACGGGGGAGCAGACGGGGCACTTGCCGGACACAAACCAGGCAGGGGTTCGCCGTGCTTCTGGTGGCGGCGGATGGAATCGAACCATCGACCTACGGGTTATGAGTCCGTCGCTCTAACCATCTGAGCTACGCCGCCGTTCCCTTCTGATCGTACAAGCCGCCTGTACTGGGCGCAACGCGTACCGGGGGTCTCCGCTGCCGGCGTGTTCTCACTACACTGGTAGAAAAAGAAAAGGTCCCCCGTGTCCAGTGCAAAGACCGAAGTACCCCAGCCTCGCATCCTGGGCGTCATCCCGGCGCGGCTCGGCTCCACGCGCCTGCCGCGCAAGATGCTGCTCGACATAGCGGGTGAGCCCATGCTGGCCTGGGTGTACCGCGCCGCGCGTGCCTGTTCGGCGCTGGACCAGGTCCTGATTGCCACCGATGCGGCGGAGATCATGCACCTCGCGGAACGCTACGGCTTCCCGGCCGTGTTTACCCCGGAAGATTGCCCGAGCGGCACCGACCGGGTGTACGCGGTGGCTCAGGCCATCCCCGCCGACATTTACGTCAACATCCAGGGCGACGAGCCGCTGCTGCGCCCCGAGCACCTCGAGTCGCTGCTGGCGCCCATGCTGGCCCCGGGCCCGGATGCGGGCCGGGTAGGCATCGCAACCCTGGCCACGCCCTGCCCACGCGAGCAGTTTTCCATGCCCAGCGTCGTCAAGGTAGTGTGCGCCAGTGATGGGCGGGCGCTCTACTTTTCCCGTGCGCCGATCCCGCTGGACCGCGATGGCGCCGGCGTTCGCCCCTTGAAGCATCTCGGCGTGTACGCCTTTCGCAAGGAAGCGCTGGAGCGCTTTGCGCAGCTGCCGCCGGGCCGCTTGGAGCAGACCGAAAAGCTGGAACAACTGCGCCTGCTGGAACATGGGATCGACATTTGGGTCGCCCACACACCCTTTGACACCCGCGGGGTGGACACGGAGGAGGACCTGCGCGCGGTCGAAACCCTGCTGCTGAGCGGCGCGGGCGCGCACCGCTAGCCCTCTCGTAAAAGCGAACCGTATACACTGGCGAAGCCCCGGCAGGGAGCACAGGCGACGAGGAGGTGCAGGCCGATGGACTTTGAACAGCTGCGCACCTTCCTTGAGGTCAGCCGGCTCCGCTCGTTTTCCCGTGCCGCTGAAAAGCTCAGCGTGACGCAGCCGGCGATTTCGGCGCAGATCCGGTCGCTGGAAACCGAGGTGGGCGCGCGCCTGTTCGACCGCGACGGCGGCAAGGTGACCTTTACCGCGGCGGGCCGGGTGTTTGAGCCCTTTGCCGAACACGTGCTTTCCTGCCACGCGCACATCGGCATCACGATCGCCGAACTGCACCGCTCGCCGCGCGGAGAAATCTCGATCAGCGCGAACGAGGCGACCAGCCTGTATGTGCTGCCGCCGGTGTTCGCCGCATTCAAAAAGCAGTACACCCGTGTGGCGCTGAAGATTGTGCGCGCCGATCGCGCCCGGATCCTCGAGGAAGTCCTGAACCGCGAGGTCGATTTCGGCGTCGTCAGCCTGCCCGTCAAGGACGCGCGGCTCACTATCGAGCGTATTCACAAGGATGAAGTGGTGCTGGTTGCAGGGCCGGCGCACCCCCTAGCCGCCCGTGAAAGCGTTTCGGTGGCCGAAATGCTTGAGTACCCGCTGCTGCTCACCAAGAACGGCCGGCAGCGCGACCAGCTCGACGACTTTTTCCGCACCGAAGATGTGCATCCGCGCGTCGCCATGGAGGTTGAGTCGAGCGAGCTGTTGAAGCGGCTGATCGGCGCGGGGCTGGGAATGGGATTTCTGCCGCGGGCCGTGGTGGCTGCCGAAGCGGGAGCGGGTACGCTGCGGGTGTTGAAGGTAGACGGGCTGCGCATCTCGCGCGAACTGGGCCTTGTGTTCCGGCGGGAAAAGACGCTGTCGCGCGCCGCGCATGCATTTCTCGAGATCGCCACCGGACAAAGCCGGGTAGCCCCGGGGGTAGCTGGCAAGCCGGTACGCGGAGCCGCCGGCACGCAGGCCGATGCTCCGCTTTAGGCCTTGCTGCCCCTCGCGTGCCGCTTCGGCCTGAGCGAAGAGCACCAGGAAAAGCACGGCCCCGCACTGCTCGGAACTACCCGGCAGGAGGCGTACCGGCGATCGGCCTGGGCGCAAGCAGAAAAGGCTTCCGCAGAGCGACGATCCCATCCGGGCAGGCTGCCGCCGCGTGGCCGCGCGTACCAAAGTGCCCCGTGGCTTGACCCTCCGCGCGGGTGCCGCGTAGGGTCGTGCACAGGGAGGCGGTTTCCATGCTCGAAAGTCTCAAGGCCGAGGTTTTGGAGGCCAATCTGGAGCTGGTGCGGCGTGGTCTGGTGATCCACACCTGGGGCAACGCCAGCGGCATCGACCGGGAGCAGGGGCTGCTGGTGATCAAGCCGAGCGGCGTACCCTACGACCGCATGCGCGCCGAAGACATGGTGGTCGCGGACCTGGACGGGCACGTGGTGGAGGGCAATCTCAAGCCAAGTTCTGACCTGGGCACGCATGCCTTGCTGTACCGCGCCTTTGAGCATGCCGGCGGGGTCGTGCACACCCACTCTGAGTACGCAACGGCCTGGGCGCAGGCAGCTCGCCCGATCCCGCCGCTGGGCACCACCCACGCAGACTACTTTTACGGGCCGATTCCGGTCACCGACGAGCTCAGCCCGTTTGAGATTCGGGGCGACTACGTCCACAACACCGGGCTCGCCATCACGCGCCGGTTCCGCTCCCTCGATCCCGAAGCGATCCCGGGCGTGCTGGTCGCCGGGCATGCCCCGTTTGCCTGGGGCCGAACGCCGCACGAGGCGGCCCACAACGCGGTGGTGCTGGAAGCAGTGGCAAAGATCGCCTGGGTCACCCTGCAGCTCAACCCAAACGCGAAAACGGTATCCCAGGGGTTGCTCGACAGGCACTACTTCCGCAAGCACGGCGCCACCGCGACCTACGGGCAGTAAGCGCGGCGGACCGGGCGTTCCGCCGCGGGTCGTTCCCTGAAGCAAGCGGCCCTGGAAGCCGGGCTGTTCGGGAGCCCCTCACACGCGCGAGCGGGAGCTACTTCCATTGATTCACGTTCGTCAATGCGCCTGTGATTGCCTCCCGCACGCGCGAGCGGGAGCTATTCCAGCCCCTTGTTGAGCGCCAGATCCACCAGCGTGCGCTGTTCCATCTCATGCGCCTTGGCGCTTCCGGTTGCCGGGCTGGCAGCGGCGGAGCGTTTGATCGAGAGCACCTGGCGCCGGTCGCCGACCAGGCGCCGGAGCCGCGGCATGGCAAACGACATCGCGCCCATGTTTTCCGGCTCTTCCTGCACCCAAACGACCTCCCGCGCCTCGGGGTGTGCGTCGATGGCGGCAAGCAGCTCCTGCTCCGGCCAGGGATACAGCTGCTCCAGAAAAACGACCGCAACGTTGGTTTGCCCTCGCCTTTCACGCTCCACACGGAGGTCGTGACCGATCTTTCCGGTGCACACGAGCAGGCGGGTCGCATTGCGGGCCGTGGTGTCGGGAAGCACGTTGAGGAAGCGGGGCCGGCTCAACTCTTCGATCGGCGAAAGAGCGTCCGGGTGACGCAGCATGCTCTTGGGGGTAAACACAACAAGCGGCTTGCGCCAGGGCCGCAGCATCTGCCGGCGCAGCAGGTGGAAGTACTGCGCGGCCGTGGAAGGCTGGCAGATCTGCATGTTGTCGTGGGCGGCCAGCTGGAGATAGCGCTCCACGCGCGCGCTCGAGTGCTCGGGCCCCTGGCCCTCGTAGCCGTGCGGCAGCAGCAGGGCGACGTGCGCCAGCAGCCCCCACTTGTCTTCTCCCGAGGAGATGAACTGGTCGATGATGACCTGCGCGCCATTGGCAAAGTCGCCGAACTGCGCTTCCCACAGCACCAGAGTCTCCGGGTAGTCGCGGCTGTAGCCGTACTCGAAGCCGAGCACGCCTGCCTCGCTCAACGCCGAGTTGTACACCTCAAAGCGCGCCTGGTTTTCAGCAATGTGTTCAAGCGGCACCCAGGGCTGCTCGGTTTCTGTGTCGAGCAGCACCGAATGGCGCTGGTTAAAGGTGCCGCGCTCGGAATCCTGCCCGCTCAAGCGAACGGCCGTTCCTTGTGCGAGCAGGGAGGCGAGCGCGATCGCCTCGGCCATCCCGTAATCCAGGGGGCGCTTCCCTTCGGCCATCTCGCAGCGCTGCTCCAGCAGCTTACGCAGCTTGGCATGGATGTGGAACTCGCGCGGATACTGGCAGACCGCCAAACCCAGGCGCGTGTTCTCCGCGCGCGGGAGGCCCGTTTCCCGTTCGTACTCGGGCTTGTACGGGCCGCCTTTGAAAGGAGCCCAGTAGTCGGGCAGCCTCGCCAGTACGGCTACCTGCTGGATCTCGGTTGCGGCCCGCTGCGACTCGATCAGCTCTTCCTGCACGGCGTGCACTTCGTCGCCGGCGTCCACGCCGATCCGCTTTGCATACAGCTCGGAGAGGGATGGATGATTTTTGATCCGCGCATAGCGGATCGGCTGCGTGATGGTCGGGTCGTCGACCTCCGAGTGCCCGTGGCGGCGGTAGCCGATCAGGTCTACCACCACATCGGAGCCGAACTGGTAGCGGTAGTCGATGGCCAGGGTGGCCATCCTGAGCACCGCGTCCGGGTCTTCGGCATTGACGTGGAAGACGGGCACCGGCAGACGCTTGGCGGCGTCGGAAGCAAAGCGCGAAGACGAGGTGTCGCCCGGCTCGGCCGTAAACCCGATCAGGTTATTCACCAGAACATGCACCGTGCCGCCGACCGTATAGCCCGGGATCGCGCTCAGATTCAGGGTTTCTGCCGTCATCCCCTGCCCGGCAAAGGCGGCATCGCCGTGCACCACCAGCGGCAGCACCTGCTTGGTACCTTCCGCGCCGAGGCGAGCCTGTTTGGCGCGGGCGCGCCCCATCGCGACCGGATCGACGGCTTCCAGGTGGCTCGGGTTGGAAACCAGGTGCAGTGCCAGCGTGGTGCCGCTGCGGGTCGGGTACTCACCGGTTGCGCCCACGTGGTACTTCACATCGCCGCCACCCAGAAACGAGCGTGGATTCACGTCTTCAAACTTCGAGAAGATGTCGGCCGCGGCCTTGCGGAAGGTGTTCACCATGACGCTGAGCCGGCCGCGATGGCTCATGCCCATCATGACCTTGGTCGCGCGGAGCTCGGCCGCGCGCTGGAAGGCTTCGTCAAGGAACGGGATCAGCGCGGTCACCCCTTCCAGGGAAAAGCGCTTGGTCCCGAGGTAGCGCGACTGGATGACCTGCTCAAAAAGGTCGGCGCGGATCAGCTGCGACAGCACCGCCCGCTGCTCGGCCGGGGAAAGCTTGCGCGGCGTCTTTTCAAGCCGCGCGGCGATCCACTCCCGGCGCTCCCGGTCAGGGATGTGCATGAACTCAGCGCCCACGGTTCCGCAGTAGATCTTTTTGGCGGCAGCGATGTCTTCTTCGCGCGCGCCGGGCGGCAGGTCCTCGGGAAGCGGCAGCGGCGCAAGTTCCTGGCCGAGCGGGTCAAGCTGCGCCTGGAGATAGCCCCAGCGCCGGTAGGTGGCAAAGACGAGGTCGCGGAGGAGGTCACGAGAAGCGGCCGGGGAAAGCTGTGCGGGTTCCAGTTGTGTGGCGCTCATGGTTTTCGCAGGGGGACGCGACCTCCGGTGCGGGCTGCAGCCGGGTGCGAGTCCGCCTCCATTCTACGCGTCCGGGCCGGGGACGTCCCCCGGCTGCTGTAGACTCCTTCGGTACCGTGGTGCTTGCGGCCCCGCCCTAGGGGACGGCGCGGAGCAGGACCACGCCGTGCCCGGGCACCGAAGCCGTGTAGCTGTTCGAGGCGACGGGCACATCCGCGTTGGCCCAAATGTCGTGCAGTGTCGCGTTCGCACCCAGTCCCGCGGCTGCGAGGGTAAGCGTTATCTGCCGCGGCTCGGGGCTGCGGTTAAACAGCCCGATGGCGGTCGCGCCGCCGCTCAAGGGCTTGGTCCAGATCTCTTCCGTCCCCACCTGCGACAGCCGGACGCCCTGCCGCCCCAGCGCGTCCTGGTCAATCGCGATCACGTCGCGGTTGGTCAGCACCCCGAGCGTGGCAGGGGTCATCTTGCTCAGGTCGTTGCCGGCCAGCAGAGGGGCCGCGAGCAGGGCCCACAGGCTCATGTGCGTGCGGTATTCATCATCCGTCATGCCGCCATTGCCCACCTCGAGCATGTCCGGGTCGTTCCAGTGGCCGGGCCCGGCATAGCTGCCCAGGCCGGCCTGGTTGAAGCCGATCTCCGCCATGCGCGCATAGGTGTCGTTGATATCGCCGGTGGTGCGCCACAGATTGCCGCCCACGCTTGGACCCCACGTCCACACATCATCCCAGCCGTATTGGCACATGGAAAGCACGATGGGGCGCCCGGTGGCGGCCAGCGCCTTGTGCATCTTCCGGTACACGGCCTGGTCGGCGGCCAGCCGCTTGGCTGCGTTGGCCGCCGAGGGCTTGCCATACTTCTTGTCCATCATGCTGCCGTAGGAGCACATGTCGTACTTGAGATAGTCAATGCCCCACGCGGCATAGGTGCGGGCATCCTGCTTCTCGTGCCGGTAGCTGCCCGCAAAGTGCGCGCAGGTGTACGGGCCGGGCGAGGAGTAGATGCCGAGCTTCAAGCCCTTGCCGTGGACGTAGTCGGCAAGCGCCTTCATGTCTGGAAACTTTGCATTGGTCTGGATGTTGCCGTGCTCGTCGCGCTTGCCTTCCCAGGTGTCGTCGATATTGACGTAAACGTAGCCTGCGTCGCGCATCCCGCTGGTGACCAGGGCATCGGCCGCGGCGCGCACATCCGCGTCCGTGACCTTTTCGGCAAAGTGGTTCCAGCTGTTCCAGCCCATGGGCGGAGTTGCGGCCAGGGTGCCGGGAGCACTGCCCGCCTGCCCGAGCAGGGGACCAGCAGTCAGGAGAACAGCAAGATGGAAGCAAAGCAGGCGAAGTGCAGGCAGGTTCACGCGGCAATCAGTCCCTTCCGGAGCGGCTTTTCAATGAGCACGATAAGCCGAGCGGATGCCTGGAGGCAATGCGGGGAGGCAATGCATCGTAACGGGCATGGGGAAACAAGGAAACAAGACGATGGCGTGGACGGCGGCGGGCCTGCTTGCCTGGCTGGCAGTGAGCAAGGTGCGGGGAAACTGGCGGCGCTTTCCGGTGCGCGGCAAGATCGCTCTGATCACCGGCTCCTCGCGCGGGCTGGGCCTGGCGCTGGCTGAAAGCTTTGCCCGCGCCGGGGCGCGCGTGGTGTTGACGGCCCGCGACGAAGCGGAGCTGGAGGAGGCGCGCGCCCTGCTCGTTGAGCGTGGGGCAGCCAAGGCAAGTGATGTGCTGGTGGTGCCCTGCGATCTGCGCGAGCGCGCGGAGGTCACAGGGCTCGTCGGGCAGGTCCGGGCGCACTGGGGTGAGATCGACATCCTGGTCAACAACGCAGGCCTGATCTCGGTCGGTCCGGTGGAAGCGCAGCCGGTCGAAGCCTTTGAGGAGGCGATCCGCAGCAACTACTTCAGCATGGTGTATGCCTCGCTTGCCGTGCTGCCCGCGATGCTCGCGCGCCAGGATGGCGCGATCGTGAACATCACCTCGATCGGCGGCAAGGTCGCGGTGCCGCATCTGCTGCCCTACTCAGGGAGCAAGTTCGCCGCAGTCGGCTTTTCGCAAGGATTGCACGCGGAGGTGCGCTCCAAGGGTGTGCGCGTTTCCACCGTAACGCCGGGGTTGCTCCGGACGGGCTCGCCCCGGCATGCGCTCATGGTCGGCAACCGCGAAGAAGAGTTTCGCTGGTTCAACCTGGGCGCTTCCCTGCCGGGGGTTGCGCGCGACGCATACGGGGCCGCGCAACGGATCCTGCGCGCTGCCGAAACCGGCGAAGCGGAGTTCAGCATCACGCCGCAGGCAGCGCTTGCGGCACGCGTCGCCGGCCTGGCGCCCGTGCTCACCACGGGCGTGCTTTCGCTGATGAACCGCACCCTGCCGGCTCCGCAAAGCGAGCAGGAGCAGCCGCTTCCCGGCGCCGCGGTCGACGGGAAGGATCTCGAGGCGCTGACCGGGATGGGCCGGACGGCCGAAGCACTCTGGAACCAGCGGTAAACCGGAGGGGGGAGTCTCCCTTCTGCAGAAAGAGCCCGGGCTTCGCCCGGGCTCTTTCGGTACACGGGGATGCTAGGCAGCTTGCTGCGTCGCTGTTCCATCCCTGGGCACCAGCGCGCCGGTACGGTCGGTCCAAGGATCGATCACAACCTTGGTGCAGCCGTACTTCTTGTCGCGGAAGACGCGGAACGCTTCCGGGATCTCCTCGATGCCGATGCGGTGCGAGATGATAAAGCTCGGGTCGATCTCGCCCTTTTCAATGCGCTCGAGAAGTGGCTGGAGATAACGCATCATGTGGGTTTGGCCCATCTTCATCACGATGCCCTTGCCGAATGCCGCACCGAACGGGATCTTGTCGATCAGCCCGCCATACACGCCGGGGATCGATACGGTGCCCCCTTTGCGGACAGCGAGGATAGCCTGGCGCAACACCGTGGGCCGGTCGAAGGACAGACCCAGGGTCTGCTTGGCGCGGTCATACAAGCCGCCCGGGCCGGAACCGTGGGCTTCCATGCCGACCGCATCAATGGCCGCATCCGGGCCGCGGCCGCCGGTCAACTCGCGCAGGCTTTTCAGGACATCGTTCTTTGCGTAGTCAAGCGTTTCAGCGCCGACTTTCTTCGCCAGCTCCAGCCGCTCCGGAAAGCGGTCGATCACGATCACGCGCTTGGCTCCGAACATAAACGCGCTGGCGGCGGCAAAGATGCCGACCGGACCGGCGCCCCAGACTGCCACCGTATCCCCTTCCTGGATATCCGCGTCCTGCGCACCCATGTAGCCGGTGGGAAAGATGTCGGTCAGGAACAGGAGCTTGTCGTCGGGGAGATCATTGTTCACGACCAGCGGGCCTACATCGGCAAACGGCACCCGGGCGTACTGCGCCTGGCCGCCGGCGTAGCCGCCGTAGATGTGCGAGTAGCCGTAAAGCGCAGAACCGGAGTACCCGTAGAGCGCTTCCGCCGTGGCCGCGTTGGGATTGGTGTTGTCGCACAGACTCCAAAGCGTGCTTTGGCAGAAGAAGCAGTTCCCGCAGGCGATGGTAAACGGCACCACCACGCGGTCGCCCCGCTTGACCTTCTTTACCTCCGGCCCAACTTCCTCGACGATGCCCATGAACTCATGACCGATAATGTCGCCGGACTGCATGGTCGGAATCACGCCATCGTATAAGTGCAGGTCCGATCCGCAGATAGCCGTCCGCGTAATCCGGATGATCGCGTCCTGCGGGTTCAGGATCCTGGGGTCGTCCACGGTTTGGACTTCCAGCTTTTCTTTTCCCATCCAGCAAAGAGCTTTCACTATGCCACCTCCTGGCGCTCGATATCGTGGTCAATGGTGCCGGTCTGCGGCTCGATGTTCTGCTGCTCGCGGTCGCCGGTAAACGCCTGGGTGACCTTGGTTGTGGCCGAGCGGGGCCCGTGCGGCTGTCCCTTCGTGGTTGGGATCTCGCCGGCCTCGGCCAGCTGCTTGAAGTGGCGCAGGTTTTCGCGGGTGAAGCCTCCGGGCGTGCGCGAAAACAGCCCGCCCATGGTTGCGGCGAGCTTGCCGCCGGGAAGCAGAAACTCCTGGTCGACCCGCACCACCGTACCGCGGCCGCTGGCTGCCGGCTCAAAAGCAACCTGGCCGGCCGAGGGCACGGGCGTCTCGCCAATCGAGCGCCAGGCCAGGCGCCGGCCAGGCTCCTGCGCGGTCAGCTCCGAGTCCCACTCGAGCGTGCCGCCGCCCGGCAGATCCATGACCCAGTGCGACGTGGTGCCGCCGGTCAGCTTGACGCTCTGGATCGACTCCATGTAACGCGGAGCGCCTTCAAGGTCGCGCCACAGGTCGTAAAGCTCCCCGGCCGGCTTGTTGATGGTGAAAGTAGCCTGTTCCCGCACCACGCCCTGCATCGCAGCTCCAAACAGCTGGCCGGTCTTCACCTTTTTCGCGGCGTAAAAACCGGTGGCAAACATCAAGCCGCCCGGGCTAAAGATTTGCCTGCGGAACAGGTACACGGCAGCAAGCGCGGCGGCGTACAGCCACGGACTGCGGGCTGCCTTTTCGGTTGTGGATTGCGGCTCGCCCTGGCCGACGCTCAGGCGCGTGCGGGCATCCAGCTGCGTTTCGATTTCAGCTTGTATCATTTGGTCTCTGTCCTCTTCCAGCGGTTTCTCTCAGACAAGCGCAGATGCGGATGGCAATGTGCGGGGACTCGTCACTTCTAGGATGCGGCGCACTGCCGCGCGCGAGCGGCTGATTTCGCTTCCCCTCGCGTCCAAGCACTGCATGCACCCTGCCCCGAGCTCCCTGTTCGCAGCCCTCGCCATGCTGGCCTTGCCGCTTCCGCGGCCGTTGGCCGCGCAGGCGCCCTCAGGGCTCACCGCCATTGAGCACGTCCGCGTGATCGACGGCACCGGCAGGGCTCCGTTGAACGACCAGGTCGTGCTTGTTGACGGGCAAACGATCCGCTCCATCGCGCCGATGGGGCACCGGGGTTCGCCGGCCATTCCTTCGGGGGCGAAAGTCATCGACGCGCACGGGCAAACCATGATGCCGGGGCTGATCAACGCCCACGGCCACCTGGCGCTGGTGGACGGCAGCCAGAACAGCGGGACCTACTACACCGAGCCGCACGTGATGGCCGAACTGCGCCAGTATGAGCACTACGGCGTGCTCGACGTTCTTTCTCTGGGTCTCAACCGCGACCTCCTCTACCCCATCCGGACCCAGCAGGCGGCAGGCACCCTCGACGGCGCAGCCGCGTTCACGGCGGATCGGGGCATCGGCGTCCCCGGCGGCGCGCCGCAGATTCCCCACGCTGCCGACCAGCTGTACCAGCCCAGGACCCCGGAGGAGGCACGCAGCGATGGGGCCGCAGCCGCGGGCCGCGATGCCAATTTGGTCAAGGTTTGGGTTGACCCCATGCACGGCGCGGCTCCGGAGATGCAGCCGGCAATCTACACGGCTGTTATTGATGAGGCCCACAAACAGCACCTCACGGTTGCCGCGCACGTGTATGCGCTGGCCGACGCGAAGAAGCTGGTGGCGGCCGGAGTGGATGTGCTGGCTCACTCGGTTCGCGATGCACGCGTCGACACGGAGCTGATCGCCGCCATGAAAAAGCGGGGCGTGTACTACCTCCCCACGCTCACGGTAGACGAGTCATTTTTCGCGTTCGCCGATCATCCGGAGCTGTTGAGCGATCCGTTTCTGATCCGCGCCACCACCCCGGCCGAGCTCGCGAGGCTGCGCAGCGACAGCTACCGGGGGAGCGTCGCCAACGATCCGCACACCGCGCAGCACCGGCAAGACTTCGCCATGGCAAAGACCAATCTAAAGCTGATGGTCGCGGCCGGCGTGCGTGTGGGCTTTGGTACGGACTCGGGCGCAAACCCGCAGCGGCTGCCCGGCTATGCCGAGCATCGCGAGCTGCAGCTGATGGTCGAGGCCGGCCTGACCCCGCTGCAGGCGCTCCACTGCGCGACCGCGGTGAACGCGCGGCTGCTCGGCATCGATGACCATACCGGCATGCTCGCGCCAGGCCTGCGCGCAGACTTTCTTCTGCTGAGCGCCGACCCCGCCGTGCACGTGGCAAACACGCGCCGGATGGTCAGCATCTGGCACAACGGCTACCCGGGCACGCCCTGGGCAACGGACAGGCCGGAAACCCCGGCGCCTACGCCGAGGTAAGGACCTCGCGGGCGGCGCGCAGCCCCGAGCGCAGCGCGCCGTGCACCGTGCCCAGGTGGCCGGTGGTGTCGGTATGCTCGCCGGCGAAGAAAAGAGTGCCCTGCACCGGGCGCGCAAGCAGGTCCGGAGCAGCCGCGCCACCGGTTGCGGCATAGCTGTACGCCCCGCGTGCGTAGGGGTCGGCCTGCCAGTCGTGCATGTACGAGGCGGCGAGCCGCGGCGCCGCCTCGCGGCCGAACACCCGCGCCAGCGCGCGAACCGCCTGCTCCTCCACTGCTTCGGTCGTCAGGGACTGCCGTGCGCGCGGCCCGCCGGTCCAGCAGGTAAGCAGCGGATTCTGCTGAGGGGCGGCGGTCCAGTAGGTGGGCGGGTGCAGTGTGGGCGCGAACAGGAAGCGCAGGTCCGGGTAGTCGGCCGCCCACCAGCGGCTTTCGAACTGGAGCACCAGCCGCTGCACGGCTCCGGCGCGCAGCAGCCGGAGCGCGTTCCACGCGCTCTCGGGCCGGGGCGCAAACCGGACGGCGTCTGCCTGCAGGACGCCCAGCGGCAGCGCGCAGATCAGCTGCTTCGCAGTTGGCTGCCGGCCGCCCCCAACCTGCGCAATGCAGGAGCCCGGCTGCCATTCGACCCGGTGTACGGGCGCCAGCAGCTCTATCTGGGCGCCCGCGGCCCGCGCCCGGCCGGCCACATACGCGGCCAAAGCCCGGTAGCCACCGACCACCCGCGCACCGCGGTCGCCCTCGATCGCGTCCTCAGCCGCCTGCTGGCGCGCAAGGCCGGCAATGCCGATCTCGCCCGCATCCGCGGCGTTGAAGCCCTCGACGTAGTCGCGTATCCGCTGCTTTGCCGCGGCCGACGCACCGGAGCGCGCAAGGTACTGATCGAAGCTCATGTCGCCATGCTCGGCTGCCACGGCTTCCATGCCGTCCAGCAGCTCCCAGGCAGAACTGTCTTCGGGGCACTCCGACACGCGGCCGTCCCGGTAGCAGAGCAGGTCGCCCCCGGCTTCCACTGTTGCGAGCCCGGCTTCTTCGAGCAGGGCGAGCAGTTCGGGTGGCCGGCCGTGGATGAACTCGGCGCCGAGTTCGACGGGCGCGGCAAGGCCGGGTACATGCAGGGTGCGCATGCGGCCGCCCACCTCCTCCTGCGCTTCCAGCACCAGGACGCGCCGGCCGGCCTCAGCAAGGGTGCGGGCTGCGGCGAGCCCGGCGATGCCCGCGCCCAAAATGATGACCTCCCAGTCATGTGTCACGCGACGGAGATGCTCCTTGTCGTCTGGATCTGTGCCAATCTCGCGCCAAGCGCGCGCAAAGGGGCGCTCCAGTCCCCCGGCCGCTCCTGCCGGAAAAGCTCCATGCGGGGGTACCAGGGGGTAGCCGCACCCATACCCCAGCGCCAGTCGGCGGCAAAGGGCAGCAGCAACAGCACCGGCCTGCCAAGCGCGCCGGCCAGGTGCGCGATCACCCCATCCACCGTCACCACTATATCCAAGAACGCGACGCGGGCGGCCAGTTGCGTGAAGTCGCAGCTGATGTCTTCTGCCCGCAGCAGCGGCGGCTCGGCCAAGGCGCGGGCGCCATCCGGCTGGAGGCTGTAGCCGTAGCCTGGGGAAGGCACCTGCGCAAGCACGCCCGCCAGCTCCCCGTAGGGTACAGAGCGCAGCGGATTCCAGTCGCTGGAGCGCCAGGAAAAGCCGTACTGCAGCCCGGCATCCCCGGTCCGCCGGGCGCCGATCCGGCGAGCCAGGGCACGCGTGAGGGAGTCCTGCGGGATCGCCCCGGCAGCGAGGTAGGGCGTGTGTGCCGGCACGGTCGCAGGGGTGCTGCGAAACAGGTAGAGCAGCTCCATGGCTTCGATCTGTGTATCCCAGGCTGGCTCCGACGCTGGCGCGCCCGCGCCCCAGGTGATGACTTCGGCCTGGGCGCCGATGACGCCGTCGCAAAGCCTTGCCAGCGCGACCAGCTCAGGGTGCACCTCGATCGAGAGCGAGGCAGAGCCGGCGCGGAGCATGGGCGCGTAGCGGAGGAACTGGAGTGTGTCGCCGAAGCCGTGGAGGCAGCGGAGCATGACGCGCCGGCCGGCCAGCGGCGCGCCGTCCCAGAAGCGCAGCGGCTCGGCTCGACCCGCAGCGCGACGACGGGCTTCGATCGCGTCGCTTACCGCCCAGGCCTCCCCGTAGCGACCCTGGAGCATGGCGCATTCCCAACTGCCGGCATCGCAGCTGTCGGGGTCGGCGCCGGCGGCTTTCGCCTCGGCAAACCGGGCGAGCGCGGGCGCGAGGAGGCGCCCGGCAAGCAGCTGCTGCGCGTGCGCAAGGGCGCTGCTCCCTGGCATCTCAGCCGGCCTCGCTGCAAGCCTGGACGCCGGCGACCACGGCTTCAAGCTCACCGGCGCGCTGCGCGCTGGTGTGTTCGGCAAGCACGCGGGCGCGCGCCGCTTGCCCCATTGCGCGACGCTCCGCCTCGGTGGTCTGGCGAAGCAGGCGCACCATGTCCGCCGTGTTTTCGGCGAGCAGGACTTCCTTGCCGGGCGTGAGCAGCTCCGCAAGGCCCGGCCATCCATCCGAGATGATGGCCGCCCCGCAGGCTGCGGCCTCAAACAAACGCACGGATGGGGACCACCCCGCGGCGACCATGCTGGTACGCGTGAGATTGAGGGTGAAGCGGGAAGAGCAGTAGAACGACGGGTGCTCGGCCGGCGGGATGTGCTCGAAGCGCCACACATTGTCCGGCCAGCCCAGGGACTCGGGATACTGTGCCCCGGCGAGCAAAAAACGGTCGCCAGGAAAGCTTCCCGCAGGCTCCACAAAAAGCGCATCGAGCTTGGGCTGGCGGTCCGCGGCATAGGTCCCGAGATAGCTGAGCAGGCACCCGTAGCGCGGGTCTGCCGGCTGTGGACGATGCGCCGCGGGGTCCACGGAGCAGTAAAGCGGCAGGGCGCGCCGGGCGCCAAAGCGCCTTTTCAGCTCGTCGAGGATGGGGCCGCCCGTAAAGCTCAGGTAGGCGTCGTAGCGGGGGATGTCCGCAGCGCGCAAGGCCTCGGTTTCCCCGGCCGTGCGCAGCCGTTCCACGGTGACCGGCGTATCGATGTCGTAGAAGAAAACCGGGCAGTGCGCGCGCGCAAACAGGTAGTCGGCGGCCGCGAGGCCCTCCGGAAAGTACGACCCGATGATGACCAGATCGCTCCAGCCGGCCGCGGCGTGGAGCCAGGGCTGGGCTTCAGGCCACTCGCCGAAGAGCGTGACCTCGCAAAAGGAAGGCGCCGGGAGGTCGCGGTGCTCCCGGTACCAGGGCGCGTCCTGCTCCAGAAAGCGGATCTGGTGCCCGCGGGTGTGCAGAGCGGCGCACAAGGAGCGAAAGGTAGTGGCGTGGCCGTTGCCCCAGGCCGAGGTGATGGTAAGACCAAGGATGCTGATGTTCATGAGGAGGAGGGCACTTCACGGCCCTGGAGCGGTTGCCGCTTGCTGGTCCACAGCGCCCGCAGCACCGCGTGCGCCTTGCTCGCGCGCTCGGCATAGGTGTGCTCGCGCAGAGCGCGCCGGTGCAGCGCCGCGCCGCAGGCCGCTGCTTCCGCCGCGGAATAGTTGCGCAGCGCCCACACGATCTCGTCCGCGTCGCGGACCACCAGGATTTCCTCGCCGGGAGTGAAAAAGCTTTCCACGCCCGGCCAGGCATCGCAAAGCAGGCAGGCCCCGCTGCCCGCCACCTCGAAGACCCGGGTAGGCGGCGAAAAACCGACCTCCGCCATGGAGTCGCGGTTGATGTTGAGCACCATGCGGGCCGAGCAGTTGGCGCGATTGTGCTCGCCCGTAGGCACGTGGCCCAGCCAGCGTACGTTGGGGGGCATCGGCTTGCCGCCCCAGCCCTCGCCACCGAGCAGGAACTGCATCTCCGGAGCCTGCTCGGCGGCACACAAAAACAGCTCTTCCACGCGGCGCTCGCGGTCGGGCAGGCGGTTGCCGAGGAAAAGGAGGTCGGCTGCAAAACGCGGGTCGGGTGCGACCGGGTGGTGCGTATCCGGGTCGAGCCCATTGAAGATCTGGTCGCACACAGGCACGCCCAGCGCCTTGAAGCGCGCCACCACCTCCGGGCCGCCCCCGTAGAGCAGGGCCGCGTCGTACCGGGGCAGCGCGAGGCGCAGGGGGTCGAGCGGGTCGGCCTCGGTGCGCGCCAGCGTTGCCGGGGCATCCACATCCCAGATGCAGGCCAGCGCCCCCGGGGCGCGATAGCCAGGCAGCGCGGCTTCAATCTCCGCGTCATCGACCCCGACCCCCGAGTGCTTGACCAGCAGGTCGGCTCCGGGCGCAAGCTCGCGCAGCACGGCTTCCCACCGGCCCGGCTGGTACACCACCGAGCGCGCATACGGGACCGCCTCGTAGTCGCGGTGCTGCTGGCGGCCGAAGGCGTCGGGCTCCGCATAGGTAATCGAATAGCCGAGCGCGTGGAGGTACTTGTACACGCCCCGGTAGTAGGTGGCTGCGCCGTTCCAGTAGGAAGACAGGAGCGAGGAGCCGAAGGCCAGAACGTTCATCGCAGCACCTCTTCGCAGATGGCGGTAAGCTGCTCGGCGCGATGGAGCGTGGTGTGCCGCGCCCGCACCGTGGCAAGCCCCTCGGCGGCGCGCTGCGCGCGCGCGGCAGTGTCCGTGAGCAGCTCGCGAAGGCGGCAAGTCATTTCGGCGGAGGGGTGCGCCCACAGAAGGTCGTGCGGGCCAAAAAGCGATTCGGCGTCGCGCCAGGGAGCGGAAAGCAGCGGGATGCCGCAGGCCAGCGCTTCAAAGACGCGAATGGTGGGGATGCCGGGCAACTCGGCCGCGTACTGCCGCCGGGGCACGTGCACGGTGCAGCGGGCAGCCGCGAACGCCTCCGGAGCCTCGAGGTTGGGGAGGTAGCCGCCATACGCCACACCCGCCCGCGCCAGCGCATGGAGCCCCTCCTCCGGGTAGCGCACGCCGTAAATCAGCGCCTCCCGGGCCGGGGCGTCGCAGGCCGGTGCGAGCAGAAACTGCTGCAGCTCTTCCGTGCGCTCGCCGTCACCCCAGTTGCCGATCCAGACCAGGTCGCGCTCGGGCGTCCTCCCTGGCCGGGGCCGAAACACCGACAGGTCCGCCCCCTCGTGCAACGTCCACACCCGGCCGGCGCCCCAGCGCTCGCGGTACACGCGCCGCAGCACCTCGCCAAAGGCAAGCACGCCGTCAAAGGCAGGCACGTGGAGGCGGCGCAGCTGCTGGGGGCTCGACGAGGCGCGGTGGTGGGTGTCATGGAAAAGCGCGCGAAAGCCGCCCTGCGCGCGCAGGGCAAGCACCCGCTCGATCAGCGCCGGATCGTTCCACTCGTGCACCAGGACGATCTCGGCTTCGCCGAGAAGCTCGGGGATCACGGGGTCGCCGGCGCCGGCGTAGGTGCGCACGTCCAGCTCGGGGTAGGTCGCGGCAAACTGGGCCAGGGAGTGGCGCCCGCGCTCGCCTTCCCCGAGCAGGTGGGTGTAGGACCAGCCGTCGGCCGGCTCCAGAGCCGTAACCGCGTGGCCCAGGATGCCCAGGCCGCGCAGCAGCCCGCGCAGGAAATGGGCATTGCCGTTGTTCCAGTCCGAGCGGATCGAGTGCGCGAAGTACACAATGCGGCGCCGGGTCATTCGGCGGCAACCTGCGCCAGCGCCTGGTACAGCCGTTCGTGATGCGCGACCATGCTTTCGGCGGTGTAGCGGGTGCGGGCGCGGGCCAGCGCGCGGGCGGCCAGGTCCTCGGTTCGCTCCGGGTCGGCCCCCAGCGCGCGCAGCGCGCCCTGGAGCGCCTGCCCATCGCGCGAAGGGTAGAAAACGGCCGCGTCTCCCCAGATCTCGCGCAGGGTGGGCAGGTCGCTCAGCACCAGCGCGCAGCCGCTGAGTGCGGCTTCGAGCGGCGCCAGCCCGAATGGCTCGTAGCAGGACGTGGCGACATAAATCGCGGTGCGGCTGTAAAGCCCGCGCAGCTGCGCCGCGCTTTGCTTCCCCAGGTAGCCGACGCCGCGGCCCGGCCCCGGCGGCGCGCTGGCCCGCGGGACGTGGACGGCCGAAACCGGGGAGTTCGCCTCGCCGGCGATCCACAAAGGAAAAGGCACTTCCACCTTTTCGAGCAGCGTGACGTACTTGCCAGGGTCCCAGGCGCGGCCAACCGTCAGGGCTTGGAGCTGTTTTGCCCGCCCCGCGTCAAAAAGCTCGGGCGAGCGCCCGTTTGGCACCACTTCGATCGGGCGGTCGACGCCGTACTGTTCGCGCAGCTCGCGGGCCATCCAGGCAGTGGGCGCGGCCAGCTGCGTGGCCGTTTGCAGCCCCCCGCGCACCAGCGCCGTGTAGGCGCGCAGCCGTCCGGTTTCCGGGGCCTGCTCGCCGTGGACCGACTGCCACCAGCTCAGCATGTCGCTGTGCCCGGTCAGCAGCACGGGCACGGTGTCCGACAGCTCGCCAAAGGCAAACTGGTTGATGTGGAGCACATCCGGCTGTTCGCGCAGCACCAGGTCGCGGAGCAGCTGGGCCGAACGCTCCAGGTCCTCGCCGGGTGAGTCCATCCACTCCAGGCGGTACTCGGTTTCCACCCACTCAAACCCGGGTGCATCCATGCTGAGCAGCCACGCCCGCTGCCCATCGTCGAGCAGACCGCCGAAGCTGACCAGGGTCACGCGGTGGCCGCGCCGCAGCAGCCCGGCCGTTAACTCTTCGGTGTACGTCCAAACGCCCCCGACCGAGTCCGTGGTCAGCAGGACGTGCATTCCAGCTCCTCCAACGCGACCGGCTGCTCTTCCTGGATGTCGCTGAAATCGCCCCGGCCAAACAGGCCGAGGTAGTGCCGGTGCGCGCGCTCCCAGGCCTGGTCATCGGGCGGGGCGCCAAAGGTCTGCACGTACAAGGGCGAGCCGGGGAAAGGAAACATCGGCACGGGTTCCGAAACCCAAACACCCTTGGCTTTCAGCTCCGCCTGCCAGGCCTGCACCTGCGCAGCGTCGTCCTGCGGGGTGCGGATCAGGTTGGCCTGCACCCAGGGAATGCGGCGCCGGGCGTAGGCGAGCAGCTCGGCGATCCGGTCGGTGCCCATGCGGCAGTTCTTGTTCAGCTCCGCCCGGCCGGCTTCGGTGATGGACTCGATGCCGCACTCGATGGAGATGGCGTGGGCGCGGCCAAGCAGATCAAAGCCTTCCTCGTCCCAAAGGTCAATGCGGGTTTGGAAGCCGATCGTCACAGGCCTGGTTGCGATCGCCTCGAGCATCGTGCGGACGTTGCGGCCAACGCCGAAGATTTCGTCGATGAAGTAGATATAGCGCACGCCGCGGGCGACCAGGGCGTCGATTTCAGCCAGCACCGTGGAAACAGGCCGCTCGCGGTACTTGTTGCGAAACAGGGTCTTGTTGCAGAAAGAGCAGGACCAGGGGCAGCCGCGCGCATATTCAAGCTCGGCCCCCAGCCCATCGAGCTGGGCAAAGACGTGGTGCTTGTGGGTGTGGAGCTCGACCGGGTAGCCGGCAAAGTCGAGCGGGGCCAGCGAGCTCATCGCGGTGACGCCCAAACCCTCACTCAGGTGCGTTCCCTGCGTGTCCTGCCAGCAGCAGCCGGGGATCGAGCCCCACGGAGTGGACGCGAGCAGGGGCAGGACCTGATCATGCTCGCCACGCAGAACCAGGTCGGCGCCCGTTTTGCGCAGCGTAGCCCTAGGCGTGACCGAAGGGTGGGGACCGATCAGAACAAAGCGGGCGCGGGGAGCGACCGTCGGGCGCAGCGCGCTGACCCACTCGCGCGGGATGCGCAGCTCGGGCGGCGGGCAGCGCCAGAAGAGGTAGGAAGGGGTGGTCGGGAGGACGACAAAATCCGCCGCGAACCCGGCGAGCCGGAGCGAAACCTCCGCCGGCGTGAGTGCTTCCATCTGCGCATCCACAAGCCGCACGGCGTGCCCGGCGCGCCGCAGCTCGCTCTCGGCATGGAGCAGTTCGAGCGGCAGGTGGGGGTCGCGGCAGCCGAAATACGTTGACCCTTCAAAGCTCCAGCGGGGATTCACCAGCGCGAAGTTCATGCCCCCTGCGCCTCTTGCGCGAAAGCGAGCTGCGGCTCGGCTTCGCCCCTCGCCGCGCGCGCTTCCCTGCTCGCGAGATCGCTCTGCCAAAAGGCACCGATGTCGGCAAAGGTCCGGTCGAGCGAGCGCGTCGGCCGCCATCCGGTGGCTGTGCGCAACCGGGCCGTGTCGCTGATGTAGATTCGCTGGTCCCCGGGTCGCGCCTCGGCGTAGCGGGCCTCGACCGGACGCCCGGTCTGCCGCTCGATCAGGGCCAGGGCTTCGCGCACAGAAACGGCTTGTGCGAGGCCTCCGCCCACGTTGAACACCTCGCCGGCGGTGCGCTGCCGGTGCGCGACGGCCGCCTCCATGGCGTCCACGAGGTCGTGGACATGGAGCACATCGCGTACCTGGCACCCATCGCCGTAGATGGTCACCGGGTTGCCTTCGAGCGCGGAATACAAAAAGTGCGCGACCCAGCCCTGGTCTTCGGTGCCCAGCTGCCGCGGGCCGGCGATGCAGCTCATGCGGAACACCACGGTGGGGACGCCGTAGATGCGGGCGTAGTCGTGCACATACTGGTCGGCGGCACCCTTGGAGCAGCCGTAGGGGGAATGGAAGTCAAGCGGATGCTGCTCGGAAACTCCCTCAAAGGCACTGTCCGCGAACGCATACCGGTCGCCGATGCGCTGCGTGGGCAGCTTTTCAAGCGAACCATATACCTTGTTGGTCGAGGTAAACAGAACCAGCGGAGGAATGCGCGCGGCCCGGGCGGCTTCAAGCACGTGCAGGGTGCCCAGGATGTTGGTGTGGCAATCGGCGAGAGGGTCGTCGATCGAGCTGGTCACCGCAACCTGTGCGGCGAAGTGAAAGATTTCCGTCGCACCCACGGCAGCTTCTGCCAGCAGGGTGCGATCGCGCACATCGCCGGGCACCACGGCAAGCTGGCCGGGCGATGCCAGGCTTCTGAGCCAGGCCAGGTTGCGCTCGACCCCGGGCCGAGCCAGGTTGTCGTACACCATGACGTGGGTGGAGGGCACTTGGAGCAGGCGGGCGGCCAGGTTGCTGCCGATAAATCCCGCGCCGCCGGTGATCAGAACTCTACGTTCGGTCCTGCTCTTCAACTTCTCCTCCTCAGTCGCTTCAAGATCCTTCGCCTGGAGAACGGGCGTTTGCTCGGGCCCGTGTAGGTGCGATGCCGAACTCACGCGGAAAGTCCGTATGCGTTCAGCTCCCCCATCATGGTTTCTGCCCGGTCTTCGGCCTGCTGGGCGCGCAGCCACTCGACCAGCTCGGCAAAGCCCTGCTCGTGCGTGACCTGCGGCTGGTAGCCGAGCAGCGTTCGGGCCCGGGTCAGGTCGGCGTAGCAGTGGCGGATGTCGCCGGAACGGTAGCGCCGGGTGAGCTGGTGGGGCAGCTCCTTGCCCAGTGCGGTGGTGAGCAGCTCGGCGACCCGGCTGATGGAGATAGGCTGGCCTGAGCCGATGTTGATGACCTGGCCGTTTGCTTCCGGCCTTTCCAGCGCGAGCAGGTTGGCGCGCACGATGTCGTGGATGTTGACGAAGTCGCGCTGCTGCTCGCCGTCCTCGAAGACCAGCGGAGGCTGGTTGTTCAGGAGGCGCGCGGCAAAGATTGCAGCCACGCCGGTGTACGGATTGGAAAGGGCCTGGCGGGTGCCGTAGATGTTGAAGAAGCGCAGCGCAACCACCGGCAGGTCGTACACGCGGCCGTAGGTAAGGCACAGTTCTTCCTGGTCGCGCTTGGACAGGGCGTACACGCTGGTTACCTCGCTCGGCTTGTTTTCAGCCGTGGGCCGGGGGCTGAGCGGGCCCGCGCAGCCGGGGCAGCGGGGGTCCCAGTCCCCGGCGCGCAGCTGCGCATTGCCCCGGATCGGCGGCGCCACCGGGCCGCACCCGGCACAAGTGTAGGCTCCTTCGCCATAGATCGACATGGACGAGGCGACGACCAGCTTCTCCACCGGCTGCTTTCCATCAAGCAGGGCCTGAAGCAGCTGCGCCGTGCCCAGGGTGTTCACGTCCATGTAGCTTTGGATCTCGTACATGGACTGGCCCACGCCTACCCGGGATGCAAAGTGGTAGATCGCGTCGACGCCTTCAAGGGCCTGCTGCAGGGCAGCGCGGTCGCGCACATCGCCGTAAACCAGCTCCACCTCGGGCGACAGATAGGTAGGCAGCTTGCGGCCGTGCACCTGCGGGGTCAGGTTGTCGAGCACCCGGACCGCATGGCCCTCGCGCAAAAGCCCATCGGCAAGGTGCGAGCCCACAAAGCCGGCCCCGCCGGTAATCAGAATTGTTTTGCTCCGCATCGCTTCCCTTTCTTTTGTTCGATCTAGACCGCGACCGCAAAGCCTTCCGGCTCGGGCAGTACGGGCTGCGGAGCGGCATAGCGGCCTACCGCCCAGCGCGCAAACTCCGTGAAGTCTTCTATGTTGCGGGGCGGGCTGGCCCAGTGCGGCTCGATGCCCAGGTGGTCCGGGGTGAAACACAAGGTCATGGTGGTGTCAAAAGGAGCGAGCGCGCTCATCTGGCGGTCGAACCATTGCTCGGCGTCGGGACGGAAGCGGTCGGCCCAGCTGACCCCGGTGCGCAGCGACCGCACGCCCAAACGGTGCAACCAGCCGACGGCCGCATCGAGCCGCGGGTCGTTGTAGTGGAACCACTGGCAAAGCCCGAGAGCCGGGTTTGCGGCCACCAGAGCGGGAAACATCCCGGTGGTCTGCTTGGGGGTGCCGTCGTGGCGCAGCAGGCCCATGTAGTAGTGGCGGTAGTAGGACGAGCCTTCGGCTTCCTTGTGGCGCGTGGTCGCTTCCCAGCTCGGCGGCAGGTCGTAAAGGCTATACCAGTGAATGCGATCCACCTTGCCCTGGAGCAGCCCGGTCATCCGCTCAAGTCCAAAGGCCGCAACCTCTTCGGCGCCAAACGACGACGCGCCCACCTCCGACACCCAAACCGGCAGGCCGGCGGCCGCGCTTGTTTCCTCGATCCGCTCCGGCCACTCGTTGACGTGCCAGTGGTTCCAGTCCAGCGGAAAGCCGTGCACCGCGACCACGTCGATCTCTTCAAGCGCACCCAGGCCGCGCATGCGCGCGATCCAGCGTGAATCGCAGGACGATACCCCGCCGAGCACAATCTTGAGCCCGGGATTGATGGCGCGGATGGCGCGGGACGCAGAGCGCACCATGGCCGCAAACCGTTCCCACCCCGGATCCAGGTGAAAGTTCCAGTGCGACAGGTTGTTCGGTTCGTTCCACAACATGACCGCTTCTACCATCTCGCTCCCCTTACCAAAGCTTGCCCGCGAACTCGCGCTCTTGGATCGATTGCCCGTGCCCGGCGACGCTGACCGGTGTGCAAAGCCAGGTTTCGTCTTCCGGGTGCGCGTCAATGCGCAGCCCGGCTGAGCGCAGGATGGCCTCGACGGCGGCACGGTTGGGCACCCACCAGTTGGTTTTGTCGCCCGAAAAGCAGTGCTCAAAAAAACGCATCTGCGGAAACTCCGGGTCGGCAAAGATTTGCTGCTCCCAAAAGGGGTAGTCGGGCTCGACCGGCTTGGCTCTGTTTGCCGTGTGCGGGCGGTACAGCGTTTGAAACACCAGGGTGCCTCCCGGCGCGATCTTTTGCACAACGCGGTCAAGCGCAAAGAGCGGGTAGCGCAGGTGGTAGAAAAGGCCCATAAAGAGCACGATGTCGAACTGCCCGGGGAGCGAAAGCACGTCATAAGCCGAGCAGTGCTGGTAGTCGATCTCGAGGCCAAGCGCGTCCCGCGCCAGCCGCGCCTGGTTCAGGTAAAACTCCTCGGTATCCACGCCCAGCACGCGCGCCGCGTTGCGGCGCTTCAGCTCAATCGAGTAGAAGCCGGCGTTGCAGCCGATATCGAGAACGGTCCTGCCGGAAAGGTCTCGCGGCAGCGTTTCGTCCAGGTGACGCCATTTCACAGAAGGGTAGTCGCCGAGAAAGTGATCCGGAGCTGTCTGGATCCCGTCGATGCGCAGGTTATGGAACCAGGGCCCTGCTTCATGGAGCCTCCTGCGGAGCTCGCTCGCTGTTTCCGGTGCTTGTCCCGCCAAAATCGCTCAGCTCCATACCCGGGGATAGCGCTCGCCTGCCTTGGCTGGTCACGAACGCACGGTGAAAGCACGATGAAAAACTGTGCATCTACTTAGCTGTTAACTATACCCTCTCCCGCCCGCCTGGCAAGAACGGCTTCCCTAGCTCCCAACGGTTTTCTTTCCCGGGCGTCGGGTGAGGGCCCGAGGGAGGGACAACCCGGCAACGGCCTCGCACGCTCTCTGCTTACTAGATTTCCACGCCCGCAAAACCTCCCGGCCGTTCGTTCCCCACTGTATCGGCAAAATCACAAAAGAGTTCAAGGAGCAGCGCCATGGCACGCAATCCCCTTACCTTTGGCCCAAAACCACCCTTTCCGACGCAGAAGCAGTCTGCCCCGGGCGACGAACAGCAGATGGATCCGCAGCCCGATTTCGGGCTGACAAGCTACACCGGGCGCAACCGGCTGACCGACCGTGTCGCCTTGATCACGGGCGCCGACAGCGGCATCGGCCGCGCTGATGCCATCTTGTTCGCGAAGGAAGGGGCAGACGTGGTGATCACCCACATCCCGGGCGAGGAAAAGGACGCGCAAATCACCCTCGACGCCGTGAGGAGCGAGGGACGAAAGGGCCACGCCATCGCGCTCGACTTTTCCGATCCCGGCCGGGTAGCCACGGCGGTCGAGGAAACGGTGCGGCAGTTCGGCAAGCTGGATATCGCGGTCAGCAACGCGGCCTACCAGCGCACCTACGAAAAGCTCGAAGACATCTCGGGCGAGGAGTTTGCCAAGCACTACACCATCAACGTGGGCGCGACCTTTGTGCTGGCCCAGGCTGCGGCGAAGCACCTGAAGCCGGGCGGCGTCATCATCAACACCACTTCGATCCAGGCCTACGAGCCGGACAAAAACATCCTGGTGTATGCCTCGACCAAGGCCGCCATCGCCAACCTGACCAAGGGCCTTGCCAAGCTGCTTGCCGAAAAGGGTATCCGCGTCAACGGCGTAGCGCCTGGCCCGGTGTGGACGCCGCTGATCCCCGCCACCATGCCTGCCGAGAAGGTGGAAAAGTTCGGCAGCACCAGCGCCTTTGAGCGGCCCGCGCAGCCGGTGGAGCTGGGCGCGCTGTATGTTTTTCTGGCTTCTGACGACGCCAGCTACGTCACCGGAGAGATCTACGGCGCCACCGGCGGGCGCATGCCGGTCTAGAAACCAGGCCCAAGGAGGAAGAGGCGATGAAGGTGCTCGTGGTAGGGGCAACCGGCAGGTTCGCCGGACTAGTGGTGCCGGAGCTCAAGCGGCGCGGCGCCACGGTCCGGGCGCTCTTGCGCAGCGAAAGGCAAGCGGAACAAGCGATGGAGCAGGGGGCGGACGAAACAGCGATCGGCAACCTCGAAAACGCCGAAAGCCTGCGCGCGGCAGCGGTCGGGGTGGACGGCGTTTTCCACATCAACCCGGCCTTTGCGCCGGAGGAGGGGGAGCTGGGCGTCCGTATGGTGGAAGCGGCTGGAGCCTCCAGGGTGCGCAAATTCGTGTTTTCAGGCGTGATCCACCCGTCGATCGCAAGAATGACCAACCACGCGGGCAAGCAGCCGGTCGAGCAGGCCCTGTATGAGTCGGGCATGGTGTTTACCGTGCTCCAGCCCACGATGTTTATGCAGAATCTGGACGCGAGCTGGAAGATGGTGAAGGAGGAAGGGCGGCTGGGCCTTCCCTACTCCAAGTACCAGAAGGCCTGCTATGTGGATTACCGGGACGTGGCCGAAGCCGCGGCCCTGGCGCTGACCGGGGACCGGCTCGATTACGGCACCTTTGAGCTTTGCGCACCCGGCATGGTCGACCGTGTGGAGCTGGCGGCGATGATGGGCCAGGCGCTCGGGCGGCCTGTGGAAGCAGCCGAGCCGCCTTTTGCCGCCTGGGCGGAGATGGCCGGCATCCCGGACGGGCCCATGCGGCGAGGCTTGGAGCGTATGTATGCCGACTACCACGAGTTCGGCTTCCCCGGCGGCAATGCGCTGGTGCTCCGTGCAGTGCTTGGCCGCGAGCCGCGCACGCTCGAAGCCTATATCCGGGAACTGGCGGCCCGCTGAGCCCGCGGCTCGCCGCGATCGCTCTGGAAGTCCCGGTTGCCGACAACAGCCCGGCCCCGGAGCGCATCGCAGCAACCAGCTTTCGTGGCTGCCGCTTGCCTGAACGCTCGCCTGAACGCCGGCTGGGCGCTGGTTGAACGCTCGCCGGGGGCGGCTATTTTCGTGCTGGAATGGTAGGGATGCCGGAAGCAGCAGGAAAAACGACCAACGCATGGGCGGAGCGGCTCCAAGCGCTGCGCAATGTTCCCCCCGTGCTGAAAATCCTGTGGGATTCGGGGCCGCTGGTGGTTACCTCCGGGCTGCTGCTGCGGGTGCTGGTGCCGCTTGTGCAGCTGCTGCTCGGCTATGTTGCCGCGCAGATCCTCAACGGCGTTGCGCTGGCCCTGCGCCGGCAGCCCCCGCTGCCGCACTTCTGGTGGCTGGTCGCCTCCGAGGTCGGGCTGGCCTTTTTGAATGGCGTGCTCAGCCGGACCATTGACTACGGCGACCAGCTGCTTGCCGACCGGTACACCTACCACGTAAGCGTGCAGGTGATGCGGCAAGCCGCCCAGCTGGATTTAACCACCTATGAAGACCCGGTCTTCTACGACCGGCTGGAACGCGCGCGCGTGCAGGCCACGGACCGGCTGGCCATGATCCAGCAGATGGGCCGGCTGTTTCAGCTTTTGATCACCACCGTGCAGTGGAGCGTGGTGCTGATTTATCGCTCGCCGCTCCTGATTCTGCTGCTGATCGGCGGCGTGCTGCCGGCCTTTTTCGGCGAAACCCACTTTGCCTTTCTGGGCTACGCGAAGAACTTTCGTCAAACCCCGGCCAAGCGGCAGATGGACTACCTGCGCCAGGTAGGCGGCAGCAAGGAAGCAGCCAAGGAGCTCAAGCTTTTCAACCTCAGCGAGTACCTCACAGGCCGCTTCCAAGCCCTGTCCAAGGCAATCTACGACGAGGACGTCGCGCTTTCCCGCAAAAAGCTGCTGTGGGGCGGCCTCCTTTCACTCGTCAGCACGGCCGGCTACTACGGGGCATACGTGTTTGCCGTATACCAGGCGGTGACGGGGCGCTACCCGAACATCGGCATTTTTTCGCTCATCACGCTGGCCATCCAGCAGGCCAGCTCCAACCTCCAGCAGGCGTTTTCAACCGCCTCGGGCATGGCCGACCAGGCGCTGTTCCTTACCGACCTGATCGCCTTTTTCAAGATGAAGCCGACCGTCACATCCAAGCCGGGGGCTCGCCTGGTCCCGCGGCCCATCCGGCAGGGCTTTGAGTTCCGCCATGTTTCCTTTGCCTACCCGGGCACGCAGCGGCGCGTGCTCAAGGACTTCAACTTCACCCTGCGCCCGGGCGAGCGGATCGCGCTGATCGGCGAAAACGGCCAGGGCAAGACCACGGTCGTCAAGCTGATCACGCGGCTTTATGATCCGACCGAGGGCCAGATCCTGCTCGACGGGGTAGACCTGCGCGACTACGACCTGAATGATCTCCACCAGGAGATGGGCGTCATCTTTCAGGATTTCATGCGCTACGAGATGACGGCTCGCGACAACATCGCGGTCGGCCACGTGGAAGCGCGCCACACGGAAGCGGACATTGAGCTGGCCGCTCAAAAGTCGCTGGCCGCAAGCGTGGTCGCCAAGCTGGCCGGCGGCTACGACCAGATGCTGGGCCGCCGCTTTGAAACCGGGGTGGACCTGTCGGGCGGGGAGTGGCAGCGGATCGCACTGGCCCGCGCCTACCTGCGCGACGCCCAGCTGCTGATCCTTGACGAGCCCACCGCAGCCCTTGATGCGCGCTCGGAGCTGGAGGTCTTTGAGCGGTTTGCCGAGTTGACGCAGGGAAAGATGGCGCTGCTGATCTCGCACCGCTTTTCGACGGTGCGCATGGCCGACCGGATCGTGGTGCTTGCCGGGGGTCAGCTGGTGGAGGAAGGCGACCACGCCCGGCTGATGGCGCTTGGCGGGCTGTATGCGGAGATGTTCGAGATGCAGGCGGCCAGCTACCGTTGAGCCGGCGCCGGGCAGCAAGGCCGGGCGGCAGGCTGCGGCTGGCGCGGGTCCGGGAAGAAAGCGGACCGGGATGGGGGTGGCATTGCCCGGCCGGAGATATGCTCTAGAATCGCACCCGGGAGCGTTTGCGTGGCAGATGGAGTAACCCCCGAAAGCCCGCCTGCAGGTCCGCCGTGGCAGGCTGACGCGCTGCGGGCGCAGGCGGAAGCAGACGCGGCGCGTCTGACCGCGATCCGGCATCCCCGTGGCCCGGGCGCGCTGCGGGCGCGCATCGCCGCTGCCGGCGCGACGCTTGGCGCGCTGATGCGCCGGCTCGATGCGCTGCCGGCGCCGGATGGAGCCGCGGGCTGGAGCGACCCTCTCCTGGTGCTGCGCGAGAATCCCCGGCTGCTCCGGGCCGGGATCAACGGATTGGAAGGCGGCCGGCGCGCGTTGGAGCGCTTGCCGCGACTGGAAGCAAGCGACCTGCCCCGCGTGAGCGCGGTGGTCGCGGGATACTTCGCAGGCACCGGGAACCGCTGGGATGCCGAAGCCATGCCGGTCTACATGGAGCAGCTGCAACGGAGCGAGCCGCTGGAGCTCGAAGAAATCTGGGCCATGCCCAGCTTCATGAAGTTCCACCTGGTGGAGCAGGTGATGCGGGAAGCCGAGGCGGTGCTGGCGGCGGGCATCCCCCCGGGGCAAAACCCGGTGATCCAAACCTCGATGAAGAGCCTTCGCGAGCTGGGCTACGCGGATTGGGCTGTTGTGGGCGAGCCGCTGATTGTTTTTGACCGTGTACTCCGGGAGGACCCCGCCGGCGCGTATGCGCGCATGGACTTCGACAGCCGCGAAAGCTATCGGAAGCGGGTGGCTGCGCTGGCGCGCTATGCCGACCTGACCGAGATCGACGTGGCACGCGAGGCATTGCGCTACGCCCGCACCGGGGCAAAACGCATCTTCGCCGACGGGCGCGTCCAGGCGCGACAGTCGCACATCGGCTATTACCTGCTGGATGCCGGGGTCGACGACCTGGCGCACAGCATCGGGTACCGTCCCCCGCCCGCGGAGCGGCTTCGCATCGCCGCCCGGCGCGACGCAGACCTTTTCTACATCGCGCCGATTGAAATCCTTTCCGTCCTGCTGATCGCGGCGCTGCTGCTGCCGATCGTGCCTGCCGCGCATACCTTCGGCTCGATCATGCTGGCGTTTCTGCTGCTTCTGCTGCCCGCCACCCAGGGCGTCGTCGACCTGGTCAACAACCTTGTGACGTTGCTGTTTGAAGCGCACGCGCTGCCGAAGCTCGACTTTCGCAAGGCCGGCATCCCGGCGGACGCAAGCACGTTGGTCGCGGTGCCCACGCTGCTGCTGAATGAGAAAGGGTTGCGCGAGCTGGTAGCCGAGCTCGAAGTGCGGTATCTCGCCAACCAGGACCCTCATCTTCATTTCGCGCTCGTCACGGATCTGCCCGACGCGGTGACGCGGCCTCGTGAAAACGATGGAGACGCGCTGGTCGATCTCGCGGTCAAGCTCATCAACGACCTGAACGAACAGTATCGGGGGCAAAAGGGCGGATCGTTCTGCTTGTTTCACCGGCAGCGCATCTTCAACGCCCGCCAAGGCGTGTGGATGGGATGGGAGCGCAAGCGGGGCAAGCTGCTGGACCTGAACAAGTATCTGCAGGGCGTGTTTGACGCGTTTCCGGTCAAGGCGGGAGGCATCGACCAGGTGCGCGATGTCCGCTACATCATCACGCTCGACTCGGACACACAGCTACCGCGCGGCACGGCGGCAGCGATGGCCGGCGCCATGGCCCACCCGCTCAATCGCGCTGTGATCGACCCGGAGCGCCGCATCGTCACCGCCGGCTACGGCATCCTGCAGCCGCGGGTCGGGGTCAGCGTCGGGTCAGCGTCGCGCTCGCGCCTGGCCTCGCTGTTTTCCGGCCAGACCGGCTTCGACCCCTACACCCGCGCCGTGTCCGATGTGTACCAGGACCTATATGGGGAGGGCATCTTTACCGGCAAGGGCATTTACGAGATCAGCACCCTTCACGCCGTGCTGGACCGGCGCTTCCCGCGCAATGCCCTGCTTTCGCACGACCTGATTGAAGGCGCCTACGCGCGCGCCGGGCTCGCAACCGACATCGAGGTCATCGACGACTACCCTTCGCACTATTCGGCTTATACACGGCGCAAACACCGCTGGGTGCGCGGCGACTGGCAGATCGCGCAGTGGCTTTTTCGCGAGGTGCCGGACGAGTCGCGCCACAAGGTGCGCAACCCCATCTCGACGATCTCTCGCTGGAAGATCCTCGACAACCTGCGCCGCTCGCTTGTCGAGCCGTTTACCCTGCTGCTCTTTATCGCCGGCTGGCTGGGGCTGGCGGGGGGCGCGCTGTACTGGACGCTGACAACCCTGCTGCTGATGTTTTTGCCGACCATTGTGCAGCTGGTGTTTGCGCTTGGGCGCGCCGCGGTTTCTGAGCAGGCCGGCGCGGTAGGCGAAGCGCTGACCGGCTCGGCCCAGGCAGCCTACATCACCCTGCTGAATGTAGTGTTTCTGCCCCACTCCACGTTTTTGTCGCTGGACGCCATCTTCCGTGCGCTGGTACGCCGCTTTATCACCGGGCAGCGCCTGCTGGAGTGGGAAACCGCCGCCGAGGCCGAGGAAGGAAAGCGGGTCACCCCGGTGGATCGCTACCTGACCGGATCGCCCTTGTTCGCGCTGGCGGTGGCCCTGCTGCTTTGGCGACTGCGGCCGCACGCGCTGCCCGTAGCGGCTCCGGTGCTGCTGCTGTGGGCCTGCACCAGCCTGATTACCGCGTGGCTGAACCAGCCCTTGCGGGCCGCGGTGACTGCGCTTGCACCGGCGGAGACGGCCTTTCTCCAGGAACACGCGCTGCGGATCTGGCGCTACTTCTACCAGTTCAGCAGCGCGGCGCATCACTTCCTCATCCCCGACAACGTAGAAGAAGCCAACCTGTTCGAGGCGGCGCGCGTTTCCCCTACGAATCTTGGACTGCTGCTGAACGCACGGCAGGCGGCGGTCGAGTTCGGCTGGCTCACCGTGCCCGAGTTCACCCGGCTTACCACCGAAACCCTTGCCACCTTTACGGCTCTGCCCAAGGAGCGGGGGCACCTGTACAACTGGTACAACACGCACACGCTGGAGCCGCTGCTGCCGATCACCGTGTCTTCGGTGGACAGCGGCAACTTTGCCGCCTCGCTGTATACGCTGCGCATGGGCGCGGCTGAGCTCCTGACCCGGCCGCTTGTTGATGAGCGCTTGTTTACCGGGCTGCGAACGCAACTAGCGCTTGCCGGCTGTGCAAGCGAGATGCCCGCTGCTGCCGCCCCGCTCGACGCGCTGCTCGACTGGGCGGCCGAAGGTGCAGGCCTGAGGCCGCTGGGCGGCACGGGTGAGGGCGAGGCGAGCTGGTGGCGCGAAGAAGCAGCCCAGCGCCGGCAGGCGATCGCGACCCTGCTGCGCGAACTGGAACCCTGGCTGCTGCCCAGGTTCGCGCCCCTGCGCGCGCTAGCGGGCGAGGCAACGTATCACCCGGCGCTCGAGCACGCCGAAAACTTCGCCCGGCAGCTGGCTGCCAGGTTGCCCGAACTGTGTGCCGAGCCTGGGCCGCGGGTCGACGCAGCCACCCGCACGCTGGCCGAGGAGCTGCGCGGGCTGCTGCTGCCGGCGGCCGAGCGGCTGGAGCGGCTGGCGGCTGAACTGGCGCACTGTTCCCGCGAAGCCTTTCGACTGGCGACGGAGATGGATTTCGGCTTCCTTGTGCAGCGGGATCGCCAGCTGCTTTCGATCGGCTATGACGTGCCGGCGCGTGAGCTGCACGCGGCCTGCTACGACATGCTGGCTTCCGAAGCGCGTATCGCCGTGTTTATCTGCGTCGCCAAGGGCGACCTGGAGCAGACCAGCTGGTTTAAGCTTTCGCGCACGCACACCCTTGCGTTCGGTCACGCGGTGCTGCTTTCCTGGACCGGCACCATGTTTGAATACCTGATGCCGTCGCTGTGGATGCGCTCCTACCCGGAAACCCTGCTGGCGCGCACGCTCACGCAGGTTGTGGCCGTGCAGCGAGCCTACACCCGGCGGCTCGGCTTTCCCTGGGGCATCTCTGAATCGGGATACGCCGGCACCGACGAGGCCGGCCACTACCACTACCAGGCGTTCGGCATCCCGCAGATCGCGCTCAAGTGGGACGCGACCGCGGGTCCGGTGGTCGCGCCCTATGCAAGCTTTCTTGCGCTCGGCGTCGATCGTGAGCGGGCGCTCCTGAACCTGCGCACCATGGCGAAAGCCGGTTGGGGCGGAGCGTACGGCCTGTACGAAGCAGTCGATTACACGCAGGGCCGCGACCAGCCCTGCCTGGTACGCGAGTGGATGGCGCACCACCAGGGCATGTCGCTGATGGCGATTCTGAACCTGCTGCACGGAAACGCCTGCCAGCGCTGGTTCCACGCCAACCCGCACCTCCAGGCCACGGAACTGCTGCTGCATGAAAAGCCACTGCGCGAGGCGGCGCTGCGCAAGGAAGTCAAGGACCAGCCAAGAAAAGCAGAAGCGCAGCCGGCCTAAACATGGGGCAGGGGGAGGCGAGGCACAGGGCGCTGCGGGGCGACCTGTTTTAGGCGCTCTGCAGGGTGGTGGCCGCCTGCAGGGAAAAATGCTCCCCGAAGACGCGCAACACTTTGTTCGCGCGCTGGGGGTCCGTCGACCAGCTGGCCGAAACCTGCACAATGAACTCAGCTCCTGTTTTCGCCAGCAGCGCCGCGCGGTAATGCGGACAGATCGCGGCCGACTCGCGCAGCAGGGCCATCCGTTCCCCAAAGCAGGCCTGCCAATCCGGAAAGGCTTTCCACTGCGCGGGCACCACCACCCACTTACCCTCGACGAACTCGCGTGTGGGCAGCGAAAGCGAATTGCCGCTGGGCGGATGCGACTGCTTTTGTCCAAACAGGTTGTTCCCTTGGCGCGCCAGCGTCGAGCTACCCCAGCCAGACTCCAGTGCTGCTTCGCAGGCGGCGTACTCGGGGAAGATATGCTCGGCGGCACGCGCGGCAGCAACCGCTTGGAGGAGGAACTCAGACGGGGTCATCGGCATCCTTTCGGGCAAAAGAAAAGGCGCCCTCCAGAGGAGCGCGCTTTCCCTAGTATCCCAACTGGACCTGGAATAGGTGGCCTATCCACTTACACCACGAAGTACTTCGCCTGGGGATGGTGCACGACCAACGCATCGGTGCTCTGCTCGGGCTCAAGATGAAAACCCTCGGTCAGCCGCACGCCGATCGCTTCTTCCGGCCGCAGAAGCTCAAAGATCCTGGTCTGGTCTTCAAGGTTGGGGCAGGCCGGGTACCCGAAGGAGTAGCGCGAGCCGCGGTATTTCTGGTGGAAAAGGTCGCGCACTTCCGGCGCATCGTCCCCGGCGATGCCTAACTGCTCGCGCATCAACTTGTGCGCGTACTCGGCCAGGGCTTCAGCGGTTTCAACGCCCAGGCCATGCACGTACAGGTAGCGCGTAAAGTCTCCGGCGTCGAACAGTGTCTTTGTCGCTTCACTGGCCCGGTCGCCAATGGTCACCACCGAAAAGCCGATAACATCCATCCGCCCTGAGTCGCGCGGATGGAAGAAGTCAGCGATGGACAGCTGCCGGCCTTCCCGCTGGCGCGGAAAGGAGATGCGCAAACGTTCGCGCGGAGCGCTTGCCGCAGCATCTTCCGGCTCGTACACAACGACATCGTTGCCGTCGGACTGTGCCGGGTAGAAGCCGTACACAAGCTTGGGCCAGAACCAACCCTGCTCCTTGATCTCGGCCTTGAGCTCGCGGAGGATAGGCCGGTATTTCTCCTCGACCAGCCGCAGGTAGTCGCTCGCCGAGGCGGTCTTCAACTGCCACTGATTCTTAAAGAGCGCCGTCTCGTTGATGTAGCTGAAGATCAGATCGAGGTCGAAGTCCTTGCAGACGCGATTGCCCCAGAACGCCGGCTGCGGCGTTTGCTCCTCCGGCACTACCCAGCTCGAGCGCACCGCGGGTCCGGCAAGGACCGGCAACTGCTGCGCGGCGGCAATGTGCGGCGCTACCGGGAACAGCTTGACCGTGCTGCCTTCTTCCATGCGCCGCGCGCGCGCCCCGTCCTCGCTCGCCAGGTCGCTCATGACGTGGAGGCCCGCGAACGCATCTTCGGCATAGAAAACCGCCGACGAATACTCCTGCCGCAGATCCTGTTCGACATACTTGCGCGTGAGGGCAGCGCCTCCGCAGATGACGGGCGTTGTCATCTGCAGGCGCTCGAGATCCTGGATCACATACTTCATTTCAAGCGTCGACTTGACCAGCAGTCCACTTAGCCCGATGGCATCGGCGCGATGCTCCTGCGCAGCCCGGATGATTGCGTCGGCCGGCTGTTTGATGCCCAGGTTGACCACCTTGTAGCCGTTATTCGAGAGGATGATATCGACCAGGTTCTTGCCGATGTCGTGCACGTCGCCCTTTACGGTCGCGAGCACGATGGTGCCTTTTTGCGTGCCTTCCACGCGCTCCATTTTGGGCTCCAGGTACGCGACCGCGGCCTTCATCACGGCGGCCGAATCGAGCACCGAAGGCAGCTGCATCTTGCGCGCGCCAAACAGATCGCCGACCGTCTTCATGCCGTCGAGCAGCACCGTATTGATCAGCTCGAGCGGCGAGTAGCTGACGAGCGCCGTTTCGAGGACCTGTTCGAGCGACTGCTTTGCATCGCCCTGCCCACGCGAGCGCTCCCCGCGAATGATCAGCTGCTTGAGCTGCTCTTCGAGCGGCAAACTGTCAACCGCCGCTTCCTCGCTCTTCGCACCTGGGTCGATGCCGCTGAAGTGCGCCATGTATCCCTGCAAGGGGTCGCCTTCAGCAGTGTCGTGGAAGATGAGCCTGCGGGCCAGCTCCACTTCGCGCGCGGGAATCTTGTAGAGCGGGTAAATCTTTGCGTAGTTGACGATGGCCGCGTCCAGCCCGCGATCGACTGCTTCCTTGAGGAAGACACTGTTCAGCACGCGGCGCGCATACGCGTTCAGCCCGAAGGAGATGTTGCTGACCCCGAGTATGGTCTTCGCTTTCGGCAGCTCCTGCTTGATGCGCCGCACCGCCTCGAGGGTTTCCATCCCGGCGTCGCGGTAGTCTTCCTGGCCGGTGGAAATGGGCAGCGTCAGCGGGTCGAACAGAATGTCTTCGCCGCGCATCCCGTAGCGTTCGGTTGCCATCGCGTAGATGCGTTTGGCAACCGCGACCTTGCGGTCTGCCGTGAGGGCCATTCCTTCTTCGTCGATGGTGAGCGCGACGACGCCCGCGCCGTACCGCTTGGCCATCGGCAGCACTTTGCTGGTTCGCTTCTCACCGTCCTCCAGGTTGATGGAGTTGATCAGCGGCTTACCCGGCACCCGCTTCAAAGCCTCTTCGACGACATCGGCTTCGGTCGAATCGATCAGGATAGGCGCGGTAACGCGCGTCGCGATCTTTTCGAGCACCGCGTTCATGTATCCCTTTTCGTCTTCGCCGACAATTGCGCAGCAAAGGTCGAGCATCTGCGAGCCCTCGCTCGCTAAACGCTTGGCCATGGCCAGGATGCCGTCGTAGTCCGCCGCGCGCACCATATCGCGAAACTGCGCGGCACGCGTGGTGGTGTTCATCTCCTCGGCGACGATCACCGGCTGCCCGTCGACCTCGAGCGGGATCGCCGCAAAGGCGCTGGCTGCCACGCCCTGCGGCTTGAGCTCGCGACGCGCAGGCCGCGCATCCTCGACTGCCTCGACCACGGCCCGCAGATGCGCGGGCGTCGTCCCGCAGCAGCCGCCGACTACCTGCACGCCGTATTCGGTGACAAAGCGGCGATGGTAGCGGGCGAGCTCCTCGGGCGTGAGCTTGTACACGGCGATGCCGCCCTCGTTTTGCGGCAGCCCCGCGTTGGGGAGCACGCTGATGGGGCGGATCGAGTTCTGGCAGAGAAACCGTACGGCGTCGTTCATCTCCGCCGGACCGGTTGCGCAGTTCAACCCGATCACATCCGGGTCGAAGCACTCGACCACCGCCAGCGCCGCGCCGATCTCCGAGCCCAGCAGCATCGTGCCCGTCGCTTCAAGCGTCACCTGCATTTGCACGGGCAGGTGCTTCCCTGCTTCGCGCATGGCGTCGCCGCAGGCGGCGAGCGCGATCTTGGCCTGCAGCAGGTCCTGGCTGGTTTCAATCAGCAGCAGGTCGACGCCGCCCTCGATCAGCGCCCCGGCCTGCTCGCGGTACATCGCTGCCATGGCGTCGTAGCCGATGTGCGCAAGCGAGGGCAGCTTGGTTGTGGGCCCGATGGAACCGGCAACAAAGCGCGGCCGGGCAGCCGTGGAAAACTGCTGGGCCACTTCTTTGGCAAGCCGCGCGGCAGCAATGTTTAACTCGCGGGTCTGCTCGCCCAGCTCGTACTCGTCGAGCACCACGCGGGTCGAGCCGAAGCTGTTCGTCTCGACCACATCACAGCCGACTTCAAAGAAGCTTGCATGGATCCCGCGAATGATGTCCGGGCGCGACAGAACCAGCAGTTCATTGCAACCCTCCTTGCCCCAGTAATCGTCCACTGTGGGCGCATGAAGTTGAATGCTGGTGCCCATGGCGCCATCGAACACGACCACGCGCTCATCGAGAAGTTTGAGAAAGTCAGGCATTGTTTCCAGGTGGGCCGGCAAGGGGATGCCCAGATGCGATTCTAGCCTCCAGGGGAAGGCGCACTACAGCACAGGCTCGACCGGATCGACCTGCCAAACCGTCAACTCGCCTTCCAGCAGCGGCTGCATGGCATCTGTCGCCTGCTTGAAGTGGTCCGAGCTGCTGTGGATTTCGAACTCCTCGCGCCCGCCATACATTTCGCTGAACAGGAACTCCCCGCCCTCCGTTGTTTCAAACAGCTCGTACAGCTCAACACCATCCTCGGTGCGGCTCGCTTTTACCAGCTCCAGCAGAACCTCGCGCAGCTGTTCTTCTTTCCCAGCCTTTGCTTTGGCCCGCGCAAACACCCGTACCGACGCCATCCTGTTTCCCCCGTGGCTGCTTGGATGCGGCGCGCACAACAAAGCGGCAGCCCTCGGGCTGCCGCTTTGCGCGCTTTGTTCGCCCGCTACTTGACGGAGTCGGCTCCGCTTGCCACCGCGCCGGGCAGCCCCACGTTCTTGACCAGCATGTCTTCCTTGCGCATCACCAGCGTGGTCGCGTTCAGGCTGGCCAGCTCGAAACCGTGCCCATGCGTGATCGCGTCGGTCGGGCAGGCTTCCACGCAGTAACCGCAGAAGATGCAGCGGTTGTAGTCGATGTTGTACACCTTGGCATAGCGCTCGGCGCTCGAGATCCGCTTTTCGGCCGTATTCTCGGCGGCTTCGATATAGATGCAGTTGGCCGGGCAGGCTGCCGCGCACAGAAAGCAGGCCACACACTTTTCCAGGCCGTTTTCGTCGCGCTGCAGCACGTGGGCGCCGCGGAAACGCTCCTGGAGCACAGCGCCACGGGTCGGTCCCGGGCCGTCCGGGTAGTTTTCCACCTCCGTAGGCTGAAACATCTCCCCCAGAGTGATGCTCATTCCCTTGGCGATACCCTTGATGTTGCTTGCGATCGACATAGCGGTAGTATACCCGTGCGGGTGCTCTTTTCCGGGCGCTTGTTTCCGGCGTCATGGCGAGCCCGCGACAGGAGAGCCATGGCTCGCTTCCACCACTCCGGGACCCTGGCCGCAATCGCGCTCGGCGTTGCCTCCCTTTGCTCCGCCCAATCCCCGTCCGCGCCCTTGCAGCTTGGGGGGCCCGGGCAGCAAACCACGCTGTCGCTCGACGCGCTCAAGGGGATGCACCACGTTTCCGTCACTGCCACCAACGGGCACACGCACGCGCAGGAAACCTTTGCGGGCGTCCCCGTGATCGAACTGCTTGAAAAGGTAGGCGCACCCGAGCCGTCCGCGGTGAAAGGCAAAGCGCTTTCGGACTACATCGTCGCTACCGGCAGCGACAACTACCACGCCGTGCTGTCGCTTGCCGAAGTCGAGCCCGGCTTCCACCCTGGGGACGTGATTGTGGCAGACAGCCTGGACGGCAAGCCACTCGATACCAAGCAGGGCCCGCTGCAGTTGGTGGTCCAGCAGGATGAGCGCCCCGCGCGCTGGGTGCACAACCTGGTGAAGCTTGAGCTGAAGCAGGCGGAATAGCGGAATAACGGAGACGCGGAGCAGGGCTCTTGCTCCGCTGTACGTTCCGGGAAAGGAGCACAGCTCGACGGCCTGCGGACTCCGCGCCGGGAGCCCTGTTTACTCGATCCCGAGCTTCTGCCAGATCGCATCGACCCGTGCCCGGGTCGCTCCGTCCATGGCAATCATCGGGGGCCAGGGCCGCGTAAACCCCTCGGCAGGCCACTTGCGCGTCGCGTCGATGCCCATCTTGGAGCCGAAGTTCGGCAGCCGCGACGCGTGGTCGAGCGAGTCGACGGGCCCAAGCGTAAATTGAATATCGCGCTCCGGGTCGATGTTGTTGGCCGTGCGCAGCACTACCTCGCCCAGGTCCTGCACGTCGCAGTCTTCATCGACCACCACGATGCACTTGGTGAACATGGCCTGGCCAAGCGCCCAGATGCCGTTCATCACCTTGCGCGCATGCCCGGCATAGCTTTTGCGGATGGAAACCACCATCAGGTTGTGGAAGACGCCCTCAACCGGCAGATTGATGTCGGCGATCTCCGGGAGGGTAAGCTTCATCAGCGGCAGAAAGATCCGCTCGACCGCCTTGCCCATCCAGGCGTCTTCCATGGGCGGCTTGCCTACGATAGTGGCGGCGTAGATAGGGTTTTTCCGGTGGGTGATGGCGGTCAGGTGAAAGACCGGGTACTCATCTTCCATGGTGTAAAACCCGGTGTGGTCGCCGAAGGGGCCTTCCACGCGGAGCTCGTCGAGCCGGACATAGCCTTCAAGGATGATTTCCGCGTGCGCCGGCACTTCAAGATCCACCGTTTCGCACCGCACCAGCTCCAGCGGCTTTTGCCGGAGAAAGCCGGCGACGATGTACTCTTCGACCTCGGGCGGCGCAGGAACAATGGCGGAAAAGGTCGTCGCGGGATCGGTTCCAATGGCTACCGCAACTTCGAGCCGGTCCGGCAACTCCCTGGTATAGGCAACCGAGTTCGCCGCCTTGAGCGGCGAGATGGGCCCTGCGACCCGGGTCCCGGCGGTTGCGCGAGCCACGGTGCCGCCCGCAGTTTCAGCCATCTCGGCGACGCGGCCGGCCGCATCGCCGGCCTGGGCACGCAGGCGGTCCCGCAGGTGCTCGGCGGCATTCTTTTGCCGCTGCCAGTGCATCCCCGTGGTTTGCCCATCGTAGACCTGCATGCGGTACATGCCCACGTTGCGCTTGCCGGTCTTGCGGTCGCGGGTCACCACGCAGGGCAGCGTGATGTAGCGGCCCCCGTCCATGGGCCAGCACTGCAGCACGGGGAACTGGAGCACATCCACGACGTCTCCGCGCGAGGCAATGTGGATGACTTCCTTGCACGCCGCCTGCCGGGCCGGGATGGTCTTCGGAAAGAACTTTCCAAACTCGGCCAGCTTGGGCAGCAACTTCAACTTGTCCATCAGCCCTTCCGGCGACTTTTGCTCGAGCAGCGCGCTGATCCGTCCCGCGATCTGGTCGAGCGATTCCACGTCCAGGGCCAGCTTCATCCGGGCTTCGGAGCCGAACTGATTGATCAACACCCGCGCGCCCGGGTAGCCTTTCACCTGCTCAAACAGCAGTGCCGGCCCACCGGCGACGCCGCCTCGTTTGCCGGCCTTGGACGCTCGGTCGGCAATCTCGGTGATCTCGAGGATCGGGTCCACCTGCTCGCGAACCCGCTTCAGCTCGCCGGCTCGTTCCATTGCTTTGATCCACGCACGCAGGTCTTGGTAGGGCACTCAGGTCTCCTTCCTTGATCTTACGTTGCGGCCCCGTACCCGCCTGCCCGTCCCGTGAACACGGGGGATGGCGCCCGCCGCGGGCTTCCGGTACAGTGCAACCAATAACAGAGAAAAGCAAAGGTGCGGGCGCCGCGCGAAAGGGGCACCATGGATCGAAGGCGGTTTCTTGTTTCCGCGGGCGTTGCGGCGGCAGCCGGTCTTGAGCGAACGTCGAGCGTGTGGGCCAAGGTCGCGCCGGCGCAAAGGCTTCCGGCGCCGGACGCGCGGCTCCGCATCGAGCCCTGCACGCTCGAGATCAGCCCCGGCGTTTCCGTGAAAACAACGGCCTACAACGGCACGGTTCCAGGCCCGATGCTGCGCATGCGCGAAGGCGTTCCTTTCACCCTGGACGTGACCAACGCGACCGGCACCGCGGACATTGTGCACTGGCACGGGCTTGCGACCGATGCCCACAACGATGGCGCGATGGAAGAAGGCTCGCCGATGATTCCGCCGGGCGAGACGCTGCGCTACCACCTGACGCCCCGGCCCGCGGGCACCCGCTGGTACCACACGCACGCCACGGCCAAGGACAATCTCGAGCTCGGCGCCTACTCCGGGCAGTTCGGCTTTCTGCTGGTCGAGGAGGGTCGCGATCCCGGCCGGTACGACCAGGAGGTGTTCCTGGCCGTGCACCACTGGGAGCCGCACTTTGTGCCTATGGTCGAGTCCATGCGCGCCAGCTCAGCCAATGCCCCGCTGACCACGGGCTCTGACGTGGGCTACAAGTACGCCACCTTTAACGGGCATCGGCTCGGCGCGGGAGAGCCGATCCGCGTCAAGCAGGGCCAGCGCGTGCTGATGCACCTGCTCAATGCAAGCGCTACCGAGAACGTGGTGCTCGCCCTGCCCGGGCACCGCTTCCACATCCTGGCCATGGACGGCACCCCGGTGCCCACGCCCTGTTCTGTGGAGGTTTTGTCGCTCGCGGTGGCTGAGCGCGTCGATGCGATTGTGGAAATGAACACGCCCGGCGTATGGGTGCTGGGCTCGACCCTGGACGCCGAACGCGACCAGGGTTTGGGTGTCGCGGTCGAGTACGCGGGGCAGGCTGGGCCGCCGGTGTGGCGGGATCCGGCACCGGCGGATTGGGACTATCTCCAGTTCGCGGCGGCTTCCGGCCCTGCCGCGACTCCGGATGCAGTCGTTGAGCTCACCTTCCGCGATATCGGCCGGCGCGAAGGCTCCCTGTTCGATACCTGGACGATCAACAACAAGAGCTGGCCCGATCAGGAACCGCTCCTGGTCGAGCGGGGCAAGCGTTACCGCCTGGTCTTCCGCAATGGAAGCGGCGACCAACATCCGATGCACCTGCACCGGCACAGCTTTGAAGTGACGCGCATCGGCGATCGCGCGACCCGTGGTTTGGTCAAGGACGTGATCAACGTCATGCCGCTTGACTCAGTCAGCGTGGACTTTGTCGCAGACAATCCTGGCGACACACTGCTACATTGCCACCAGCAGCTCCACATGGACTATGGATTTATGCAATTAATCCGTTACCGGAGTTAGTTGATTGCACTCCCTTGGCCACACGGCGGTAGCGGCCGCCCTTTTGTGCGTGACCACCCTGTTGTGCGGGCAAGCCACGGGACAGGCCGGCCGAAAAGCGGACTGGCCTGCATACGGGGGGCAGCCGGCCGGCGATCACTATTCCGCGCTCAAGCAGATCAACCGGCGAAACGTGAAAGGGCTGGAGCTGGCCTGGCAATTTGATACCGGCGAGCACGGGCCCATGCAGACCAACCCGCTGGCCGTCGACGGGGTCCTTTACGGCGCGACGCCCTCGCAAAAGATCTTCGCTCTCGAGGCAGCGACCGGCAAGCTGCTGTGGAAGTTTGATTCCGGCATCACGGGCACCCAGCCGATGCGCGGACTTTCCTGGTGGCAGGACGGCGAGAAGCGCCGGGTGCTGACAGGCGTGATGAACTACCTGTACGAGCTGGACGCAGCCACCGGCAAGCCTGTGGAGGCGTTTGGCGAGCACGGCCGCATTGATCTGCGCGAGAACCTTGGCGAGCCGCGGGAACAAGCGACCGTTGCCCTGACCACCCCGGGCACCGTGTACGGCGACCTGATCATCGTAGGCTTTCGCGCACCCGAGGTGCACCCGGCGCCACGCGGCGACATTCGCGCCTACGACCTGCACACCGGGCAGCTGCGCTGGAGCTTTCATACCATTCCGCGCCCCGGCGAGCCCGGGTATGAAACCTGGCCGCAGGACGCCTGGAAGAACGCGGGCGCTGCGAATAACTGGGCCGGGATGACGCTCGACGCGAAGCGCGGCATCCTGTTTGTCCCGACTGGTTCTGCGGTCGATGACTTCTACGGCGCCGACCGGGTTGGCAACGATTTGTATGCCAACTGCCTGCTGGCGCTTGAGGCCAACACAGGCAAGCTCCTGTGGTACTTCCAGGGCGTGCACCATGACATCTGGGATCGCGACTTCCCTGCCCCGCCGGTTCTGCTTACCGTACGCCGCGATGGCCGGAGCGTCGACGCCGTGGCCGCCACCTCCAAGCAGGGTTTTGTGTATCTGTTTGATCGCGTAAGCGGCAAGCCGCTGTTCCCGATAGAAGAGCGCGCGTATCCGCAAACCGACGTGCCGGGCGAAAGCAGCGCGGCCACGCAGCCGCTTCCCGTTATGCCGGCGCCCTTTGCACGGCAGCAGCTGACCGCCGAGATGCTGACCGACCGCACCCCGGAAGCGCACGCCTGGGCTCTCCAGGAGTTCCAAAGCCTGCGCAGCGAGGGGCAGTTCATCCCGCTGAACGCGCGCAACCAGACCGTGGTGATGCCGAGCTTTGACGGCGGCGCCGAGTGGGGAGGCGCCGCGGCCGATGTGTCGCGGGGCGTTCTGTTTGTAAACTCGATTGACATCGCCAGCACCGGGGGACTTGCAAAAAGCGTCCCCTTCCGCGGGGCCGGCGCCGCCACCTATATCAGCCAGTGCGCGGTCTGCCACGGCAGCGAACGCAAGGGCTCCCCGCCCGAGTTCCCGTCCCTGACCGACGTGACCGCGCGGCTGTCCACCGAGCAGATTGCAGCCACGATCCACGGGGGCAGAGGGCGCATGCCCTCCTTCCCAAACCTGCAAGGCGCGCGGCTCGAAGCGGTGCTCGCGTACCTGCGCACCGGCGAAGACAAGGCCGGCCCGAATACCGGCCCCGATAACGGCCCCGATGGGGCGCCGGTGGCTGTGCACAGCGGGGCGCGCGGAATGGCCGGCGAAGACAAGGCCGGCGCCACCAGCTACGCGGCGCATTGTGCGATCTGCCACGGCGCGGACACGGCTGGTATCCAGCCTGGCTTTCCCTCGCTGGTGGGGGTAGGCCAGCGGCTCCAAACGCAGCAGATTCGAAACCTGGTCCTGCAAGGCAAGGGCCGGATGCCTGCCTTTCACCACATTGGCGACGGGGAGCTTGCCGCCCTGCTGCGCTACCTGGGCGCCGACGCGGCGACGCCCCCGCCGGCAAAGGAGCTGCAAGGCGCAACCACGCAGGCGGCGCGATACACCTTTACCGGCTACCGCAAGTTCATGGATCCGGACGGGTACCCGGCCGTGGCCCCGCCCTGGGGCACACTGAACGCGATCGACCTGAACACGGGCAAGTACCTGTGGAAGATCCCGTTTGGCGAGTACCCGGAGCTGGCAGCCAAGGGCATGCGCAACACCGGAACCGAAAACTACGGAGGCCCGGTGGTCACCGCCGGCGGCCTAGTTTTCATCGCGGCCACTATCTTTGACCGCAAGATGCACGCCTACAACAGCCGCACAGGGCAGCTGCTGTGGGAGTACCAGATGCCGTTCGGCGGCCTGGCTACCCCGGCCACCTACATGGCGGGTGGCCGCCAGTTTGTCGCCATCGCCGCAGGGGGCGGCAAGGACCCGCACCATCCTACCGGCGGTTTGTATCTGGCCTTTGCGCTGCCTAAGTCGGCGAAGCAGAAGTAGCGCCGACGAACCCTGGCGTCTTACCGGCTCCAGCCGAGCCAATGGAGTATACACACGCGTAGAAATGATTGTCGATAGACAGCCTGGTGGGTGATCTTACCGGCCGAAGGGTTGACAATGCACCCCAGCGATCGTTATGGCTGTCGGAAGAAAACAAGAACAGCCCGCCCAGCGCGTCGAGCCGTACCCGACGCCCTACAGCCAGTTTCACCTCCAAGGAGAACCAGTGAGCTCCCGAACCCTTCCCTTTCTTCGCCGACGCCCATCCCGGCTGTGCCTTTTGCTCGTGGTCCTGATGCTGGCGGCCAGCCCGCTCTGGGCACAGTTCAGCGGCCGGTTGCAGGGCACGGTCCTCGACCCTACGGGCGCCGTGGTCGCGAACGCCAACGTGACCCTGACCAATCCAGATACAAACCAGGTGGCCCACTCTGTTTCGGACGGCTCTGGCCAGTACCACTTCGAAAGCCTGGCGCCGGGCAACTATCGCCTGGACGCGGTCGCAGGCGGCTTCCAACCGCAGCAGGTAGCCATTACCGTCACCACGCAGCAGGTTGCCAACGTCGACGTCAAGCTCACCGTTCTGCAGGCAAACAATACCGTGCAGGTCACGGAGTCAACCCCGGCGCTCGATCCTGAAGAGAACCGTGTGCAGACCACCCTTTCGACCGAACAGGTGCGCACCTTGCCGCTTCAAAACCGCGGCACCTTGAACCTGGTTTTTTCGGCTCCGGGAGTTTCCGGGTACACGCAAAACCTGGATAACTTCGCGAACGAAGAAACGCCCGACGCCAACGCCAACGGGCACTTTTCCGGCAGCAATCTCTACATCATCGACGGCATAACATCAACCAGCAATGTTACCGGCGGCACGAATAACATCACCCCGAACCCGGATTCGCTGCAGGAGATCGCGATCCAAACCAACACCTTTTCGCCTGAGTTCGCCGGGGGAGCCGGGGTTACTACCGAGCTGACCACCAAGGGCGGCTCCAATACCTTCCACGGCGCCGGGGAGTACAGCTTCTACAACCAGGACCTCCAGGCTCGCTCGTACTTTGTACCGATCGTTTCGCCGTACAAGCAGATGGAGTACTCCGGCGTGCTGGGTGGCCCGATCTGGAAGAACAAGACCTTTTTCGAAGCATCGGTTGAAAAGAAGGCCGCCACAACGCCGGCAACCACCGGCTTCATCGCGACCGAAGATCCGGCCCTGCGGACGCTGCTTCAAAACAATTTCCCGGGCACCATCGGGACCAAGCTGCTTACGACCTTTCCAACCCAGGGCGTCAATCGCCTGAGTGTCAAGTACTACACCTCGCCCGATCTCACCACGCAGTGCGCCACCCCCTCGGGCACCTGCACAATTCCCTTTATCGACAATGCCAGCCAGACGACCGCGCCCTACAACAACGGCCTGCAGTACTCGCTGCGCTTAGACCAGCTGTTTCGCGGAGGCAAGGACCGCGTTTACGCCTACTACTTCCACATCGATCACGAAGTACAGGTGATCGATCCGCGTCCACAGTTTTCAAGCTCCAATGACACCACCAGCAACCTGTACCACATCAACTACACACACGTGTTCTCGCCGAGCCTGCTGAACGAGGCTTCTTTTGCGTACGACCGTGTCGACGGCG
>CALMAN010000159.1 GCA_937859835.1 uncultured Acidipila sp. | reverse complement strand
CTTTCTAACTGTAACAGCGCATTCGCTTCTGCGCAAGTTGGCGGCTGCCTTTACGACTCCTGCCGACCTCACGAAGCATACCGCTCGCAAGCAGGTGCAGCAAGCTGTTAAAAACTCGGAAAGGTTGAAAACCCTCTTGCGCGCACCCGCCATCTGGCTCTCGAGCCCGGTAGCTCCGCAGCCGCCCAGCTATCTGGTCCCCGAACCCGCGCAAGCCGGGCAGCAGCCCGCTGCACGGGGAACTAGCCTTGCCGCGGGATCACACCCAGCACCGTCAGGCCGTTCACAAAGAACTGCATGGCGAGAGCCACCAGCAGCAAGCCCATAATGCGCACCAGGATCCGGATGCCTGTTTCCCCCAGCAGCTTTTGCAAGCGCTCGGCTCCGCTCAGTACGCCATAGCTGGCCAGCGCCGTGATGCCGATCGAGCCAAGGATCGCGCCCATCTGCCAGTAGCTTGCCGCCTGCCCTACCATCACCATGACGCTTGAAATCGCCCCCGGACCCGCCAGCATCGGGATGCCAAGCGGCACAATGCCAGCATCCTCCTTGTGCGCGCCTTCTTCCGTTTCCGACGAGCTTTCCTGGGTCGGCGAGCGCTTGGCCTCGAGCATGTCGATCCCAATCAGCATCAGGATCAGCCCGCCGGCGATCTCAAAAGCCGGGAGGGTAATTCCAAACATTTTGAAGATGAGCTGTCCGGCCAGCGCGAAGCTGGCCAGCACAATGAAGCACGTAAGGCAGGCCTTGCCGGCCATGCGCTTGCGTCGGGCCCGATCCACCCCGGCCGTGATGGCGAGAAAGGAGCCAATGGCCGCAAATGGGTCCACCAGAAAAAAGATCGAGCTGAGCGCTAGAACCGAAAAGCCGACGTACTTGGACTGGTGAAACTCCTGGAGTGCGTGCGTAGCAGGGCCAAACATACCAGCACCTTACCCCAGAATGCCGCGCCCGGAAACCACGGGCGCCCCGCCCGTCCGCATCGGGTCCGCATCGCGTCAGGCCGTTTCAAACGCGCTGGCTATAATCGAGGCTCAGCCTGCACAAGCCCACAACCAGGAGCCCGCCCGCATGCCCATTCAACCCACCGCCAACATCTGGCGCAATGGCGAGCTGATCGCCTGGGATCGCGCCCAGATCCATGTCATGAGTCACGTCGTGCACTACGGCTCTTCGGTGTTTGAAGGCATCCGCTGCTACACGCAGCGCGCAGGCGCAGCCATCTTTCGGCTGCCCGAACACATGCAGCGCCTCATCGATTCGGCCAAAATCTACCGCATGCCGGTGCCCTACTCGCTCGACCAGCTGGCATCCGCAGTTGTCGACCTGGTAGAAGCCAACCGGGTGGCGCCCTGCTACATCCGGCCGATTGTTCTGCGCGGCTACGGCGAGACCGGCGTGAACCCCCGCAACGCGCCCATCGATGTGTACATCGCCAATTACCCCTGGGGCAAGTACTTCGCCGACCACGAGCAGGGCGCCGACGTTTGCATCTCCTCCTGGAACCGGCTGGCGCCGAACACCATGCCCTCGCTTGCCAAGGCCGGCGCCAACTACATGAACTCGCAGCTGATCCGGATGGAAGCCGACATCAACGGCTACGCCGAAGGGATCGCGCTCGACGTAAATGGCTACCTGTCCGAGGGTTCGGGCGAAAACCTCTTCCTGGTCCGCGGGGGCACGCTTTACACCACGCCGCTGGCAAACTCCGTGCTCAACGGCATCACCCGCGACGCCATCCTCACCCTGGCGCGCCACTTCGGGATCCCCATCGTCGAGCAGGCACTGCCGCGCGAGCTGCTGTACATCTGCGATGAGGCCTTTTTCACGGGCACGGCGGCCGAAGTCACCCCCCTGCGCTCCGTGGACCGGATCCTGATCGGCAAGGACGCGGGCAGGCCCGGGCCCATCACCCGGCAGCTCGCGCAGGAGTTTTTCGGCATCGTCAATGGCACGGTTCCGGACCGGTTCAACTGGCTCACTCACGTCAACGTGCCGGTCACGGAGGCAGTCAGCGTGTAAGCCCAGCAGCCGTACCCCCGCAGAGCTGGGCGGCTCTGCTCCCCTACAGCCGCGCACGCCCAGCTGGGCGGGGGCTGCGCCTGCCGGCTCGAGATTACGCCAGGCCGCTCCAGGCCGCAGCGGCGGCTGCATCCCGGTTCAGGCAAGCGCCCGGCGCACTGCCGGCGCCAGGTGGCTGCCCAGCAGCTCGATCGCGTGGAGCAGCTTCCGGTGGGGCAGCGCGGCTACGCTCATCTGAAAGCTGAGCCGGTGGAGGCCGCCCAGGTCGCGATCCATCGCAAGCACCTTGTCCGCCACCGTAGCGGGGTCGCCTACCAGGAGGGCGCCGCGCGGCCGGCGCAATGCTTCAAACTGCTCCCGGGTAACGGCCGGCCAGCCGCGCTCCTTCCCAATCTTTGTAAAAGCCTCGGCATAGCCGGGAAAAAAGTCATCGGCGGCCTCCTTGTCGGTGTCCGCCAGGTAGCCGAGAGCGTGCACGCCTACCCGCAGCTGCCCGGGTGGGTGGCCTGCCCGGCGCCCGGCGTCGCGATACAGGTCGATCAGCGGCCGGAAGCGATGCGGCTCGCCACCAATGATGGCGATCATCAGCGGCAGCCCCAGCAGCCCGGCGCGCGCAAAGGACTGCGGCGTGCCGCCGACCCCCAGCCATACGGGCAGCGGGTTCTGGAGCGGCCGGGGGTACACCCCTTGCCCGGTCAACGCAGCGCGGTGCTTCCCAGACCAGTGCACCTCCACGTTTGCGCGCAGGGCCAGCAGCAGGTCGAGCTTTTCCGCAAACAAGGAGTCATAGTCTTCCAACCGGAGCCCAAACAGGGGAAACGATGCAATAAACGAGCCCCGGCCGGCGACGATCTCCGCGCGCCCGTGGGAAAGCAGGTCCAGGGTCGCAAACTCCTGGAAGACCCGCACCGGATCGGCAGCGCTCAGCACCGTCACCGCGCTCGACAACCGGATGGTCCGGGTTCGCGCCGCGGCCGCGGCCAGGATCACCGCCGGCGCTGCGTCCAGGTACTCGCTCCGGTGGTGCTCGCCGAGGCCGAACACATCAAGCCCGGCCTCATCGGCAAGCACCACCTCTTCGAGCAGGTCGC
>CALMAN010000158.1 GCA_937859835.1 uncultured Acidipila sp. | reverse complement strand
TCCCCCCGCCCCGCGCCCGCAACGAAGTGCCTCACACCCCAAACATCCCGTAGTCAATCCGGTCGCCCAGGTTCTTGTGCCGGAAAGCCCGGTAGATCGCCCTGTCCCGCAGAAAGAATACCCCTGGCAGCTGCGTCGGATCTTCCTTGCCGGGCGAGCCGGCGCCATAGCGCCACAGGGCACGCTTGGCCAGGTTTAGATACGCCCGCGCTCCAAAAAAGTGCGGCAGCACCGTTGACTTCAGCAGGTGGAACTCCGGCGCCTGGTAGAGCTGCATTTGTGGATCAGAAACGCGGTCCACCGCCCCCAGACCGAAGCGCACAAAGAAGGGGCGCGCCCGCTCCGGGGAGCCCATGTGGACAAACACGGGCCGTACGCCGCGCCGGTCCAGCTGCGGCTGGGCCTTGCTCACGTCATGAATCGTTTCCCGGGAAAAGGCGCAGCCAAAGTGGCGCAAAAAGATCAGCAGCATCGGCTTTTCGTCCAGCAGGTTCAGCAGGGTCTGGCCGCTCTCGGCGTAGGTCGCACCCAGCCGCTCCACCAGGTCAGGGTCGGGAGGAAGCACTTTCGGCTTCGGCTCACTGCGGGGTACGCTCACACTTCCTGTTTTCATCAAGCGATTCGCCGCCTCCAGGCACCAATCAGGATAAAAGGGTTCTCGCCCCAATGTACAAACCCGCGTAAAATAATCGCTGATGCGCGTCACTCTTGCCGCTTTGCTGCTTGTTGCCTCCACGGCGTCGCCGCTCCCTGCACAAACGCAGGGCGGGCAAACTACCCTCCAGCAGTTCCAACGCCTGGAGGATGACTGGAGCGTCGCGCTGGCCCACAAAGACCAGTACGCGCTTGAAAACCTCCTGTCCCCCACCTTTGTGGACATCGCGGCGAGCGGCGCGGTCAACACGCGCAATCAGTCCATTGTTGACACGCTCGGCGGCGTGCCCGAGCCGCTGCTGTCCGTTGAGCAGAAGGTGGTCAGCGTGCGGGTGGTCAGCGACATTGCCATTGTTGAAGGCACCTACGTGCTGCGGCTGAAGCAAGGCCCGCGCACCCGCGATGAGCGCGGCGTTTTTACGCACGTGTATCAGCGCGCCCGCAATCTTTGGACCTGTATCAGCGCCCAGCGCACGGCCGTTGTAGACCAGCTGGAGGCCAGCCGGGGTAAGACCGCCACCACCCCCGTGGCCAGCGAGAAGAAGTCAAACGCGGCGCTGCCGTTCCACATTCCCCTGCTCTACAAGGGCGCCGAGTCCAGCGCGCCGCCCACACCTTCGTCCGTCAACAACCCGCCTCAGTAAGCATGCGGCCGACCTCGGCGGAGATCCGGCTCGCCGCGCTGGTAGGCAACTACCGTCTGCTCGCGCGCAACGTCGAAGCGCACGCCGGTCCCGGTGCAGGGCTCATCGCCGTGGTGAAAGCAAACGCGTACGGGCACGGCGTCGAGCTGTGCGGGCCTGCGCTTGCCGACGCCGGGGCACCCTGGCTGGGTGTGACTTCGGTGGCCGAGGCGCGCGTGCTGCGCAATGCTCTTGGCCCCGGGTCCAAGCCCGGCGCAAGCCGCGCATCGGATCCGGGTGCAACCGAGCCAGGCTGGGTCAAGCGTCTTCTCGGTTGCCGCGTTCTGATCATGTCCGGATTCTTTCCCGGCGAAGAAGCCGACGTGGTGCGGCTTGGCCTGCGGCCGCAGGTTTGGGAGCGCGCGCACTTCGACCTGCTCGAAGAGGAAGCCCGGCGCCGTGGAAACGGGCCGGGAACCATTCCCGTTCACCTGGAGGTGGACACTGGCATGAGCCGGCAAGGGGTCGCGCCCGGTGGGGCGCTTGAAACCCTGTTGCACGCGACCCAGCCAGGACGGCGTTACTCGCCCGTGCAGATCGAGGGAGTCCTCACGCACTTTTCCTCGCCTGAGGAGCGGGAAAAGCCAGTCATGCGGGAGCAGATCGAGCGCTTCGCCGGTGCACTGCGACAGCTTCACCAGGCCGGGGTCCGTCCGCGATGGATCCACGCCGGCAACTCAGCCAACGCGGGTGCGGGCCTGGAGCTCAAAGCCCTCGCCGGGCTGGCGGGCGAGCTTGGTGCTGGATTGCTGGTGCGGCCGGGCCTGTCCCTGTACGGGGTCCCTGCGCGGTTCTCGCCTGCACCGCCCGCCGATGCTGTTTCCAGCCGCCTCGAACCGGTCCTGTGCTGGAAGACCCGGGTCACCGCGCTGCGCGAGATCGCTGGAGGCACGCCGGTCGGGTATGGCGAGGCGTTTCGTGCGCCGCACGGCGCAACCACCCGGCTGGCCCTGTTGCCCGTTGGGTATGCGGATGGGCTGCGTCGCGCTCTGGGGGAAAACGGCGCAGAGGTGCTGATCGGCGGCCGCCGTGCTCCGCTTGCCGGCCGGATCTCCATGGACCAGACGGTCGTGGACGTGTCCAGGCTCCCTGCCGTGCAGGCCGGGGATGAGGTGGTGCTGCTCGGGGAGCAGGATGGGGAACAGGTATCGGCCTACGAGATGGCAGACCGGTGCGGGACGATCCCCTACGAGGTGCTCTGCGGCATCGCCTCGCGGGTGCCGCGCCTCCCCGTGGAGCCAGACTGAACCCATCGTTCCCACGATGACGCCGGTACACTGGGCCCGTGAATCAGACCGGATACTGTGGCCGGCTGGCGCCCTCGCCAACCGGGCTGTTGCACCTGGGTCACGTGCGCACGTTTTCCGTTGCGTCCGAGCGCGCCCGCGCAGCCGGAGGCAGGCTGCGGCTGCGCATCGAGGACCTGGACCCGCACCGGAGCAAGGCGGCCTTTGCCCGGGCTGCCGAGGACGACCTGCGCTGGCTGGGCCTCGCCTGGGATGGCGAGCCCTGGTTCCAAAGCGCCCGTGCCGCCGCGTACCGGGGTGCCTGGCAACAGCTGATGGCTGCCGGATTGCTGTATCCATGCTCCTGCTCCCGGCGCGACTTGGAGCAGTCGGCCGGGGCGCCCCACCGAGCGGCGGACGAGCCGCTCTATCCCGGCACGTGCCGCCAGCGCTGGCCCCGGGGCACGTCAGCCGCCCGGGCGGCGATCGCACACTGGCTCGGCGCCGGCCCAGACGGGCAAAACTGGCGCTTCCGCGTCCCCGCAGGCGAGTGTTTGCGCTGGGACGACGGCGGTTTCGGCCCCCAAGGCTACATCGCCGGTCAGGACTTCGGCGACTTCGCCGTTTGGCGGCGCGACGGGGTTGCGTCCTACCAGCTTGCCGTCGTGGTGGACGACGCGGGCATGGGGGTCACAGAAGTAGTCCGGGGAGCCGATCTCCTGCTTTCGACCGCGCGCCAGCTCCTGCTCTACCGGGCGCTGGCGCTCCCCTCCCCGGCCTGGGTGCATTGCCCCCTGGTGCTCGACGAGCAGGGCGAACGGCTGGCCAAGCGGTCCGATGCGCTTTCGGTACAAGCCCTGCGCGCGGGCGGCCTCAGCGCCGCCGAGGTGCTCGCGCTTGCGCGCAAGGGCGCCGGGTCCGGGCTGGTTCCCCTAGCCTAGGCGCGTCGCATCTGGAGAGGCCTGGAGATGACTGGGGATGACTGGGGAAAGGTGCGGACGCCGCGCGGCATTTCGCCTGCACGAGGAGGCAGCGCGGATGTGCTTCATCGCTCGTTCCGTTCGGTTTCCCGGTCTGCCATGAGCCGGCTATTGGAACTGCTCTCCGGGTGCTGGCCCGGGTTCCGGCGCCCGCCCTCGCTACACTGAAGCCTGCGATGCCCAATGACTTCGCCCAACTCGTAAAAGCGCAGGCTGACATCGTCAAGATCATCGGCGAGCATGTGCGGCTGCGCAAGGCCGGGGCGCAGAACTGGACGGGGTTGTGCCCGTTTCACTCGGAAAAATCGCCTTCCTTTTCCGTTCACCCGGCCAAGCAGTTCTTCCACTGCTTCGGCTGTGGCGTGTCCGGCGACGTGTTCACCTTTATCCAGCGGCTTGAAAACACCTCCTTTCCGGAAGCGGTCAAGGCGGTCGCTCTCCGGGCAGGCATTCCGCTGCCCAAGCGCGAGTTCGCCTCGCCCGGGGAGGCGGCCGAACATCGGGAGCGCGCCCGCTTGATCGAGCTGCACGAGGCGAGCAGCACCTTTTTTGAGCAGCAGCTCCAGGCGCCCGAGGGCGCCCAGGCTCGGGAATATCTGGCCGGAAGGGGACTCAAGGCCGAGGGCATCGCCCGGTTCCGCATCGGCTACGCCCCGGATTCGAGCTCCGCGCTGCGCGAAGCGCTGGAGCGGTCCGCGCCTCCGGATCAGGTCCGCAGCGGCCGGTTCGCCGAGCAGCTGCTGGAAGCAGGGCTGTTTTCCCGCAAGGAACAGGACGACGGCTCGTGCGGGCCGCTTTACCCGCGCTTCCGCCGGCGCATTACCTTTCCCATCCTCAACGAGAGCGGCCGGGTCATTGCCTTTACGGCGCGAGCCCTTGACCCGAATGAGCGCGCCAAGTACCTCAACTCGCCGGAAACTCCCCTGTTCTCCAAGGGGCAGGTGCTGTTTAACCTCCACAACGCCCGCCAAGCCATTCGCCAGTTCAACTTTGCCCTGCTGGTCGAAGGCCAGATGGACTGTATCTCGGTTTCCCTGGCCGGCATCGCCAATGTCATCGCAACCAGCGGTACCGCGTTCACCGAGGCCCAGGTGCGCCTTTTGGGCCGCTTCACCCGGCGCGTCATTGTGAATTTTGATCCCGACACGGCGGGAGCCAACGCCGCCGAAAAGTCCATCGCCTTGTTGACCGAAGAAGGCTTCGAAGTCAGGGTCCTGACGCTTGAAGACGGGCTGGATCCAGACCGGTACGTCCGCGAACGGGGTGCAGCCGCGTACACGGCCGCGGTGCGCGGCGCGCGCCGCCATGTGGACTACCTGCTGGACCGCGCGCGCCTGCTGCACCCTGCCGCGACGGCGCAGGCCAAGATCGACGCGCTCAACTACCTCCTGCCGCATATCCGCCGCATGCCCAGCGCCATCAGCCGGGAAGACTTCGCTGCCGAAGCCGCGCACCGGCTGGGCATCGACTCGGCTCTGGTGCGGGAAGAGCTGAAGCAGGCCGCCGCGGGCCGCCGGCCTGCACTGCAGGCTGCCGGACCAAAGCTGAGCGATGCCGAGCGAGAGCTGATGCGGGCGATGGCCGGGGAGCCGGGCACTCCTGCTTTTCTGGCCGTGGCCGAAGCCTTCGATGCCCATCCCGAGCGATTCGCGGGCCTTGCCGCCGAAAGCGCTCTGCGGCTGCTGCGTGAAGGCGCCGGGGGCGCGGGAGCGCTGCAGGCGCTTCCCGAAGGGCCGGAGAAGACCTTGCTGGCGCGCGTACTGTTTGAAGAAGCCCAGCAGCCGGTGGACGTCCCCGGCGTCGAGGCGGCCCTGCGCTCGCTCGAGTGCAGTGCGTTGGAGCGCGAGCAGCGAGCCGTCCGTGTGGACCTGGCAGAAGCCGAGCGCCGCGGGGATGAAAGCCGCATTCTTTCCCTGCTGACCCGGAAGCAGGAGCTGGAACGGGCTCTCCGCGCACTCTAGCAGGCGCCCGTGCGTTGCTCAGCACCCCTGGGCCGAGCATCGGTGGACCGGCGTTGAAACGGTGCCGCTGTACAATCAAACGCAATCTACCCGGTAAGAACGAAACAAATTGGGCGCCGCGACATCTAACTTGTAACGGACAAAGATAGACAAACCGCTGAGATGGCTGCCGGCGTACCTGCGGACGTTATGACGGCATCAAAGTCTGCTATTCTAGACTCTCTCGGTAAGCTTGCGCCGGCCCCTGTTCCCGTTGGCCCTTCTTCTCCTTGAAGCTGCGATAGCCTACGTCGAAATGCCCGGAAATCGTCCGAAATATACGCGGGAGAGACCACTCGCTTGGCCATAGAAGATAAGTACGAAGAAGATATCCAGAACCTGATTGAGGCAGGCAAGGAGAAAGGGTACTTGACCTATAACGAGGTCAACGACCTGATCCCTGGCGACATGCACTCTCCGGACGATCTTGACGACCTGATGACGACCATCGGGACGCAGGGGATCGACATCCTGGAAGGCGGCCCGAAGTTCGGTGCCGATAAGTTCGACGAAAATGAGGACGGTGAGGACGTCGAGCTCGACCTGACGCCCGGGACGCTCGAAAAAACCAACGATCCCGTGCGTATGTACCTGCGCGAGATGGGTACGGTCCCCTTGCTGACACGCGAGGGCGAAGTGGAAATCGCCAAGCGGATTGAGCGTGGCCAGGTCCGGGTGATGAAGGCGATCGCCCGCTCGCCCATTGTGGTGCGCGAGATCATTGCGCTCGGCGAGGACCTCAAGCGCGGCGTGCGCAACATCAAGGAAGTGGTCATCTTTGATGAGGAAGAGGTCACCGAAGAGATCGTGCTGGCCCGGGTCAAACAAACCTCGTCTCGTATTGAGGCCATGGTCAAGCACCTTAAGAAAGCAGCGCTGCTCGAAGAAAAGCTGCCGGCCCTGGAGGCCGCGAAGACCAAGAGCAAGGACGCACGCAAGATACGCTGGGCTGTTGCGCGCGAGCGTGTTTACGTTTCGCGGATCGTGCGCGAACTGAAGTACACCAATGGCGAGCGCAAGCGTTTGCTCGACAAGCTCAACAAGTCGGTCGACTCCATGCGTACCCTGGAGCGGCAGATCCGCTCGCTCGATCAGAAATTTGACGCCTCAAAAAGTGAGGAGCTCAAGAAGGAGTACCGCCGCCAGCAGAAGAACTGCCGCGCTGACCTCGAAAAGATGGAGGAAGAAACCGGCGTACCGCTGGCCGAGATCAAGCGCACGCAGCGCGAGATGATCCAGGGCGACATGGATGCCGAGCAGGCAAAGCGCGAGCTGATCGAGGCCAACCTGCGCCTGGTCGTGTCCATCGCCAAGAAGTACACCAATCGCGGGCTCCAGTTCCTTGACCTCATCCAGGAAGGCAACATCGGCCTGATGAAGGCGGTGGATAAGTTCGAATACCGTCGCGGGTATAAGTTCTCCACCTATGCAACCTGGTGGATTCGGCAGGCGATCACCCGCGCCATCGCGGATCAGGCGCGCACCATCCGTATCCCGGTGCACATGATCGAGACCATCAACAAGCTCATTCGCACCTCGCGGCAGCTGGTGCAGGAGCTCGGGCGCGAACCCACTTCGGAAGAGATCGCGCGCCGGATGGACATCCCGGTCGCCAAGGTGCGCAAGGTGCTCAAGATCGCCCAGGAGCCAATCTCGCTTGAAACCCCCATCGGCGAGGAAGAAGATTCGCATCTGGGTGACTTCATCGAGGACCGGGGCGCGGTGTCCCCGTCCGACGCCGTGATCAGCGTAAATCTCAAGGAGTACACGTCACAGGTGCTGCGCACCCTGACCCCCCGGGAAGAGCGCGTGATCAAGATGCGGTTCGGCCTTGAAGACGGCTCGGAGCATACCCTGGAAGAGGTTGGGCAAAGCTTCCAGGTCACGCGCGAGCGAATTCGCCAGATCGAGGCGAAGGCGCTGCGTAAGCTGCGCCACCCTTCGCGGTCGCGCAAGCTCAAGGCTTTTGTCGACACGGCACGCGAGTAGACCTCGCCCCCGCGAAGAAGAAAGGCCACCCTCCCGGGTGGCCTTTGTCGTTTTCCCGCTTTACGAGACCCGCCGCTGCTGTGCCGTGGGAACCAGTGTGAGCGGCAGTGGCTTGGTGCGAGCCGGCCGCCCTACAGGCGCACCGCTCAACAGCGCTGCTGCGGAAGCATGCGCCGGGCCGGACCAAGCCGGTACATTGAACGCGTCCCCAGGATGCGCGGAAGCCAGCGGGTTGCGCAGGTGATGTTCCAGGAGCGCGGTCCGCACGGTTTCCAGCGCTTCTTCCCGCTCCTGCTTGCCTTGGCGTGAGTAGTAGATGGTGTACTTCTGCTGGCAGCACGGGCACTGCACGTCGCAGGCGTCCTCGGAGGTGACGATACAAAGGACTTGCATGTTCGGGGCTCCTTAACAGGAATAAAGGTGTATGCACATTTTTTGCTCTACGGGGCGGGTGTGCTCCTGCCTGATAGGGGAACTATAGCGCCGGGCCTATGTGCTTTGGCAACGCTTTTCTTTGCACGCTCCTGTGAGTATCTCAGAGGATTCGGCCAGCGCCGGCTCGAGCGAGATCCGGGCAGTTTAGCTAAGTAACCATGGGGAGATTACGCCTGGCTCCTGCTCCTGACGCGGCTCCATTCCAAGGTTATACCCCCTCCTCAAAGGCAAGGCCGTCGGTGCCGCTTTCCGCAACAGAGCTGGAGCGCAAACAGAGGGAGGGAAGAAATATTTCTACGCTTTTCCCGTTTTGAGCAAGCCTGGCAAGCGCCGTTTCTCTCTGAAACAGCGGCCTTCTTTGCGCTTCGATTGCGCTCATGAGGTGTCCTAAACCGCGGCATGATGCCCCTAGGAGATACATGCCATGTCACACAAACACCCACTCGCTACCCTTGGACACAGCGCTCACACCCTCCTCGCTGCCGCCCTGTTCGCGGCCTTGTTGTATCTGCCGCTTGGGTGTTCGGTGGGCGCGACCTCCGGCGCTGCGTCACCGCTCCAAAAGGAGCAGACGGCCGAGTCGACTGGAGTGGTCCCGTCCGAGTTCTTCGGGATGGTGGTAAAAACGCCGGGAGTCGAGCCCGGCGTAGCGGCAGCTTCTCGCCGGCTCTGGGACTCGGGCGTGACCTGGGCGGCACTTGAACCCGCCTCCGGCAGCTTTGTTTGGACGACGCTGGACGCAGAAGTAGCCGCGGCTGCGCAGGCGGGGGCGCAGGTAACCCTTACCCTTGGCATGACCCCGGCCTGGGCCTCCTCGCAGCCCGGCCTCGCCTCGAGCTACGGCGCGGGCGCGACGGCCATGCCGGCCAACCTCGCCGACTGGGATGCTTACGTCACGGCGGTGGCGACCCGCTATCGCGGCAGGATCAGCGCCTACGAAGTGTGGAACGCTCCCGAGAACGCTGCGTACTGGAGCGGCGCTCCCGGGCAGTTGGGTGCCAACCTGGCAGTGCTCGCGACGCACACGGCTTCTGCGGTGCACAGCATGGATCCGGCAGCCGTGGTCGTGTCGCCGGCCCTGTCACCGGCCGGGCTGGCTGCCTTTATCGCCGCCGGCGGGGGCGCGGCCGTCGATGTCGTGGGCAGCGCCCTCAACGGCCCCGGTCAAGCGCCTGAGGACATGAGCACGGTTCTGCAGCAGGTACGCGGGGTGCTGGTGGGCACCGCAGCCGATGGCAAGCCGGTGTGGAATGATGGCAGTTCCTGGCTGCTGCCGCAGGGTGGCCTCCCGGCCGCGACGCAAGGAGCCTATGTAGCCCGTGCGCTGCTGCTGGGCGCTGGTCTGGGCGTGGGACGCATGCACTGGTACGCGTGGGATGAGAGTGACGCAAGTGCTCTGCTGCTGGCTGACGCCCAGGGCATGCCGACCCCGGCCGCAAATGCCTACGCCACGGTGGAAGGCTGGCTGGCGGGCGCGCAGATGAACGGCTGCTCTGCGACGGCGGCGGGCGTGTGGACCTGCCAGCTGGTGCGCGGGGGGCAGACCGAGTGGGGGGTCTGGTCCACGGGAGGCAGTGTGACGACCAGCAGCTTCTGCGCTTCCAAGTCCACTTATATCGAGTGAAACACCAAAGCCCTCTACGGCAGCGTCCCTATTG
>CALMAN010000157.1 GCA_937859835.1 uncultured Acidipila sp. | reverse complement strand
GTCCAGGGGGCCGGGGTCAATGCCCGGAATGGTGGTGGCAAAGGGGGAACCGAGAAAGAGCGGGAGTGGCGTAGCGGAGATTGCAAACATACAGTGTGGGAGCGGCGGGCGATACGCGAGGTTGCCTTCCGGCAGAAGACAGAGCGCGACCCGGCTGCAATCACGGTGCCGCCCGGCGGCAACCATTTGCCGCAACCATTCCTGCAGCTCTTCCTGCAACCATTGCAGGAGTTGGAACGTAAACATCTCCGAGCTGATTGGGAGCAGCCCGGGGGCCGCGCGCTCTGGGATAGGATTAGGTGCAAGCGTGCGACCGCTGCACCCTGGCGCGACCATCACTTCACCGCGGCGGGCGGCGGGGCGAGCCAAGGCGGCCTGCCATTTATTCCAAAGCACCAGGGCACGAACACTATCGATGGAACAACAATTTCCGAAATCCTCCGTTATCGCCGGCCCCTTGACCTCAGAAGACCCTGAGCTCCGGCCACCGGGCTCCGCGGCCGTGGTACGCCGCAAGCGTCATCGCTGGGTTTGGATTCCTCTGCTGGCTGTGTTCGCCCTCGTGTTCTTTCTGATTCTGCGTCATAAGCCCGGCGGCGGGCAGGCCGCGCAAACGCGACACCGGACCGGGGGCGTGGTTACCCTGAACGCGACCGAAGCGCACACCGGCGACATGGCGATCAAGCTGCTGGCCATCGGCACCGTGACGCCTCGCTACACGGCCTCCATCACCAGCCAGGTGACCGGGCAGATTGTCGCCGTGCACTACCGGGAAGGCCAAACGGTGCACAAGGGCGATCCGCTGATCGACATCGATCCGCGTACCTACCAGGCCGCGCTCGACACGGCCAAGGGCGCTTTGGCCCGCGACCAGGGCGTGCTGGAGCAGGCGAAGATGGACCTGGGCCGCTACCAGGCAGCCTGGCAGCGCAATGCCATCGCCAAGCAGCAGCTCGACGACCAGGCCAAGATCGTGGACCAGAACCAGGGCCTGGTGCAAAGCGACCAGGGCACGGTGGAAGCCGACCAGGTGAATCTTACCTACGCGCACATCGTTTCCCCCATCGACGGCCGCGTGGGCCTGCGGCTGGTCGACCCCGGCAACATCGTGCCGGCCAATGGAACCAATGCGCTGGTCGTCATCACCCAGGTGCAGCCCATCACGGTTGTGTTTACGATCTCGGAAGACAGCCTGCCGCAGGTGCAGGCCGCCATGCGCAAGGGGCCGCTCAAGGTGACCGCCTATGACCGGGCCCAGCAGCACGTGCTTGGGGAAGGCCGGCTCGACACCACCGACAACCAGATCGACACGGCGACCGGAACCCTGAAGCTGCGCGCGGTCTTTCCGAACCCGCAGCTGCAGCTGTTCCCGAACCAGTTTGTGAACACGGAGCTGCTGGTCCGGGTGCTCCCGAACCAGGTGCTGATCCCGAATTCCGCCGTCCAGCGCAACGGCACCCAGGCCTACGTGTACCGCATTACCAACAACACCGCCGCGATCACCAACATCAAGATCGTCGCCTCGGACGCTTCCAATGCGGCGGTCACCGGAATCCAGAGCGGCGACCTGCTCGCCAACAGCTCCTTTGAAAAGCTGCAGGACAAGAGCAGGGTGCGGGTGGTGCAGCAAAGGCTCGCTCCCAGCGATACGGAAAGCGACACGCCGTGAGTATTTCCAGCCCGTTTATTCTGCGCCCGGTCGCCACCTCGCTGATGATGGCGGCCATTCTGCTGGTCGGCATTGTCGCCTACACGCAGCTTCCCGTGTCGGCTCTCCCCCAGGTCGACTACCCGACCATCCAGGTGCTTACTTTTTACCCGGGCGCGGCGCCCGATGTGACCTCGACCACGGTGACAGCTCCCCTGGAGCGGCAGTTCGGCCAGATGCAGGGCCTCAGCCAGATGACGTCTACCTCGGCCGGGGGTGTGTCAGTAATCGTCCTGCAGTTTAGCCTCGCGCTCAACATCGACGTGGCCGAGCAGGAAGTGCAGTCGGCCATCAACGCCGCGCAAAGCCTCCTGCCGTCCGACCTGCCGGTACCGCCAACTTATTCAAAAACCAACCCGGCCGACGCCCCTGTTCTCACCATCGCCATTACCTCGAACACCATGCCGCTGGCGCAGGTCGAGGACCTGATCGACACGCGCATGGCGCCCAAGATCTCGCAGCTCACGGGCGTCGGGCTGGTGTCGATCTCCGGCGGGCAAAAGCCGGCCGTGCGCATCCAGGTCAACCCGACGCAGCTGGCCTCCTACGGGCTCAACCTTGAAGACGTGCGGACGGCGCTGACCGCGACCAGCGTGAACTCGGCCAAGGGTTCCTTTGACGGGCCGCGGCAGGATTGGCAGATCGACGCCAACGACCAGCTCAACACCGCCAAGGATTACGAGAACGTCGTGCTGGCCTACCGCAACAACGCGCCCGTGTTTCTCCATAGCGTGGCCGACGTGGTCAACGGGGTGGAGAACGCCAACCAGGCGGCGTGGATGAACATGACCCCGGCGGTGGTGCTCAACATCCAGCGGCAGCCGGGGGCGAACACAATCTCGGTCGTCAAGAGCATCAAGGCCCTGCTGCCCGCGCTGCAGGCGACGCTGCCGGCCTCGCTCAAGCTGACGACCCTGACCGACCTGACCACCAGCATCCAGGCCTCGGTGGATGACGTCGAGTTTGAGCTGATGCTGACCATCGCGCTGGTGGTGCTGGTCATCTTTTTGTTTCTGCGCTCCCTGGCCGCGACCATCATCCCGAGCGTGGCCGTCCCGCTGTCGCTGGTCGGCACCTTTGGCGCAATGTACGCGCTTGGCTACTCGCTCGACAACCTGTCGCTGATGGCGCTGACCATCTCGACCGGCTTTGTGGTCGATGATGCGATCGTGATGATCGAGAACATTTCGCGCTATCTCGAAGAAGGCGACACGCCCATGGAGGCCGCCCTGAAGGGCGCGGGGCAGATCGGCTTCACCATTCTTTCGCTCACCATTTCGCTCATCGCCGTGCTCATCCCCTTGCTCTTCATGGGAGACGTCGTGGGCCGGCTTTTCCGCGAGTTCGCCGTGACGCTCGCGGTCACCATCGTGATCTCGGCCTTTGTTTCCCTGACGCTGACGCCCATGATGTGCGCCCGCATTTTGAAATACAAACCAGAAGCCGAGCAGGGCCGCTTGTACCGCGTTTCCGAGCGGGCCTTTGAGCGCATGATCGCCTTTTACGGCCGCACCCTTCGCTTTGTGCTGCGCTTCCAGCCGCTTACGCTGCTGGTCGCGGTGGCAACCCTGGGGGTGACGATTTTTCTCTACATCGTGATCCCGAAAGGCTTCTTCCCGGTGCAGGATACGGGGGAGATCCAGGGCATCTCCCAGGCTTCGCAGTCGATCTCGTTTCGCTCGATGGCCGAGCGGCAGCAGCAGCTGGCCAAGGTGATCCTGGCCGATCCGGCGGTGGCCAGCCTGAGCTCGTTTATCGGCCCGGACGGCACCAACACGACCCTCAACAGCGGGCGGTTCGCCATCAATCTCAAGCCGCTTTCGCAGCGGGACAGCAGTGCCGCCGACGTGATTCGCCGGCTCCAGGCAAAGCTTGCGCAGATCAACGGCATTCAGCTGTTTATGCAGCCCGTGCAGGACATCACGGTAGACGACCGGGTCACCCGTACCGAGTACCAGTACACGCTTGAGGACCCCGACCAGACCGAGCTGAACCTGTGGACGAACCGCTTTGTTGCGCGGCTCAAACAGCTGCCGGATCTTGAGGATGTTGCTACCGACCAGCAGACCGGCGGGCTCGCGGCCAGCATCAATATCGACCGGGTGACGGCTTCGCGGCTGGGCATCGCCCCGACAACGATCGACAACACGCTCTATGACGCTTTTGGGCAGCGGCAGATTTCGACCCTTTATACGCAGCTGAACCAGTACCACGTCATTCTGGAGGCGCAACCGAAGTTCCAGCGCGGCCCCACCAACCTGAACGACATCTACGTGCAGGCAAATGCGTCGGCGGGCGCGAGCGGCGATGCGGCGGCGCAGAGCTTTTCCTCGTCCAGCTCGGCGTCGGCCGGCTCGGCCGCGACCACGACGTCGGTCCTGTACACACCCAGCTCCGGCATTCTGGCGCCGGCGACCAACGCGCTCGCGACCAGCGGCCAGGGGACGACCGCGACCACGACCGGCAACACCACCGTCGCGAACTCGGCTTCAACCCAGAACCAGATCCCGCTCAGTGCCTTCGCGACCATGTCGAGCACCAGCGAGCCGCTTTCGATCGAGCACCAGGGGCAGTTTCCGGCGACCACGGTGTCCTTCAACCTGGGGCCGAAAGCCGCGCTCGGCGATGCCATCGAGGAGGTAGACCAGGCGGCGCGGGAGCTGCACTTCCCGGCCAGCATCCAGGCCGACTTCCAGGGCACCGCGGCCTCGTTCCGCAACTCGCTCGCCAACGAGGGCCTGCTGATCCTGGCCGCGCTGGTGGTGGTCTACATCGTGCTCGGCGTGCTGTATGAAAGCTTTATCCACCCCATCACGATTCTGTCCACGCTGCCTTCGGCCGGGGTCGGCGCGCTGCTGGCGTTGATGATCTTTGGCGAGTCACTGTCCGTGGTCGCGATCATCGGCATCATCCTGCTGATCGGCATCGTGAAAAAGAACGGCATCATGATCGTTGATTTCGCGCTTGAAGCCGAGCGCAATCACGGCAAGACGGCGACCGAGGCCATCTACGAGGCTAGCCTGCTGCGCTTCCGGCCCATCATGATGACCACCATGGCGGCGCTGCTGGCCGGCATTCCCCTGGCTCTCGGCACCGGCTACGGATCGGAGCTGCGGCGGCCGCTCGGGATCGTCATGGTGGGAGGCCTCTTGTTTTCGCAGATCCTGACGCTCTACACGACGCCGGTGATCTATATCTTCTTTGACAATCTGGCAAAGTACTTCAAGACCAAACCGGCGCAGCGGCCAACCGGCAACGAGCCGCAAACCAGCTCGCCCGCCCCGGCGGTAGGGGCGCGCGCATGAGCCTTTCCAGCCCTTTCATCAGCCGGCCTGTCGCCACAACCCTGCTCACCATCGCCATCGCGATCGCGGGCATTGTTGCCTACATGGTGTTGCCGGTCGCGCCGCTGCCCCAGGTCGACTTCCCGACCATCCAGGTCAACGCCAGCCTGCCCGGCGCGAGCGCGGAAATCATGGCCTCCTCGATTGCGACGCCGCTCGAGCGGCAGTTCTCGCACATCGCCGGCATCACCGAGATGACCTCGGGCAGTTCGTTGAGCTCGACCAACATCACGCTGCAGTTTGATCTGACCCGCGACATCAACGGCGCGGCGCGTGATGTGGAAGCAGCCATCAACGCCGCGCGCACCTACCTGCCGGCGAACCTGCCCGGCAACCCGACCTACCGCAAGGTCAACCCGGCCGACGCGCCCATCATGATCCTGGGCCTGACCTCGAACAAGTACAGCATTTCAAAGCTGTACGACATTGCTTCAAGCATCATGCAGCAGAGGATTTCGCAGCTGCCGGGCGTCGGGCTGGTCAACGTCGGCGGTGGCGCGCTCCCGTCGGTGCGCATTGAAGCCAACCCGATGCAGCTGGAAAGCTATGGACTGACGCTCGCAAACATCCAGTCCACCCTGTCGGCGCAAAATACCGACGTGGCGCGCGGGCAGCTGCAGGATGGCGAGACCAAGGTCGATCTGCTCACCAATGGCCAGATCTCGCAGGCCTACCAGTACAAGCCGCTCATCGTCGGCTACCACAACGGTAATGCGGTGCGGCTGGAAGATGTTGCCGATGTCGAGGACGCGACCTCCAACGTGCGCGCCGCCGGCTACCTGAACGGGATCAAATCGGTCACCGTCATCATTACCCGGCAGCCCGGCGCCAACATCATCCAGACCGTCCAGGGGATTCGCGACGCCCTGCCATCTCTGCAGGCCTCGATCCCCCAGGGCATCAACGCCACCATCGTGCTCGACCAGACGACGACCATCCGGGCCTCGGTGGATAACGTCGAGCAAACCCTGATCTTTTCAGTCGGGCTGGTCATCGTGGTGGTGTTTGTCTTCCTGCGCAACCCGCGCGCGACCCTGATCCCCGCCGTCGCGGTCCCGGTTTCGCTCATCGGCACCTTTGCCGTCATGTACCTGGTGGGCTACTCGATCGACAACCTGTCGCTGATGGCCTTGACCATCGCCACCGGCTTCGTCGTCGATGACGCGATCGTGGTGATGGAAAACATCTCGCGCTACCTGGAGATGGGCTTTCCTCCGTGCGATGCCGCGCTCAAGGGTGCAAGTGAGATCGGCTACACGGTCTTTACCATCTCCATTTCGCTTATCGCCGTGTTTATTCCCATTCTGCTGATGGGCGGGATTGTGGGGCGGCTGTTTCGCGAGTTTGCCGTCACCCTGTCGACCGCGATTCTTATCTCCATGGTTGTTTCGCTGACCACCACGCCGACCATGTGCGCATACCTGCTGAAGCGTGAGCCCAAGGAAGCGAAGCACAACTGGATGTACCGGGCAAGCGAGCGCAGCTTCGACTTTGTTCTCAGGGTATATCGCGTTTCGCTGGCCTGGGTCATTGAGAACCCTGCCATCACCCTGGTGGTGTTGCTGCTCACGGTTGCCTTGAACGTGGTGCTCTTTATCCGGGTGCCCAAGGGGTTCTTTCCCGAGCAGGACAAGGGCATCGTGTTCGGCGGTCTCCAAGGCCCGTATGACGCCTCGTTCCAGCTGATGAACGGCAACGTGCAGCAGATCGTCAAGATCATCAAGTCCGATCCGGCCGTCGCCAACGTCAACGCGTACACCGGCGGCAACGGGTCGACCAATGGCGGCTTTGTGTATGTCGCGCTCAAGCCGCTCGGCAAGGGCCCGGGAGCGCGCCAGGCCGGCGCCATGCAGGTGATCGCGCGGCTCAGGCCCAAGTTTGACCGGCTGCCGGTCGCTTCGGTCTTTCTCCAGCCCGCGCAGGATATCCGGGTGGGCGGCCGCGGCGGCAACGCGCTTTACCAGTACACGATTGTGGCCGACAGCCTGCCGCTGCTGAACTACTGGTCGCCCTTGCTGCTCCAGAACATGAAGAAGCTTTCCAAGCTCGCCGACGTCAACTCGGACGCCGAGCAGGGTGGGCTGTCGTCCTTTGTCGACTACGACCGGGTCACCGCGGCGCGGCTAGGTTTAACACCGCAGGCAATTGACACCGGGCTCTACGACGCATTTGGGCAGGCCGAGGTTTCGGTGATCCGCACCCAGCTGAACCAGTACTACGTCGTGCTCGAAGTCGCGCCGCAGTACTGGCAATCGCCGCAGGGGCTGAACCGGATCTACCTCAACACCAACGGCAACGGACCGGTGCCGCTCAGCTCGTTTTCAAAGATCGCGACCCATACAACCTCGCTGACGCTGAATCATACCGGCCTGTTTCCCTCGACCACGATCTCCTTTAATCTCGCGACCGGCGCTTCGCTGTCCGATGCCACGCAGCAGATCGCCGAGATGCAGGAGCGCCTGGGCACCCCGGCGACCGTGCGCGGCTCCGCTTCGGGAACGCTGCAGGCGTTCCAGTCCTCGCTCAAAACGGAACCCTACCTGATCCTGACCGCGCTGCTGGCGGTGTACATCGTGCTTGGCATCCTTTACGAAAGCCTGGTGCACCCGATTACGATCATCTCCACCCTGCCGTCGGCGAGCGTGGGCGCGCTGATCGCACTGGAGCTGACCAACACCGACCTGACCGTAATCGCCATCATCGGCATCGTGTTGCTGATCGGCATTGTGAAGAAAAACGCGATCATGATGATCGACTTTGCCCTGATGGCCGAGCGGGATGGGGGCCTGTCGACCTCGGACGCGATCTTTACGGCCTGCATGCTGCGCTTTCGACCCATCATGATGACCACCATGGCTGCGCTGTTTGGGGCGCTGCCCCTGGCCTTCGGCACCGGCACCGGCTCCGAGCTGCGGCGGCCGCTTGGCATCTCGATCGTGGGCGGCCTGCTGGTGTCGCAGCTGCTGACCCTGTACACCACGCCGGTGATCTACCTGTATCTGGATCGCTGGCGCCTGCGCCTGGCCGGCAAGGGCGGCCACGATACGTTTCACGCCCCGGTCGCGGCCGGCCGGGCCCTGTGAGGAGTTTCGCCATGCATGCTCCCTCCGGCAGCCGGGCTGCGCTGCTGGTCCTTTTGGCGGCCACCGGCTGCAATGTCGGGCCCAAGTACCACCCTCCCGCGGCCATCGCGCCGACCGCCAACGGCTACCCGAGTGCAACGCTGACCAACGGCGCGGGAGTCGCCGATGACGGGAGCACCTGGAAGCCGGCCGCACCCGGCGATGCCATGCTGCGCGGCAAGTGGTGGGAGGTTTTTGGCGACCCGGAGCTCGACGGGCTGGAAGCGCAGGTCGACCTCAATAACCAGAACATCAAGCAGTCGTTTGAGCAGTTCATGGCCGCGCGCGCGCTGATCCGCGAAGCACGATCCCAGCTGTTTCCGACCGCTGCGATCGGCCCGTCGTTCAACCGCTCGCGCTCTTCTGCCAACCTCAAGAACTCGATCGGTTCGGTCGCGAACGGGACCACCGGGGGTACGGGTACGGGTGGAACCGGGGGCACCGGGGGAACGGGTGGCACCGGCGGGACGGGTGGCACGGCGGGGGGTACCACGGGGACTGCCTTTGGCGGCACGGAAAGCACGCTTTGGACCGCGCCGCTCGACATCAGTTGGGAGCCGGACCTGTGGGGCCGTATCCGCAACACCATCCGCGAGGATGAGTACAGTGCCCAGGTAAGCGCGGCCGACCTCGAGAATGAGCGGCTCACCGAGCAGGCTGCCCTGGCCGAGGCTTTTTTTGAGCTGCGCGGCGAGGATGCCCTCCAGGCTGTTTTGAACGAAACCGTCACCGCGGATCGCGAATCGCTGCGCATCGCCCAGGCGCAGTATGAAACCGGCGTGACCGACCAGATCACCTTTGTGCAGGCGCAGACCACGCTGCAAAGCGCGGAAGCGGCAGCGATCACCGTGGGCGCCGCCCGCGCGACCTATGAGCACGCCATCGCCACGCTGATCGGCAAGCCCGCGACGGATTTTCACCTGCCCGTGCGAGGCATTACCGCGCCGCCGCCGCCCCTGCCGATCGGGCTGCCCTCGCAGCTGCTCGAACGCCGGCCGGACGTGGCCGCGGCCGAACGGACCATGGCCGCGGCCAACGCGCTGATCGGTGTGGAGGAAGCAGCCTACTATCCCACGCTTACCCTGACGGCGAATGGCGGCTTTGAAAGCTCGACGTTTAAGCACTGGTTTGACTGGCCGAGCCGGTTCTGGTCAGCCGGCCCTGCGTTTTCCGAAACCGTGTACGACGCCGGGCTGCGCCGCTCGACCGTGCACCAGTACATCGCCACCTATAACGCGGACGTAGCGGCTTACCAGGAGACGGTGCTGACCGCGTTTCAGCAGGTGGAAGATTACCTGGCCGAGACCCGCATCTACTCGCAGGAGATTGCCAAGCAGCGCGAAGCGGTTGCGTCGTCGCAAACCTACGTCAACCTGGCACTGGATCGCTTCCGGACCGGGCTCGATCCGTTTCTCAACGTGATCACCGCCCAGAACACGCTGTTGGGCGACCAGCAGGCGCTGTATACGACGCAGATCCAGGAGATGACCGCGGCCGTCCAGCTGGTGCAGGCGCTTGGCGGCGGATGGACCGCGGCGGACCTTCCCACACCGGATCAGGTGTATGCCAAGCCGGCTCCGGCGGAAACGATCCAGATCCGCTAGCCGGCAGCGCAGAAGCTCAGGCTCAGACCAGGCTTCCGTGCGGGCCCGTAAAAAAAAGAAGAGGCGCAGGAGGAGGGCGCCTCTTCCCGGTTGCCGGCCGAGCTACGGAAGGTAGTAGCGAATGTTGGTTTCAAACACGTTGTCGTTTGCCTTGGGCGCGGTCCCGGTTGAACCGGACCAGAGCGAGCGCTCCAGCCAGCTGTACTGGAAGCCCTGGCGGAAGCGGCCGGCGGGTCCACGGTAGAAGTAGTAGTCGTAGCCCAGCGTCCCTTCCGCGATGTCCTTGTTGACTCCATTGCAGGTCCCGGTACCGCCGGGGAGAAAGCCACCGGTCTGCGGCGGGTACACGCCGCTTGCGGGGGCGCCTGGCACGCCCTGTACGCCGCAGCCGGTGTTGTTGGCGGTGCGGAGACCGTACCCCTCGAAGCTGTTGCCGTAGGCGAAGATTTCGCGGCCCGCTTCTTCAAAGCCGGCGTCCGCGTAGATATCGAGCCGTGGGGTCGCGTGGGCAAACACTTCGCCGAGCGCGGCGTAGTTGTGGAGCAGCGCAAAGGTCCCATTCGGGCGGATGGTCGTGTCCGGCAGCTGCGCGGAGGCGTAGCGGCCGACGCCGTTGCCATACAGGCCGTGCAGTGCCACCTCGAACCGCTTCTGGTCGAGGTAGCCGCGGAAGCCGCCGCCGACCCCTCCGCCAAAGGTGTTGTTGTTGTACGAACCGGCCCCTGCCGTGGCGGCTGTGCTGCCGAGCGCGGTGCCCTGGGCGTAGATGCGGTCGCGGAAGAAGCGGCCTATACCGAACAGCTCAAAGTGGCCGTATTTATTTTGAAAGGCCAGCTTGGCAAGGACGTCCGGCGCCAGGTTGAACGTGTAGTTCGCGGTCGCGTTGTACAGGCCGCCATTGGTGCCGTTCACTCCGGCGACGTAGTTTACCGGGCAGCCGACGGCCGTGGTGGTGGTGACGCCGGCCGTGGTGGTGGTGGCCGTTGCGGTGCTGGCGCAGCTTGGGTTCAGCGTTTGCGCCTGCTCGACCGAGATGCCGAGCGCGGCATTGTCGCCAAACTTCTGCGTGACCCGGAAGCCGGGCTGGCGCGACCAAACGAAGCCGACGTTGTATTGCGGGTCGATGGTGTCGGGCAGCACTTCCGTTTTGTTGTCAAGCAGGTTGCGGGTTTCCGTGGCCAGGGTCCACTGTTGCCCGCCGGTCAGGGTCAGGCCGCTCTTGAGCGCCGCCTGCGCCCAAAGCTGCCGCTCGCGCATGACGTAGCTGTTGGACTGGTTGTTGTTGGAGGTGATGCCGGCGCCGAGCCAGTCCAGCTCGTAGTAGGCCTGCAGGGTGGCCGCGGGGATCTTCCCGATGGCGCTGATGGCCAGGCGCGACTGACGGCCGGACGCGAAGAACTCGCTGATGTGCCCTTCATCGGAGGCGGCAAAGGGAATGGCCAGGAAGGGGGTGTTGATGTCCGAACCGGTGGCCCGGGTACGGTCGACCGTGGCGAACTCGATAAAGGAGTTGGTGAGGCTAAGCCCGACACCCTTGTAGTGCAGCACGTCCGGGCTTTCGATCGCCTTCCGGGTTGCCGCCTGGTCCTGCTGGATGGTGGTTGCCAGCGTGGTGTCCCGGGTTTGGAGGTCGCTTACCGCGCTTTGGAGGCCCGAAACGACGGTGGTGTTTTGCGCGTTTACCGCTTGCTGGGCCGCGATCGCATCCTGCGCCTGCTGGGTGGCCTGCTGCACGGCCTGCTGGGACTGCTGCTGCACCTGCTCGAGCTCCGCGTCCCGGGCGGAAAGCTGTTGCTGGAGACTTTGGATCTGGCTATTTTGAGCCGCCATGTCGGTGCGCAACTGCTGGAACTGCGCCTGCACGGTGGGGCCGGTACGGTGCCGAACCGCGACGCGGTGCCCCTTGGCGTTCTTTTTGGACGCCGGCTCCGGCGCATCTGGCGTAACAGCAGCATGCGCCTGCCCTGCAACAGCCGACAGGAGAACCAGACTGGCAAGCGCTTTCAAATTCGTTGTCATTGAGCCTCTCAGAAAGTAGGTGCAACACGGTGCCGGTGCGAGCCAGACCGCGCTTTGCCACCATCGGGGGTAGGCGGCAGTGCCGGAACGTGACCCGCGCAAACGAGTCCATAGTCCCAGATTTTTGTTACAGCATGGAGAACCGCCGCGACTTTTGAGGAGGCCGCAGCCTAGTGCGCGGACTGGCTGACCAGATTGGCCAGGAGCCGGTACGCGCCGGGCACCCCTTCGGGCAGCTGGCGATACAGGGCAAGCGCCAGGTACACATAGCGGCCCCGGCCCACCGTGGCGACCAGCAGACCGCCGCGCTGGGTTTCCTGGTCGGGGTCGGCGGTGGCGACAAGGGGCATCCACTCGGGCGCCCAGGAAGCGGCAAACCCATGGCCCCGCTCTTCGAGCCAGCCATCGAAGTCCGCGGGGGTGATGCGGTTGGGCGTGGTAAACAGCGGATTGGCAGGCGCCAGCAGGCTCACCGGGGCATGCTCATCGACCACCTTGGCGGGCGAGCCGGTCAGATGCAGGGCAAAGGGAACGCCGGGGAAGTCACTGCTCTGGTACTGGATCACGACCGTGCCGCCGGCTGCCGCAAACTCCTGGAGCGCATGGCCGGCGCTTGCCAGCGCCGGGTCGGCCGTATAGGTGCGCACGCCCAGCATCAGCGTTGAGTACACGTGGAGGTCGCGCACAAGCAGGTCGGCCGGGGTCAGCCGGTCGACCGTGACGCCCAAAGCCTCGAGCGCCGCCGGCACTTCGTCGCCCGTTCCCATCACATAGCCGACCCGCGCTCCCGGCCGGACCTGGACGCCCACCGCGTGGACATCGAGCACGGCCGGGCGGTACAGGTTGTAGGGGCGCAGGCCGAGGTAGCCGACGGTTTGGAAGCCGCTCGAGTAGACGAAGTTGCCGGCGCGCGCGGAGGCCTGCAGGGTGGCCGCCGGCGGCGCATGGTCCGGGGGGCGCACGGTGAACTCACGGACTTCGCGCTCGCCCGGCGCAAGCAAAACCGCAAACGAAGCCGGGGACACCTGCCAACCCCCGGGAACTGCGAGCGAAAGGGTGGTGTCGGCAGGCTCGTCCTGCTCATTGGTGGCCGCAACCGCGACCGAAAGCTGCTCGACGCCGGTGGGCAGCACGGCTACGGCTTCAGGCAGGGTGACCGACAGGGCCGGCGTGACCACCAGGGGGGTGGTGAAGGTGCCGGGGCCGCGCACCCGTTCCACGCCCTGCACTACCTCGGCCAGGTGGAGCGGGATGCCGTTGTAGGAGAACTCAGCCGAGCCGGAAACGGGATAGGGCCCGAAGCTGCGGCCCGCCAGTGCCGGATCGCTCAGGTTGTAAAAGGGCTGCGCCATGGAGGGCCGGGTGAAGTACGGCGCGGTTGGGGCAGCATCGCGGGGCACGGTCACGCGGAAAAGTGCTTCGCCCACGTCCGACTCTGCTGCGCTCAGTCCTGGAGCCTCGGTGCGGGCGACCTCCCAGTGCTCTCCTGCCGGGGTTTCGAGCCCGGTATGGACGAGGCTGAGGCCCGTGTTCGCGGTGGACGACCAGGGGCTCGCCGCCGTTACGTGGAGCCGGACGTCAAAGCTCTCGCCAGGGGTGACGTGGGTGCGGGAAAGCTCCGGGTACAGGCTGAGCACGCGGGGCTTGGCGCCGTTCAGGTCGCGCGGGGCCGTGGGTGTGACCAGCGCATCGAGATGGAGGCCGAGTGCCTCGATCAGTGCCGTGTTCCACTGCACCAGCTTGATCCCGAGTTCGTGCCGGAGATCCGCCTTGCTGTCGGGCGTGAGGCTGCTCCCATCGATCGCGGCAAGCAGGGCCTCGGTCGCCCGGTAGCCCTCGCACAGATCGGGCACGATGCGCAGGGGCGCGGCCGGCGTGTAGCCCCAAAAGGCATGGGTGACGGCGCGCTCGATGCGGTCCAGGCCCGCGGCCACAAAGGCGGTGTCGCCGCCGGGGCTTGAGGGGTGCGCCAGGAGCGCCATGCCGCGCAGGGAAGTGTCCACTCCGGCGAAGAAGCCCCCATTCGGGGCGTCGTTCGGCTGCGCGGGGAGGCGCGAGCCGTACCGGTGGTACCCCACGGCATCGGGCCCGGACAGCGGAGGATTGCCTCCGCCGTTTTGCGACTTTTGCAGGCCCCACCCTTCGCGCGCCATTTCCAGGTAGGAGCGGCCCAGCACCGGGTCCCACTGGCCCTCGGGAATGGTGATGTCGGCCGCAGGAGGCGTCGCCGTGTGCGCCCCGGTGACGTAGTTGGTAAAGGACGGCGGAGCCCAGGTGTCGGTCGCGTAGTCATACATGCCGCGGGCGGTGATGGGCGCGAACGGCACCCGGGCAAAGACAGCGAGCGGCTTCCAGGGCCTGAGACCGGCGGCGATCTGGTCAGGGAAGACGGCAGGATCGCCGGCCGCGTTGAAGGCTTCCTGCGCCAGCTCGCCGGCTACCTGGTGGTGGCCGTGCCCGTCGGTGATGCCGCCGAGAAACACCGACGTCAGCACCAGCGGGCGCTGCTCGCGCACGGCGCGGACCACATCGCGCAGGACGCGGTCGTGCCCCCACTGGCTGAAAGCTTCTTCTTTTGTCTTCGAAAAGCCGTAGTCGGCAACCGTTGCCCAGATCTGCTCTGTTCCGGAATAGCGGTCGGCGAGGAGCAGCTCATTGGTGCGCACCAGGCCCAGGGCATCGTAGGTTTCGCCCGACATCGCATTTTGCCCGCCCTCGCCCCGGGTCAGCGTCATCAGCGCCGTGCGCACGCCCGCCCCTCGGGACTCGTAGGCCATCATGCCGCCGTCTTCGTCGTCCGGGTGCGCGACGATCATCAGCAGGCTGGCCCAGGTCCGCAGCTTGTTGAGCGTTTGCGCCAGGCCGTCGGCGCCGCGGTCCTGAGGCAGCGGCGTGCTGTCCACAGCCGGGGCAAGCGTTGTTTGCCAGGGGACGACCTGAGCCACGACCGGGGAAGCGACAAAGAAAAGAAGTGCAAGGGCGCCGGTGCTGCGCGGCAGGGGCGAGAGCGAGCGAGTTGCGAACACGTTTGCAGTGTACAATCCCCCGGACTGCTGCCCCAAGTACGCAGCCCGGATCCTTTCGGAGAGCATGCAGCAACCTACGCCCCCAACCGCAGGTGATCCCGCAGAGCCGATCGAGCTGGCGCGTCGCGTAACGCTGCCCGGAGCGGTCTCGCTCAATCTGATGAACATGATCGGCGTCGGTCCGTTTATTACGCTGCCGCTTGTGGTGGCGGCGCTGGGGCCGGGCGCATGGCTGGGGTGGCTGCTGGGGGCGCTGCTTGCCGGCTGCGACGGGCTGGTGTGGGCGGAGCTGGGAGCAGCCCTGCCGCGCGCCGGAGGGTCCTACGCGTTTCTTCGCGAAATCTACAAGCGGCAACCGGACGGCAGTCCGCGTCCGGCGCGGGCCTGGGATTGGGGCCGTTTCCTCAGCTTCCTGTACGCCTGGCAGCTGCTGTTTACAGCGCCCTTGTCGGTCGCGTCCGGCGCGCTGGGCTTGTCGCAGTACGCAAGCTTTGTGCTCCCGGGCCTGCGCAGCGGTCTCCTCTTTGGGTCCTTTACCGTGCGCGGCACCAATGTGCTGGCTGGCTCTGTTTGCGTCCTGGTGGTGGTTTTGCTTTACCGGGGCCTGGGTGCGGTGCTGCGTACCGCGGCTTTTCTCACCCTGGGCGTGCTGGGGACGCTGCTGGTGGTCATAGCGGCAGGCCTGACCCACCTGCGCGCGCCCTTGATCGCAGCCCAGCTGCACTGGCCGCACGGCCCGGGTTTGCCCGAAGCCATCGGCGCGGCAACCCTGGTGTCCACCTACGACTATTGGGGGTACTACAACGTGTGCTTCCTGGGCGGGGAGGTGCGCGATCCAGGCCGAACCATTCCGCGCGCAGTGCTGCTCTCGATCGCACTGGTCGCGACGCTGTACCTGCTGATGAACTTTGCCGTGCTCGGCGCGGTGCCGCTTGCAAGCCTCCTGACCCCCGGCAGGGATACGCCCATGGCCGCCGTGCTGATGCGCACGGTCTTTGGGGGCAGCTGGGGGCACGTTGCTTCGGTCGCGATCGCGGTGCTGATCATGCTGACGGCCTTTGCTTCGGTGGTCGCGCTGCTGCTCGGGTATTCGCGCGCGCCGTTCGCCGCGGCCCGCGAGGGCAACTTTTTCGCCCCTTTCGGGCGGCTGCACCCGCGCCACGGATTCCCTTCCGTCGCGTTGCTGGTGCTGGGCGCGATCGCGACGGCCTGCTGCTTTTTCGACCTCCGCACCGTGATCACCTCCCTGGTGGCTGTGCGCATTGTGCTCCAGTACGGGCTGCAGCAGGTGGGCGTCATGGTGCTGCGCGTGCGCCAGCCCCAACTGGTGCGGCCGTTCCACATCTGGCTTTACCCGCTGCCGCCCGTTCTGGCCTTGCTGGGCTTTCTGTTTTTGCTGTTCGCGCGCAAGGGGGCGGGCAGGGAGCTCCTGCTGGCCGCGGTGCTGGGCGCTTCGGGGGCGCTGCTGTTTGCCTGGCGGGAGGGAAAGGCGTGAACCACCGGACAGAACTCCCGGTCCCAGCCTTGCCCGCGGGGCTGGCTGCCTCCGGTCTTTCAAGGCTACTGCGCAAAGCGAAAGGTGACGTTGCCGAAG
>CALMAN010000156.1 GCA_937859835.1 uncultured Acidipila sp. | reverse complement strand
TCCGCAATGTAAAGGTTGCCGGCGGAGTCGAGAGCGACGTCATCAGCCTGGTTGAGTTGGGCGCTTGTTGCCGCACCGCTGTCACCGCATGCACTGGTACTGCTGCTGCACGCAGTTCCAGTGCCTGCGACAGTTGAGATGATGCCCGTCGCGATGGTTACCTTGCGAATACGCTTCGTTCCCTGATCCGCGATGTAAAGGTTGCCAGCACTGTCCACCGCGATATTGCTTGGGTTGTTTAGATTCGCACTGGTAGCTTGCCCGCCGTCGCCGCAGGATGCGGTGGAAGGCGCACAAACCGTACCATTCCCGGCCACGGTGGAGATCACCTTGGTAATGGCATCGATCTTTCGCACTCGAGCGTCATCTGTTCCACCGCTCAGGTACAAGTTCCCGGCAGCATCGAAAGCTAATCCGAAGGAATTGCCCAAAGCAGCACTCGTGGCCAGGCCGCCGTCACCGCATGGGAGATTTGCGGTGGTACAGGATGTACCGCTGCCCGCTATGGTAGTGATGACAGCAACGGCGGTCAGCTGCGCACTTGCTGTTGGCGCATCGGCAACGGCAAGGCTGAGCATCATGGAAAGGCCGAGAGCTATCGACAATGGGTTCGCAATCGACCGCCTTGCACCCTGGCCTACGCCACGACCTCTTTTCGCCTCGCGAGCACCTCCGCCTCCTCCGAAGGCGCTTGGCATCCGAGCCCTCACAAACTAGCATCTCGCTGAGCGTTCGTGTGATCCATAACGCGCCTGAGCTTAATACATCGACACGACCGCAAAGCGGAAAATTCTAAGCGCAGCAGGTACTTAAGTGTTCGAGTAGGCAGACTACGATCCCACGAACTCTTCCGGTAAGCTGGGTAGCCTTTCCCTGGAAACTTTCTGAGCTGGCTACGCCTTTTTCCCTACCTGCAAGCTGCAATGACCTCAAAGGAGGCGTTCTGTGGACTGGCTTTTCGCTCGCAGTTGCTCCTTACAAAGCGCGATAATGCTGCACCTCGAAGCCCTACAAAAAAGTCAACACCTAGAAAGCTTTCAAAGCTCGAGATAGCGGATCTGTCTAAGCTGACCGTATCATCGGCAGATCAGAGCTGGAACCCTTTCCTTTGCTGAACGTCATGGCCTGCTCTCGGTAGTTCGGGGCGTGTCGATTGCGAAGTAATGTCCCCATCTCCCGGCTGCTCCGCATGAGCAGTCAGCAAGCGCTCAGCCGGCTGAGCGGTCCTCGTTTGACACAAGACAAAATCCTGTTGTACCCCTAGAACGGCTACTTGCAACCGCGGTCGTCAGACAAGATGCGCTCGATCCGGATAACACAACGCGGTAGGGGAGAGGGAATGAGGACGACTCGGGTCCGAGGGTGGATAGGTGTCGGTGTGTTGCTTGCATATACGCTCTGGACGCAGGCACAGAGCCTGCCCCGGAGCACGCCCGAGGCAGAAGGCATCCCGTCAAGTGCAGTCCTGGAGTTTGTGCAAGCCGCAGACAAGAACGTCGATACCTTCGACAGCTTCATGATCCTCCGGCATGGCAAGGTGATCGCAGAGGCCTGGTGGAAGCCGAACTCAGCCGATGCTCCTCATGTCCTGAACTCCGTCAGTAAGAGTTTTACGTCCACCGCGGTGGGACTTGCCATCCATGAGCACAAGTTGAAGCTGAGTGATCGCGTGCTGAAGTTCTTCCCGGCAGACGCTCCGCCACATCCTTCGGCGAACCTGCAGGCCATGACGGTCCGTGACCTGCTCACCATGTCAGGCGGTCACGAGGTGGAGCCGGACCGCAGTGGCGGTCCTACGGTGAAACAGTTCCTTGCACAGCCTGTTGTGTTCAAGCCAGGAACGCACTTCCTGTACAACACCATGGGCACCTATGTGCTTTCGTCGGTCGTCACCAAGGTTACGGGGCAGACGGCGCTTGAGTATCTCAAGCCGCGTCTGTTCGGCCCGCTGGGCATTGAATCGCCCCGCTGGGATGCCAGCCCGGAGGGCAACTCCCTTGGCGGCTATGGTCTTTACTTACGCACGGAAGACATTGCCAAGCTGGGCCAGCTTTACCTCGAAAAGGGCAAGTGGAACGGCAAGCAGTTAGTTCCACGTAAGTGGGTCGAGCAGGCTACCTCGAAACAGATCGATAACCAGAAGGAAAGCCATGCTCAGATCGGCCCCGACTGGGTAGAAGGGTATGGCTTTCAGTTCTGGCGCTGCCGGCACAATGCCTACCGCGCCGACGGAGCTGGCGGTCAGTTCATTGTTGTTATGCCAGACCAGGACGCAGTGGTCGCCATCACCGCGGATACAGGCAATATGCAGGGGGAACTGAACGCCATCTGGGATCACCTTCTGCCCGCTTTTCAGGCGGCGTCACTCCCTGCAGATGCTGCGAGTCAAGCGGACTTGCAGAGTGCGGTAGCAAAGCTCGTCGCCCATCCAAAAAAGAAGGATCACTAGAGGCGAAACGTTCAGAGAGCAAAGCGCTGTGGGTGGCTGTTGAGCTCATGTTGCTCAGCAAGACAGCCCGGAGGGAAGCATTTATGCCGAAGGGCCTAGTTGTTCCAGCAAGCCCGCGTTGCCCGGCTTTTTGCCGGCATGGACACATCCAAAGCTAGAAATTGGATGGTGCTCGTCCGCCTGCTCTTCGCAGTCCTGGGCTTGCGAGGGGGAAGCTAAGTAAGGACACCTCTCTTTGCTGAGAAATAAGGTCTTCTGCGACGTGCCTAACTGCCACAGGACGGTCCGCGATCGGGCGATGAGCTATCGCCGTGGCTGGGAGAAAGTCGGGGTAAAACCAAATGAGAAAGGAAGCCGAAGATGACAACAAGAACGCCTGACGGGATCGAGCGGATGGTTGTGACCAGAGTGCTCGATGCCCCGCGTGAACTGGTTTGGACAGCGTGGACGGAGCCAACATACGTAATGCGGTGGTGGGGACCGCAGGGCTTTACTGCGCCGGTTTGCCGGATGGACTTTCGTGTTGGCGGAAGATCTCTCTTCTGCATGAAGGCGCCCGATGAGCAGGAGTTCTGGAACGCGGTGGAGTATCACGAGATTGTTCCCCATGAAAAGATCGTCTCCCTCATGTACTTCTCGGATTCACAGGGGAACAAGGTCGAGCCTGCGATACATGGAATAAAACATGAAGCGATCGACGGTGCGTACGACATGACTATCTTCGAGGGCTTGCCGAGCGGTCAAACTAGACTCACTCACATCGGGAATGAATCCATGGAGAACGCGAGGAGTAGCGGGCAGCTAGAGGGCTGGAACCAGATACTCGACAAATTTGCCTTGGTTGTTGCGGAGTTAGCACAGGCGAATGCAAGGTAGGATACGTCGAGGGTTGTGCTGCGCTGAATGAGCAAGGTTGACGCCGGGGCCCAGCGAGACCGGACTTCTTGCCTGGCCCGACCGTCCCGGCGGACCGAACTTGCAGCTGACGTTCCGCGGACGTTTGAGCCCGGGCCTGCATCAAGACACGACCGTCACCGTCCGCTGGCGTAACGCGCGCCGCGATGCCCGCCCCGTCGCTCTCTGCTTTCCTCAGGGGAGCACACGACGCTACCGGGAGCAACCAAAGCTCCACGCGCTCCGCATGCCTGGCGAAAAAGCAAGTGCGTCGCGCATGGTTTTCTGCGCACCGGCAGCATCCCCGAGCCGGCACTGCACCGTGGCAAGATCGCGAGCGAGTTCCAGGATGTCGGGATTGCGTGCCAACAGCGGTGTCCACAGGTCGACCGCTGCCTGGAACTGCCCCTTGCGCGCCAGCAGGACACCAAGGTCCGTGCTGCCGTTCACGTGCAGCGGGTCCACTGCGAGCAGCTCCCGCAGGTGCTTTTCCGACTCCGCCGTGTCGCCTTCAAGCTCATCCAGAAGGCCCAGGCCTTCGAGCACGGCTGTGTCGTGCGCGCCTGCCGAGTACACAGAGCGAAGCAGCGCCAGGGCACCGCTGCGATCATGCAGCTGACCGTTCATTACCGCCAGATAGGTAGCAACGGCGACATCGCGGCTATCGGCCTGGGGCGAGAAGATCGCAGTCAGCACCTTTGCACTCGAGACCGGCTCGGTTGTGCCGGGCAGCTCCGGCTGCCGCAGGATGCGGTGGTCGGTCCAGGCGACATGCGGAACATCCTCGGCAGAGGCGCGCGGCATGTGACAGCTGGTGCAGTCCTGCTGCTCGGGGTGGTGGGTACGTGCGAACTCGGGCGCTCCGTGGCAGCTGAGGCACTTGCCGCGGTAGAAGGCCACCCGCGTTTCGGGCGTAGGGCGCATATGCGGGTCGTGGCAGCTGGTACAGCGCATGCGGTCGCCGCTGGCCCGCTTGCAGCCGCTCGTGCTGAGCTGTTCCACTTCGCTTACGCTCCGGCTCAGCAGCCCTTTGTCGCGAACCACAAAGTAGGACAGGTAGTCGCTGATGCGCTCGCCTGGCTTCCAGTCCAGCGCGGACCGGCCCGCACGGGCCACGCTTACATCGCCTTCCAGGTGACAGGAGATGCAAACAGAGTCACGGCGCTCCGCATCAAGCTTCGCCGGGTTGACAACCGGCGCCTTGCCTGCTGTGCGCACGTGGGCAGCCGTGTCTCCGTGGCAAGCCTCGCAGGTGATGCCACCCTGTTGAAACGGAAGGCCGGCATAGCGGTTGAGGGTGCCGGGCTCGGTATGGGCGACGCCACTCATATGGCAGCGCAGGCATTCGGGCTCCATCGGCAAAGCCGGCGGCATCTCGGGAAGGCTGCCGAAGCCAGGTTTCATATCGTAGGAGTTCGTCGCCGCATACCAGGCCACGGGCGACTCCAGCAGGAAGCCCCCCTGGAGGTAAAGGTAGGTGATGCCGAGATGGCCGGATCCCAAAAAGTACTGGAGCGGGTGCTGCCCGCGAACCTGCTCCGCGTGAGGATCGGAAAAACGAAGCCACGCTGTTCCGGCGTCCTGCCCGACCGCATAGTGAACGCCAGAGGCGCTGCCGGTAAATGCGCCCGCAACCAGGTGGTCCACGGCGAGTCCGCTCGCACCGGCCTTGGGCGTTTGGATGTAGGCGTTGTAGATCGCCTGGTGGCAGCTGGCGCAGGGCGCGTCCGCTGTTTGGACCGTGGTTTGAGAGGCGCCCGGAAGCGAAAGCAGGGCTACCGCCAGCAGGCAAAAAAGACGAGCGAGCATCTCCCTACCACTCTACGAACAGGACGGAACGGCGAGCAAATGAAATCGGAGCGGGCGCGCACGCGGGTGAGGCCGGGCAGGACGCACCCGGGAAGCCCTCCTGCTTTTCCGCTTGACACCTGCGGTACGGTGCGGCCTATAGTGAACGCCGATCCGGAATGTATATCCGGATAGCTTCCGAAAGTGGTTGCGCCGAGCCATGGCTGGATGCCGGCGTCATCGCTCATAACCATGTTGCGGTTTTGTTTCAGCTTTCAGGAGAGCGCACAGTGTTTGAAACGAGCAGGCGATCTACACGCAACAAGCTTTTCCTCGCATCCATGGTGACGGGTGCTTCCTTTGCCGCAGGCTCATCGGCACTTCTCAGCACGCTGGTGTGCGCCTCCTCCGCGTTTGCGCAGGCAAGCGCGGGCGTGAACGGTACGGTTGTCGCCCAGTCCGGCGCGGTTGTTTCCGGTGCGCAGGTCAGCATCACCGATGAGGCAACCGGGACCACGCTCAAGACGCAAAGCTCAAGCGCGGGAACCTTTTCAGCGCTCGGTCTGCTCCCGAGCCACTACCGCATCAGCGTGGAAGCACCCGGGTTCAAGACCAGCATTCAAAACAACGTAAACATTGAAGTGAGCACCACCGCGACGCTGACCTTTACGCTCGACACCGGTGCGGTGTCAGATACAGTGCAGGTTACCGCCAACTCGATCGCCTTGAACACCACCGCGCCACAGCTTGGCACCACCATTGAGCCCGCCGTCGTGGCCGCGCTGCCCGTCGAGGTATCCGGACGCGGCCGTCAGATCGACTCGCTCCAGTTTCTTTCCCCGGGCACCACTGGCAGCACATTTTCGCACCGCATCGGCGGCGGTGTCGACTTCCAGCAGGAGATCCTCTACAACGGCATCCCGGTGGTGCAGCCGGAAACCGAAGGGTACACGACCAACTTCAATCCACCTTTCGAGATGGTGCAAGAGTTCCGCGTCGAGCGGTCAACGTTTGCTGCGCAGTTTGGCCTGGGGCAGGGAGCGCTCACCTACCAGATGGCGTCCGGTACCAACCGCTACCATGGCGACTTGTTCGAGATCAACCGCAACGACGTTTTTGACTCGAAAGGGTTCTTCAGCACCACGGTTCCGATTGACCGCGAGAACAACTATGGATTTACGGTCGGCGGTCCGCTTAGCATCCCGCACCTTTATGACGCCAAGGATAAGACCTTCTTTCACTACAGCCAGGAGTGGTTCAAACAGGTCGCCGAGAATGTAAATGCCTCGACGGTACCGACGGCGCTTGAAAAGACCGGGAACTTCAGCGACTTTCTCGATTCAAACGGCAAAGTCATCCCCATTTTTGATCCACTGACCGGGCAGCAGTTCCCGAATAACACCATCCCTGCGAGCCGGATCAGCGCCAACTCGGCGACCCTGCTGCAGTACCTGCCCACCCCGAATCTGCCCGGACTGGATAGCAACCGGAGCTTCGCACCCTTCGGCAATCCCCAAATCCAGCACGTTTTTGGCTTCTCGATCGATGAAAACCTGAGCCAGAAGCGGAGTCTGCGCTACAGCGAGTGGCGCAATACGTACAGCAGCTACAGCTTCGACAACAATCCGTTTGTGATCGCGCCCAATCCGCTGAACAGCCAGAAATTCAATCCGTCGACCGGCACGGGCTTTCTGCTTTCGTACAGCGACAGCGTGACGCCCACCCTGCTCGCGACCGCAGGCATTGACTGGATCGGGGAAATCAATGACCAATTCAATCAAACCAGATACGACTTTCCTGCTGTCCAGCAAGGCATCATTTTTCCGAACTTTACCTTTGATGGTCAGCACGCGCTCACCAGCTGGGGAACCACCGGCGCCTGGCTGCAGTCCATCAACCGCAAACTCGGCATTGCCGTCGTCAACAACTGGCTCTGGACCAAGGGCCGGAATACTTTCAACATCGGCGGCGAGTTTCGGCGCGCTTACCAGGACGACAACGAAGACCAGACCGCAGGCGGCCGCTTCCAGTTCAGCCAGCGCGAAACCTCCAACCCCAACGATCCCGCCAACTTCCCGAATGAAGGCAGCGCCTTTGCCAGCTTCCTGCTGGGGCTGCCGGATTCGGCCAATCGCAGCAACTCGCAGGAGCTGCGACTGCGCAACGTCGACCTTTCCCCCTACATCCAGGACGACATCAAGCTAAGCCCCAAGCTGACCCTTAACCTGGGCGTTCGCTGGGATGTCAGCGTGCCGTTTACCGAAAACAACAACCTCATCGTCTTCTTTGACCCGAGTATTGCGAATCCCGCAGCCGGTGGCTTGCCCGGGGCGGCAACGGAGTTCGGTTCGGGAGCCGGCAAGGCGGGCTTCACCCGCGCCAGCACGCATTTCGGTCACTTCGGACCGCGCCTCGGCGTGTCGTATGAGGTGAGCCCGAAGACGGTAGTGCAGGCTGGCTTTGCACTTGCCTTCCTTGATGGCGGCGCGTACGAATACGGGACCCACAAGGTAGCAGTCAGCTACGGCAACCTTCTGGTGGGCTCGTTCAACCGCAACAGCTCAGGCACCAATGTGTCTACCTTTGGCAGCTACGACACCACCGCGCTGCCGAACCCGCCGACCACTCCTTTCAGCCCCGGCCTGGGCGTCGGTACCCAGATATTCCAGTTCAGCAAGAACGATGGCTATGCTCCGTACAGCCAACAGTGGAACATCAACGTCCAGCATCAGGCACCCTGGAACACGTTCATCACCGTCGCCTGGGTCGGCAACCGGGTCATCCATCTTCCCAGCGCCCTTAATCCGCCGAGCCAGCTGAACCCGCAGTACCTCGCCTTGGGCAATGCTCTTGGCGACGTCTTCAAGCCGGGTCAAACATCGCTCGACGGCGTTGCTCTGCCGTACCCGAACTTCGTGAATGACTTTGGCGGCTCCGCAACCGTGCGCCAGGCCGTGCAGCCGTTTCCGCAGTTCGCGAACATCGACAACCTGTTTGACGGAGCCGGTACCACTTACTACCAGAGCTTGCAGGTGGAAGGAGAAAAGCGGCTTAGTAACGGGCTATCTTTCCTGGCCGGTTACACGCTCTCGCATCAGCTGGATAACACGAGCAGCGGTTTTTCAACCTTTACCGCAACCTCGGTCAACAAGTACAACCAGAAGCCCGAGTACGTAGTGTCCAGCGCGGACGAGCCGCAAACCCTCAAGGTGAGCGGGACCTATGAGCTGCCAATTGGTCCGGGGGAGCCGTATCTCAACAACCATGGAGTTACAGGGCAGGCGCTCGGTGGCTGGCAGATAAGCTGGATTACCGATTTTGAAGCCGGCACCGCCTTTGGCGTTACTGAAAACGGGCTTGGGCTTGGCAACTCCCTGGAAGGCGGGGGCAACCGGCCAAACCGGAACTCTTCTGTCAAGCTCAGCACGAACTTTAACCAGGCCAGGGCGGTGCTCAAGGGTAAGGCGCCGGCTTCGGCAGGGAGCGTCTTTAACCCGAACGCCTTTACCGCGACACCCGCAAACACCCTCGGCAATGCGCTCCGCAACTACGGAGAGCTGCGCGGCCCGGCTCTCGGCAACGTGGACGCAAACGTCAGGAAGCACTTCTATCTTGGCGAGCGCTTTCAGGCACTCCTTCAGTTTGATTACTTCAATCTCCTGAACCAGACACAGTTACAGAATCCTGACACTAACTTCAGCGATGCGACGTTCGGCACCATAACCAACCGCAGCGTGCAGAATCAGAATGGCGTCGGAAACCGGCAAGGACAGGTTTCGGCACGCATCGAGTTCTGACGTCCCTCCTCCACGTGAAGTCGAAACCCACGCCGGACCGCAAATCATTGCGGTCCGGTTGGTCTTTGGGCGACACTTTCGGTATGGTCGGTCTTCGCCAGCTGCTTTTGCGGTTGCTCTGCGTTCTTTTTCTTCTGGCCACCCCAGGCTCTCCCGCGGTTGCTGCGCAAGGAGACGAAGCTACGCCGCAGGTGCAGCAGCTTTACGCGGAAGCGCATGCCGCCCAGGCAAGCGGGGATGCTGTGACATCGATTCAGAAGTACCGGTCGATGTTGAAGTTGGCGCCGCATCTGGCACCGGCTTATAACAATCTCGGCATGCTGTACTTCAACGGGCACGACTACCCAAACGCCATTCAGATACTGTCGCGCGGCGTGGCGCTTGACCCAGGCATGACCAGCGCCCAGGCCATGCTCGGCATGAGCTACCTGGAAGTGGGTGAGGCAGGGAAGGCCGAGGCTCCACTGGAAGCCGCGCTCCGCGGCAACCCCAAGGATGAGCTGGTGCAGATGACCCTGGTCCGGGATCTTCTCCGTCTCGAGCGTTTTGAGCAGGCGGCCGCCATGTTGCAGACCTACACCGAACAGCACCCGAAGGACCAGGAAGCATGGTACCTGCTCGGCAAGACTTACCTGCACTTATCCGAAGTGGCTTTGGGCAGGGTCGATGCGATCGACCCGAACTCGGTGTTCGCGCACGAGATCGCCGGGGAAGTCGACGAGAGCATGCATAACTACGAAGGCGCATTGGTCGAGTACCAAAAGGCTGTTGACCAGGCGCCCAAGCAGCCCGGCACGCACATGCACATGGCCGACGCGTTTTGGGCGATGAATAAGTGGGAAGGGGCAGAGCGGGAGTACACGGCAGAGCTCGCGAACGCGCCCCATAACTGCGAAGCGCGATGGAAGCTAGGCGACTCCATCCTGGAAGCGAATGGAAGCCCGGCGGATGCGCTTAGCACGCTGGACCTGGCGGTTGAGGCTTGCCCCACCCTCGCACAGGCGCGCGTCGACCGCGCCCGGGCCCTGCTGAAGCTTCACAGGGCAGATGACGCGCTGCCCGACCTGCTGCTGGCCGAAAAACAAACTCCCAAGGAGCCATCCATCCACTTTCTGCTGGCCTCGGTATACAGGGGGCAGGGCAAAGCCGCCGACGCGCAACAGCAAATGCAAACCTACGCGCGGCTGCAGCAGGAGTCGAGCGACTCGCAGGCGAAGCAGGCAAAGGACTGGGTGCAGATCCAGTCCGACGCCCATTGAGCTTCGGAGTGTTCCAAACAAGGAGATCTTTGGAAACGCCTGGCACACCCGAGCGTCCAAGCACCTAGCGCCCAAGCGCGCAAGCCTGACCCGCCGCCCACCCTCTCTCGACCAGATGGCCGATGCAAGTTTTCTCGGGCCGGCCTAGGCTGTGGGGGCGAGAATAAAGCAGTGGGGCCGTTGTGCCCCCGATCCCCAGCGCTTCAGGAGAATGCCTTTTGAATTTTAATTCGTCACTCTTCGGCAGCCGCCGCCGCCTTCTCAAGGGTTTGGCCGTCTCAGCTCTGGCAGCCGTGACCAGGCGGCGCGCCTTTTCTGCTGCCTGGGCAGAGAAGCTCTCCGCCGGGGTGGATGGGGGGGCGATCCGGAACCGGGCCCCGCTCGCCGCCAATGCGTTCTACCCCCTGCCGCTGGGCTCGGTGATGCCGGCGGGCTGGCTTCGGGAGCAGCTGCAGATCCAGGCAAACGGGCTGGGCGGCCACCTGGACGAAACCTGGGCGGATGTGGGCCCAAACAGCGGCTGGCTGGGGGGAACAGGCGAGTCGTGGGAGCGGGGCCCGTACTTCCTGGACGGGCTGGTGCCCCTGGCGTACCTGCTCAACAATGCACCTCTCAAGGCGAAGGCGCAGCGCTACATCGATTGGACCTTGGCCAGCCAGCAGCCCAGTGGCATGTTCGGTCCCCGGTCCAACGATGACTGGTGGCCGCGCATGGTCATGATCAAGGTGCTGGAGCAGTACCAGGAGGTGACCGGCGACCCGCGCGTGGTGCCTTTCCTGTCCCGCTACTTCGCCTACCAGCTGGCCGCGCTGCCTGCGCGGCCCCTCCGCGACTGGGGCAAGTATCGCTGGCAGGATGAAGCGCTTACCGTGTTCTGGCTTTACAACCGTACCGGCGACCCCAAACTGCTGGAGCTGGCCCGCCTGTTGCATGCGCAGGGCTACGACTGGCAGGCGCAGTTTGTGGACTTCAAGTACACGCAAAAGATTACGCCCGAGAGCGTTGGCCTAAAGGACGGCGCCAACCCGGACGCGGCGTTGCAAACCCACGGGGTGAACAACGCCCAGGCGCTCAAGGCGTCTCCAGTGTGGTCCATGCTCAGCGGTACAGCGGAGGACCGGCAGGCGATCTTTCGCCAGCTTGGGGATCTGGACCGCTACCATGGGCTGCCCAACGGCATGTTCTCGGCCGACGAGCACTTCGCGGGACCAAACCCCTCGCAGGGCATTGAGCTGTGTGCGGTCGTCGAAGCGATGTATTCGCTGGAGCAATCCCTGGCCATCGTCGGCAATCCGGCGCTGGGCGACCGGCTGGAGCGGATCGCCTTCAATGCGCTGCCCGGCACCTTTACCGACGACATGTGGGCGCACCAGTACAACCAGGAGCCGAACCAGGTGGAGTGCAGCCTTCACCACAAGCCCTGGACGACAGACGGGCCGGAGTCGAATCTGTATGGCCTGGAGCCGAACTTTGGCTGCTGCACCGCCAACTTTCACCAGGGGTGGCCGAAGTTCACGGCGAGCCTGTGGATGCTCTCCGAGGATGGTGGCCTGGTGGCGGCCGCCTACGCGCCCAGCGAGGTACGCACAGTGGTCAAAGGGACGGCAGTGCAGGTTGTCGAAGAAACGGAGTACCCGTTTCGCGGAGCCATCCGCTTGACCATTCACCCTGCGTCGCCCGTTGCCTTTCCTCTCCGGCTGCGCATTCCACAGTGGGCGAGTGGCGCGACCGTGAAGGTCAACGGCACTGGCGCGGCAACGCCCATGCCCGGCAGCTTCCACGTGCTCGCGCGAACCTGGAAGCCCGGCGACGTGGTGGAGCTGGTGTTTGATCAGCAGCCCCGTTTCTCACGCTGGTACAACAATTCGGTCGCCGTGGAGCGCGGCCCGCTTGTCTTCTCCTACCCGATCGGCGAGGACTGGGTGAAGCTGCGCGACCGGGGCATGACGGCGGATTGGCAGGTGTATCCATCGAAGCCCTGGAACTACGGCCTGGCCGTTGACCCTGCGAAAGAGAACTCGACGGACGGGGTGAGGGTCACTGAGTCGCCCGTTGCGCAGGGCCCATTCAGCCTGGGAGGCGCGCCGGTCAAGCTGGACGTCAAAGCGCGCAAGCTCCCTGGGTGGCGCGCGGAGGACGGTGTGGCCGCGCCACCCCCGCAAAGCCCACAAAGCAGCACGGAGCACGAAGAAACGATCACGCTGGTTCCGTACGGGGCAGCCAAGCTGCGCATCACCGCGTTCCCGCAGCTGGAAAGCTAAGTGCTCGTCAGCTCCTTCCGGGGCGGTGCGCAAACGGGCAGCACCGCTCCGGGGAGAGCTCCGCTCTAGCTTCCCAGCGCACTGCGCGGCCGGCTGCCGGCCGCATCGGGCGCGAGGTCATCCAGCTGGATGATGCCGCGCTGGAGCGCGAAGCTCGCAGCTTCGGTCCGGTCGGTCACTTCAAGCTTGGCGAAAAGGTGGATGGTGTGATGGCGCACCGTGCTTTCGCTGATCGCCAAAACCTTGCCGATCTCCCGGCAAATCAGCCCCCGCGCGAGCAGGCGTAACACATCGATCTCCCGCGTCGTCAGGTCGGGGCGCGGAGCTCGCTCGGCCAGCATGGCCGTGATGTTGCCGGTAACCCACAGCTTGCCCGCGTGGACGTGCCGGATGGCAGCCACAAGTTCATCGCGGTCTACGTCTTTCAGCAGGTAGCCTGCTGCGCCGGCGCGCATCGACTGGTACACATCCTCCTCGACGCCGTAGCTTGAAAGCAGCAGCAGCCGGGCTTCGGGGGCAAAGGAGCGGATCTCGCGCAGTGCCCGCAGGCCGCCGCCTTCCGGCATGCGCAGATCCAAAAGCGTTACGTCCGGGCGGTGTTCGCGATAGCGGGTCACGGTTTCGCTGCCGGAAGGCGCTTCCGCCACCACCGTGAACTCCC
>CALMAN010000155.1 GCA_937859835.1 uncultured Acidipila sp. | reverse complement strand
TGGCAGGGGCGCTCGGATTCGAACCGAGAAGTTCGGTTTTGGAGACCGACAGTTTAACCGTTGAGCTTACGCCCCTGTTTGTGCTCTTTTCGGACCCTTGAAAGCTCCGAAGTGCTACTTGGTTTCCTTGTGGGGGGTGTGCTTCCGGCAGCGATTACAAAACTTCGAAAACTCCAGACGGCCGGTGGTCGTCTTTTTGTTCTTCGTCGTCGAGTAATTCCGCTCCTTGCACTCCCCGCATGCCAATGTCACTATTTCTCGCATCCCTGTATCCTATCCGAACTTGAAATTGATTCCCAGCCGGGGCTCCTGGCAAGGCCCGGGCAGCTTCCCGCCTTTCCACTCGATCCCCCAAGGACCTTCACCCTTGCCTGCCTGGCGCAGCGGCCCGAAAACTGGAGTCAGTAGTAGGCGTACACCTTGAAGTAGCGGGTGCGCAGCTCCGGCGCCACCTGCTCGACCATGCTCAGGTAGCGCTCACGGACGTGGCCGCGGTCTGAGTCGCCGAGCCGGGCGTACCACGCCGCGGTGTCGCTGCCGAGCAGCCCGCTGGCCAGGATGGCCTCAAACTGCCGGGCGCGCAACTTGCCGCGCAGGAGCCGGCCAAGAAACGTACTGACCTGCTCAGGAGCAAACGCCTTTTCCAGCGAAGCCTGCACCGCCTGAAAGGTCGCCTCATCCTGTACCGGCAGTGTCGCCTGCTCAAACATGGGTCGCGCTGGCCTCTTTTCGTGAGATGGAATCAAAACTGGAGCGGGAGACGGGAATCGGACCCGCGACCAACAGCTTGGAAGGCTGTGACTCTACCACTGAGTTACTCCCGCATGGGTACTGCCAATCTATGGAGCTGATGACCGGGATTGAACCGGTGACCTCTCCCTTACCAAGGGAGTGCTCTACCGACTGAGCTACATCAGCCCTGAAAACGCGCCTGCTGCTACGCGTCCTTGCGCCCTACCAGCAGCATCCGCAGGGCAAATCCGGCAAGAAGCACGAGAACCACGTCCCGGACCTTGCCAGCATCCATGGTAGCCCAGGCAAGAGCTCCTGTGCAGACAAGCATGCCGAGCGCGACCATCAATCGGTACGAGCCCTCAACCCGCACGGCCCAGCTGTCCGGCCTGGAATCGCGAGGAAGTGGTGCACAGGGGAGGATTTGAACCTCCGTAGCTCCTAGGAGCGGCAGATTTACAGTCTGCTGCCATTAACCACTCGGCCACCTGTGCCCGTCGGGGCAGGCGGACTGGTCCGTACCTGCCGCTGAACCTGATTGGGGTAAAGCTGATCGTGGAGCTGGCGAAGGGATTTGAACCCCCGACCGTCTGATTACAAATCAGGTGCTCTACCAACTGAGCTACGCCAGCTCATCCGGGCGCGCTTCGCGTCCCTACCCTGGGATAGAGCGACGAAGCGACAAACAAAGATCAAGGCTAGCACGCGGGGCACCTCGCCGCAAATGCGTCTCCCCACTGGGTCAGGGTCGCCTGGGGGCGCTCTTTTCACCCGCGAGCCTGGTCCTCTTTTTTGTCGTTGACGCAACTCCGTCGAACTCAGCATGATGGAGTCCCCGGCGAAGTACGTCTCCGTCGCCCGGCCATTGATCTCCCTTTCGCCGCTGCAAGCTCCGGCGAGCCCACGGCACGATTACCGGCCCTTCCCGCAAGGGGCCTGTTCCACTCAGGAGGCACCACCATGAAGAGCAAGCTGTACGCTCTTTTCTCTCTTTTGCTCGCTGCTCCGGTGACCGGGTTTGCTGCCGAGCAGATTATTCCGGCTGGCTCTCTGGTCCAGTGCACGGTGGCCGAGCCGAAGCTTTCCTCAAAAACTGCCAACGTGGGCGATCCGGTGCTCTGCCAGGTCAGCCATGTCGAGCTGTATGGCCGTTCCGTGTTTCCTTACGGCAGCTACCTTGTGGGTCGCTTTGAGGACTACAAGGACCCGGGCCACTTTGTCGGCAAGGGCTGGATGGAGCTCAAGTTCGACCGTATGGTGATCCAGCCGGACACGGTGATCCCAGTGGCGGCCAAGGTCGTGTACGTACCCGGGTACCCGGTCGACCGTGAGGGCAAGATCCTAGGCAAGGGCCACCCGGTGCGCGACGTGGTGGAGTGGTCGATCCCGATACTTTGGCCGATCGACCTCCTGAACCTGCCGCGGCGCGGGCCGCGACCGGTCTTGAAGGAAGAAACACGGCTCACGCTGAAGATCATGGACGACCTCGGCGTGCCCACAGCAGAACCGGTGCCGCAGCCGACGCGCGACGACTCCGGCCTGCTGCGCCGAGCCCCGGCCGCCTATGAACCGCCGCCGCAGCCCGCCTATGAGCCGCCACAGCGGCCCATTGTCTACAACTACGTTGCTCCGGCGCCCTATGCCTACCTGCCTCCACCCCCGCCCATGGTACCGGTGGTGATCCTGCGCAACGGCATCCCGTACCGGACCATTGGCCCCAGAGGCCCGGGCTACTGAGCCGCTTCCGCTCTCCGCGCAGCCTGCCGCAAGGCCGGGCCGGCGGAGAGCGGTGTCAGCTCACGCCGGCGCAGGGCTCCTGACGCAGGCGATCCGCTTTGACACCGGGGGCGTCCTCTCGTCGTGCTGTTGCGCCCGGCTGCAAAGCAATCGGCAGCGCGAAACACGCGTTGGCTCACTGCCGGCTGCCGGCTGCCGACACAGCTGCCGCCCCCGGGCAATGGGGCAAGCATCCGTGCCTCGCCCACTCCTCCATCGTCGGCGGTCATAGCCTTGCGGACCCGGCGGTGTGTGCGCGATCAAGAGCGATGCTGCATCTCGCGCGCGATCTCCCGCAGCTGGCGATCCCGAGAACCATTTCAGGAAAACGAATGGTTGCCTTGGTTTCAACACACGGGTTACCTCCCGGCGACGCCGCCACCTGCGTGCTACTGTGCGAAACAGGAGACTCCCTGTTGCACTCCGGCACGCCTGAAAAGGTCGAGTACCGCGGCCACATCCTGCCGCTTGATGGACTGCGCGGCGCAGGCATGCTTTCCGTCCTTTTCTTCCATGCATTTTACGATTCGAGCTACCCGGCCGCGCCCGGCTCCTTCGAAGCCTTTTTCTTTCGCCTGACCTCGCTGGGAGCAGCGGGCATGACCATGTTCTTCTCCTTGTCCGGCTTTCTGATCACGGGCATCCTGCTCGACTCCATCAACAAACCGCACTACTGGAAGAACTTCTACGTCCGGCGCGCCCTGCGCATCCTCCCTGCCTACCTGCTCATGCTGGCCGTGCTCAAGGCCGGCCACTTTGTTTCCTGGCGCTTCGTAGCTGCCTGCCTGCTGTACATCGGCAACATGGCTCGGCTCCTGGGTGCACGCGCGCAGGAGTACGGGGTCATGTGGACCCTCGCCGTCGAAGAACAGTTTTATCTTCTTTGGCCGGTTGTGGTGCGGTTTGTTAGCCGCCGCCACCTGCTCCTGCTCTGCATTGCCGGCGTCGTGCTCACGCCATTTTTGCGCCTGGCCCTGGGCGCGCTCGGCAAGGACACTTTTCTCAACACCCCGTGCAATGTGGATTCGATCGTTTCGGGCGCGCTGCTGGCCATCCTGCTGCGCGACGGCGTGATCCACCGCGGCAACATCCGCCGGATCTACCGGCAGCTTGCCCTCATCAGCTCGCTGGCCGCGCTGCCGTTGCTGCTCACCGTGCTGCACGGCTTCAGCAGCAGAACCGCAATGGTGCTGGTCTCGGCTTTCCGGCAACCGCCGGTGCTCGGGCTGTTTGCCGCCTTTGCGCTGTGGGCGGTGGCGCGGCACCGCAGAGACGGTCCACCACCCCGCCCTGCCCTGCGCTTCTTTCTTTTTTTCGGCGACATCAGCTACGGGCTGTACCTGGTGCACCAGCTCGTCTTTCGGCTTTACGACCGGTACACGGCAGGCTCGCCGCTGGGGGCCTTTAACCAGCATTTCAGCTTGCTGCTGGTTCGCTTCCTGATCACGAGTGTTTTCGCCACGGCGATCGCATGGCTCTCGCGCCGCTACTTTGAAGACCTGTTTCTGGCGCAAAAAACCAGGCTCGCGCCCTACCGCGATCCGAAGATGGTTTCCATCCCTGAAGCGGGCGTCGCGCCCGGGACGGAAGTGCGCTAGCGGCAAGCTCCGAGCTCCCGAACAGAACAACGCCGCACCCGGGCTGCGTATGCTGTGTGTGTGCAGGCAAACACTTTGTCTTTGGGAGCAAGCTCGTGCGCTGGACGCGTGGATGGAGTGTAGGGCTGGCCCTGGCCGGCGCAGCCGCTGCGGCTGTTCTCTTCTTTTTCTGGCGCGGAAGTACGCCGCCGCTCCCGGCGCGCATGCTTCCCGAGTCGCAGGCCATTGTGTACGTCAACCTCAGCCCGCTGCGCGCCGCGACCCACTTCGATCGGCGCCCTGTCGCGCATGACCCGGGGTATCAGCGTTTTATCGAGAGCACCGGCATCGACTTTGAACGCGATCTGAACGAAGCCGCGTTCGCGCTGCATCGTCTGCCTGACCTGACCGGCCCAAATGGAGGCCTGGCCTTTTCTGAAGTCTTTGCCGGCCGCTTTGACCCCGAGCGTCTCGCGCGCTACCTGGCCGGCATCGCCGCGTCGACCGAGACTTACGACGGGCACACCATCTTTTCCGTGCCCAGCCAAGGCCGGACCGTGCGGGTGGCCGTGCTGCCGGCCGGCGTCGGGCAAGGTATGGTGGCGATCAGCAATACGCCCACGCCCGAGCAGATCCACTCCATGCTCGACCGCGCACGCACTGCCTGGCTCCCCTTTGGCGGCCCGTCGCCTACGCTGCTTCACCAGTACTACGGCGAGCTGCCGGTGCTCGCGCTGGCCTGGGGTTTGGGCGAGATCGGTCTTCCGTTTGCTGACAGCGGGGAGCTGCGGGTTTTCGGCTTTCCGCTTCCCTGGCGGGTCGACACAGTGTTTGTCGCCTCGCTGCGCTGGACTGGTGCCATTCGGCTTCGAGTCGAGGAGATCGCGCCCAGCCAGGCCACCGCATCGGCCTCCGCACAGGCGCTTGCCGGGCTGCTCGGCGTGCTGCGTTTGGCGGAAACCAACCTGCCTGCCCAGATGACCGATGCCGGGCTGCTTACGTTTGTGAACAGCGCGACCGTGACGCACGTGGACAACAAGGCAGTTCTGAACGCGACTCTTCCAGAAAGCCTGCTGCGCTCGGTTGTGCGCGCTCCGGATGCGCTCACGTCGGGCAGCTTCAACCGGCGCGGCGACCCGGGCGACGCGCGATAAGCTCTGGCACTGCGTCGGACAGGCTGCCGGTCATCGATCGCGAGCCCTGGCCCGCTTGATCAAACAGGCAGGCTTCAACCCGGCAGAACGAGCGAAGCTGCTTTACTGACCGCCATGCGCGGTCAAGGTCGCGCCGGGCGCCAGGTGCGCCTCCTGCTGTTCCATGGTTTCGCGCAGGTACTTGTGCGGATTTACCGGGATGTTGTTGACACGCACCTCGTAGTGCAGGTGCGGCCCGGTACTGCGGCCCGCGGAACCGACATAAGCAATCACCTGACCCTGCTTCACCAGTTGGCCGACCACGGTTGCAAATGCCGACAGGTGCCCGTAGACGGTCACAATACCGCCTCCATGGTCCACGATCATCTCACGCCCGTAGCCACTGGCGGGGCCTGCCTTGGCAATGACGCCGTCCGCTGGAGCGCGAACCGGCGTTCCATACGCGGTTGCAATATCAAGCCCGGCGTGAAACGCTCCTTCTCCGTTGAAGGGATCGGTACGCTCGCCAAAGGAGCTGGTCAAGCGCCCCAGCACCGGCCACAGGGAGGGTTCGGTGCCACCGTTCAGCACGGCATCGGCGTTGGTTGGGAACGGGTGCGGGTAGAAGGTGAACTGCGGTTCCGTGTGCCCGGTTACCGCTGCTGTCCGCAGCTCCGCAAACTCGTCGAGGGACTTGGCATAGGCCTGCTGGCCGAAAGCATCCGAGCTGTCGGGAGAGCTGTCCGCAAGCACCGGGGTGGCTGCTGTGATGACCGCCTTGGACGAGCGGAGATGAAAGCCGTAGAGCACCGAAACCTGCCGGGCCAGCGAACCCAGCGAGGCTGCCTGCACATCCTTCTGGTGAGCCTGCACTTCAAGCTTGGCGTAGTCCTTTTGGAGGGCTTCCCGCTGCGAACGAACCTGGTTGTAGCTCGCGGTCTTGAGCAGCATGCGGCTGTAGGAGCCTGCCATCCCCGCGATGGTGAACGCCCCGACCAGCGCTGCTGCAACAAAAACATATGCGTAATGCAGAGGGATAGGCACCTTCCGCAAGCGGCCGTCTGACTCGCGGGCAACAAAGATGATGTAGAAACGCTTGTTCACTGGATCCCTTGGCTCGCCCGGGTCCGCCCGGGGCCTTGTCGGCTCCGGAGCGTACTCACCCAATCTGCGGAGCGGCGCAAGTATGCCACCCTCGTAACCACGCTACCAGCCACCCCCGGGCGGGTCAAACAGGCGTGGCGGCCTCACAGTACTTTCGGCACTTGATTTTGGCGGTCACAAGCCGCGCCCGAGATGGCGAAGAAAGGAGCCGCCGTCCGGCTTGCGTTTACCGGCTCAGGAGTCCAAAGACGGCCACACCGCTGGGGGTTCCGACAAAAACCATGCCATTGGACACGGCCGGGGTCAGGAACTTGTTGCCAGGCCCAAAGGCATCCCGTCCATTTGGAGCCTGGTTGCTGTTGTAAAGCTCGTTGCTCAGGTCTGTCGCGTCAAAGGCGTGCAGCACGGCGGGCGCGCTGGTTCCGCTTTCAAGCGCCCACACAATGCCGCCCGCATTGCCATCCGACGAAACGCTTGGAGTGCTTCCCGGGTAGGGAAAGCGGGTCGCCGACTGGCTGGTAGGAAGCAGACTCAGCTTGGCATTGGTGATCGTGTAGGCCTTGAGCACGTCGTTTACCCCGGCGTAGTACACGGTGCTGTTGAAGTAGGCCGGCCCCGACCAGGCGCCATTCGGCAGGGCGTTGACAAGCTCCTGGTACACGTTGCCGTTGCTGGGCGCGCTGCCGTTGAACTTGCCGAGATTGTTTCGATCGCCGACATAGATATTGCCGTCCTTGCCTGCGCCGATCATCAACTGGTGCACAGCACCGGCGTTGTCAGGCAGGTCCGGCAGCAGCATGGCCCCACCCGCGCCCAGGTCCTGGTCCCCCAGGGACTCCTGCACGGTGTTGTAGGGCTCGAAAAAGTCGCTCACCGCCAGGCCGCCGCCGCCGGTACTGATCTTCAGCATGGCATTGCCGAAGTCCATTCCATTCGGAAAGCCGGCGCCGTTGAAGGTGCTGTCCAGGGTGCCGTTGGCATCAAGGACGTAGATGTTGCCGCCCGCGTCGGCCGCAATGCCGTAGCCGGCCATCCAGATGGAGCCGTCGCTTCCGTTCGGCGTCAGGTCGAGCACCGATGCCTGCGTCAGGGCCGCCTCGCTGTAGCCCATCATCCAGCCGGTGTAGGGGGCAATGTCGCAGTGGCTCGAAAAGCCCATGTAGATCTTGCTGTTGAGCAGGAGCAGGCCGGCCCGCGCCACGTACTGGGCAGGATCAAAGATGACCCGGCCAGCCGTTGAGTTTTCGCCGTTGCCCGGGAAGCTCGCCTGGATCTCCGCGGGACTGCCGGCCAGCTCGGCTCCCGTGGTCAGGTCCAGCGCGTGGAGCCGCTGGTGGTAGCCGCCGCTTGCGTCCTCCGTCATGCCGACCAGGAAGATGGCGCTGTGGGCGCCCTGCGCGCGATCAATAACAGGGGTTGCGGTGATGCCGATCTCCGGCACGATCTGATTGCAGCCCCGTGCGTCGCTCGGCGTTTCGCCCGCGCCCAGGACGGAGGTCTTCCAGTACTGCCGGCCGGTTCTGGCGTCAAGCGCATACACGCTGTCGTTTTCTGTAGCCACATACAGGACGTTTGCCGTCCCGGAGGGCAGGTTCAGCCCGCCGACGTACAGCGGCTGCGCATCCACCTTGCCGTCGACCGGGTAAATCCCCAGCAGCCCAAAGCTGGTGCTGTTCACCGTGAACGGGCTTAACACAGTTTCATGCGAGTTCAGCCCGTCGCGGAAGTTGTCGTAGTGGTACGTCAGCACGTCGGGTCCGGCGGAGGGGGTGGGAGCAGCCGTCGGTGCCGGGCTGACCGTGAGCCCCAGCGTCGCTGTGTGCGACAGGCTGCCGGAGCTCGCTGTAAGCGTGACGCTGGCCGTACCGGCAACGGCGCTGCTCCCTGCTGTGAGGGTCAGGGTTTGCGCGACTCCGGCAGCCAGACTGAGGCTCGCGGGCGCAGCCGTCACCCCGCTGGGCAGCCCGGTGATCGCGACTGCAACCGTTCCGGCAAAGCCGTTGGCAGGCGTTGCCAGGACGGCGATCGACGAGCCGCTGCCCCCGGCGGTGATCGTCTCGGTCGCGGGCGACACGGACAGCGAAAAGTCCGGGGCTAGCGGCGGCGGAGGAGGCGGCGCGACGGCAACCGCCACCGGGATGACCAACTCGTGCGACAAGGAGCCGGAAACAGCCAGCAACGAGGCGGTTCCCGTGCCGGCGGGAGCAGAGCCGGCCGCGCTCAGGGTGACGGTCCCCGCGGTGCCCGGGGTAAGCGTCAGCGTCGCGGGCGAAGCAGTGACCCCGGCAGCCAGGCCGGAAACCGTCACCGTGACCGGCTGCCCGAACCCGCTGACCGCGGTCGCGGTAATGCTGATCTGGGCCGTCGCTCCGGCAGTCACGGCAACGCTGGACGGGGTTGCACTCAAGGCAAAGTTGCCGGGTGAGCTGCCGCATCCTCCCGCGGCCAGCAGGAGGACCAAAGGGAAAACCAGGGCAAACCACGGCAACCTCAGCATGGATCCTCCAACAGCAGCATAAGAGCAGCAGCGGCACACACACGCAAGGGAAACGGCAGGCGAAAGCGCCGGAGTCGCAGGGATGCGAGGCGGGCGTTGTTTGCTGGCGCACCTCCATGCTAAACAGGCGGCCGCGTCCTCGTCTTCGGGAAAGCGCATCGTCCTTTTCTGGGCCACCCTGGCCCCCTCCGGCACGTGGGGACCTCCCGATCGGTAGTCTTAGGAGCGCATGCCGAATCCACGCCGCCGCCACCTCTCCGCACCTCGCGAAGCTGCCTTGATCGCCGCCCTGAACGCGCAGGCGGTCCCCAGCCGCGGGCGCGGGCTCCGGGTAGGCATCGGCGACGATTGCGCCGTGCTGCGGGTGCCGGCGGGGCAGGAGCTCACCGTAACCACAGACCTTCTGCTGGAAACGACCCATTTTCGCCGCGACTGGCACAGCCCCGAAGCCGCCGGCCACCGCTGCCTGGCGCGGGGGTTGAGCGACCTTGCCGCG
>CALMAN010000154.1 GCA_937859835.1 uncultured Acidipila sp. | reverse complement strand
AGTGCCACCTTCACACGGTGGAAGTCGTAGGTTCGAATCCTGCTGTGCCCACCATTTCACCCAACACAACCAGGCGGTCTGGCATGGGACGTCGGTGCTACCTGCCGCCAGACTGCACCGGCTGCCCCCGAATCGCGCCGGTGACCGGGCGCAGGCCTGAGCTCCATCGGATAGAGCACGCAAGGTCCTGCGTGCGGACGGTTCACAACTCAACACGCAGAAGCTTGGCTGGTCGGACGATACCGTCAGGCGGGGGCGACGCCGTACCGCCATCGGAGAGGAAAAAGGCTACCTTCCCATACTCGCCCGGCATTCGGCTCCAGGCGCCGCTGGAAGGTCCGATCAGTTCCTCGTTGAAAGGGTCCCCTGCGATGCTCTGCGTGAATCCGCTGTTCTCGGCAGGATTCATGGAGACGCGGTCGATCGTGTTTTGGCGGTGCGTTGTCAGGTAGATCACACCTGCATCCTCATCGATGCAGAAGTCGTCACCCATTCTTCCGGCGACCACCAGTTCGGGCTCTCCCGCAGGATCGTGCGTTTCCGGATCCACGGGGATACGCATGAAAAGCTTCTTGGCCGTTGCAGTGTAGTAGAGGTAGTTTGTTTTGGCCGCGAAACGCACACCATTGACGCCCGGCTGTTCGGGTTTGAGCTGGCCGGGATAGTAGCCCATGCTCTCGTGTTTCATCCAAACGCGAGCCGTGGGCGTGCCCCCACTCGCTGAAAGATCAATGCGCCAGATGAGGCTCGCGAAGGAGTCGGCGATCAACAAGACACCGGGCGCGATCAGGCAACTGCCATTCAGACCCCGGGCCTCTGCCGGGAGCTTGAGCACCATCTCTGGTTGCACTGGCGCACCAACCCGCCAATCGCGCAGGTCCAACCGATGGAGATACGCCTCGTGCGTCGTGTAGAAGTTTCCCGTGGCGATATAGAAGATGTCCGGCTCAACTTCTGTGATGCCGCACGCTACTTCACCGAACGTAAACAGCAGAACGGGTGTGACTGTTTGCTCTCCCTGCGCTGCGGGCACAAACCATAACTCGTGATGGTTCGCGACAGTTACTAGGATTGAGTTGTCGTGGCGGACCGCAAGATTTTCTAAGAAATATTTCTGGGGAAAGTAGGCGACGGTCGACAGCTTGGCTTGCGTCTTTTCAGCTGGCATTCTGAACATCTCCGAGTGAGCGAGGCTTGCAATCTGCGATGCGACGCGCATCGATAGCACCCTGCAGTCGTCGTGGCACCAGCGCAATTCGGTTTTGCTTCGCGCCCACGCGTACCCAAGATTTCTCACAGCATCTACTCCGTATGTTTGCTCGCAATTGGCAATGCGGTCCGACCCCCAAACCGCCCGTGAGCGAAACTCTGTTCCCCATTAACATGTCAGTCTCAACCCAGGAGGAAGCATGGAGGAAACTGCTGACTTCGGCACCTTCGGCCGTTTTCAGGAAACGCCGATCGCGGAGATGTCGCCGGAGATGAAAGACGCCTACGACTTCACGATGAAGCTGCGTGGTGTGGTACCCGGTCCCCATAAGATCTGGCTGGCAAATCCGAAGCTGTCGAAGACGATCGTTCCAACTGGCTACTACTACCAGAAGGAGTCCACTCTCACGAAGGCCGAGATCGAGATCGCAACAAACGTCATCAACGGTCAGTGGCGTGCGGCCTACGGCAACTACGAACACGAGCAGATCGGCGAGAAGCAGGGCCACCTTGAACCCAGAAGCGTCGAGGCTCTTATCGCCGGTCTGCCAACATCTTTTGCGGATGCTCGGGAGCAGGCGGTGTACGAGCTCGCTTCGGCGCTTGCCAGTCATCGCGTGGTGCCAACCGGGCTGTACAAGCGTTGCAAGCAACTGCTGGGCGACGCCGGCATTGTCGACGTCACGGTGCTCATGGGTTGGTTCACTATGGTGTCTCTGACTCTGATGGCCTTCGACGTGCCATCGAACGCTGTCGGTCTTGATCAGTAAGGGAGGACGCATGTCGAGTACAGAGGATCTCGGTGGCCGGATCCCGTTATCCGAGCCGGCTGCACTGACTGCCAGTCAGCAAGGCATTTACAAGGTCATCAGCGAAACTGCCGTTCCATGGGCCAACGCTTCCGGGTTTGTGGCGAAGTTAGAAGACGGGCGGCTGATCGGACCCTTCAACATTGTGTTGGAAAGCCCGGAGCTCGGCGGTGCTTTCCTCCAGTTTCAAAATGCCGAAGGCAAGATGACGAGCTTGACGGAGCGAGTGCGTCAAGTCGTCATCCTTACCGTGGGCTCGGTCTGGAAGGCGCCCTACGAGTTGTATGCTCACACTGCTGTTGCGCGCACCGCGGGACTTCCGGAGGATGCCGTTGAGGCGCTTGCGCAGGGTGAGGTTGCAACCAGTCTTCCGGAGGAAGAACGGCTGGCACAGCAGTTCACAAAGCAACTTGCGCTGGAGCGCACCGTGTCACGAGCAGTGTTTGATCAAGCCAAGGATGCGTTTGGAGTGCGAGGTCTCGTCGATATGGTGTTTCTTGCCGGCTGTTACGAGACCGTATGTTCCCTGCTGAACACGTTTGCTGTTCCAGCACCCCGGCAATAAACCGCGCGAAGCGCCGCAAGGACGAGGAGAAGAGGGCGATGAGAGTAGCTTTGGAAGAACATTTCGTGATGGACGAGCCCGAGCACATTGACCGCTGGAGGAGCTTGATCCCCTCGGTTCCTTCGTCGATTACGGACAAGATTCTGAAACCTCTGATCGACGTCGGGGAAGCGCGTCTTGAAGCGATGGCAGCGGCTGGGATCGATAAGGCGGTCCTGTCCGACACGGCGATCGTGCAGAACGTCCTCGACCCTACGCCTGCGCTTCGGCTCGCCAGGGAGTCGAATGACTATCTGGCAACAGTGGTCCAGCGTCAGCCGAAACACTACGCCGGGTTTGCCGCCGTTCCGCTGGTCGACCCCGTAGCGGGCGCTGATGAGTTCGAGCGCGCCGTGACGCAGCTCGGCTTCAAGGGTGCGCTGATCAATGGGCAGACAAACGGCCACTATCTGGATGAGGACCGTTTTTCCGTGTTTTGGGAGCGTGTTGAGGCACTCGGCAAGCCGGTCTACCTCCATGCCTCCGACCCAGTCGTGCCTCCCGTTACCTACGAGGGGTGCCCACAACTGACTGGAGCCGTTTGGAGCTGGACGGCCGAAACCGCTGCTCATGCGCTTCGCCTGATCTTTAACGGCACGCTCACGAAGTATCCGAAGATCAAGCTGATTCTAGGTCACATGGGAGAAACACTGCCGTTTCTCCTGTGGCGCATTGATCGACGAACAAAAGCGTTCGCGACCGGCCCGGCATCCACGCCCAGCGAGATCATCAAGAAAAACATCGTGATTACCACTTCCGGGGTTTTCGCCGACCCTCCCCTGCTGTGCGCGCTCGCTGAGCTCGGAGAGGACCGCATTCTTTACTCCGTGGACCACCCTTTCGAGAGTATGCAGGAAGCAGCGGAGTGGTTCGATAAAGCGCCTATCCATGCGGAGACTAGGGAGAAAATCTCTTGGCGCAACGCTACGCAGCTTATGGGCCTTTGACGCTGCCGTAGCGTGGGGATCGCGTACACCTGGACGTGAAGACGCAGGGTCAGCACGTGTCGACAGACGCGCGCAACGATCAACGCGGTATCTGCCCAAGCACTCTTTGAACCTGCACGCGGGCGAGAGCGAGGTTGAGCTGGGCTTCGACCAGAGCAGCCTGAGCGGCGGCGCGAGCAGCCACGGCGGAATCCCGGTCGGAAGGAAGCATCTCGCCGTTTCGAAAGCGGGACAAGGCTTCACGCTCGGACTCTGCAGCAGCGCTGCTGGCCGATCGTTTTGCGACAAGGTCTGCCTCCGCCTCGTTCACTTGTTCGTAGGTGACTTCGACTGCAGCACTGGTTTGTTCGCGTTGCTCGTCCAAGGCAAGCTGGGCTTTGTTCAGGAGAGTCTTGGCATCTCTTAGCTCCGCCTGGCGTTTTCCCCCGTCAAACAGATCAATACTTACCTGCCCGGTAAAGACGCCATAGTTGTGAATATAGAAGGCGAGCCCGCTCTGATAGCTCTCGTGCGCAGTCGCGGTAATCGACGGAATGTAAGCGTCCTCAGCGAGCCGCACGCTGGCCCGAGCCTTTTCCACTTCCTGCTGCGCTTCCAGCACCTGCGGTTCGTGAGCAAGCGCGATGTTCAGCGCTTCGGCCGGGCTTGGCAACGCGCTGATGCCTTCAGGAGGAGGGGGTGGCAGCTGCGGACTGAGCGGAGTGTCCACTGGAAGGGAGAGCAGGGTGTTGAGCTGCGTGAGTGCGCTGCGCTCCTGGGTCGTGGCCTCCACGACGGCAGCCTCGGCCTGTGCACGCTGTGACCTGGCTTCCCCGAGGCCCGCATACAGAGAGCTGCCTTCTTTGGAAGTCGCCTCGGCTTCATGCTCTCGCTCGGCGGCGGAGCGGAGTGCCGCCTGCGCCGAAAGGATCTGCTCCCGCGCTACCAGCACCCCGTAGAAGTAGCGATGAACATTCGCGACCGTTTCAATCTGCGTGTTGGCCTCCGCCGCCACCGAGCGCCGCACGTCCGAAGTGGCGGCCCGATTTTCCTCGCGAACACTGAACAGCTCCGTAAGCGGCTGCGTAATCTGCGTGACGGAAAAATACGTGGCGTTGCCGCCCTGGTCAATGCGCAAGCTCCTGGCAGGGATGGCACCGGTCGCGGCGGGCGCACCGAAGGAGCCCGCAGGAATGACGATGCCTTCTCGATCCGTGATATCGCTTACCTCGGAGTGGTTGGTGATGCGAGGGAAGTAGTCAGCGCGTGCCTTTGTTTTGAGGTGCTCGTAATGCTCTGTGTCCAGGTGAGCGATGCTGATCGTACGGTTCTGCTTTAGAGCGAGGCTGATGGCCTCTTCCAGCTGGATCGGACGAGACTGGCCTGGAGAGGACAGGGGTGCGGGCAAGGAGATAGCACCCGGCTGATTTGCGCTCGACTGCGCGCCCGCCGCGCCCGCGGTGACGATCCATGCGAACGCCAGGAGGATGCTGCTCCTATCCATCCTGTTTCCCTTTCCGTGCCAGATCGCCCAGCTGCAAGGGGGCTCGCCGAACCATGGCCACAAAGATCAGCGAGGATGCAAGCACGACAGCCTCGATCTTGTACGCGTCAGCCAGGCTTAGGGTCACGGCCTGCGTCTGGACCCGGGCTGACATCAGTGCTCCCGCACGGGCCAAGGCCTCGGACGTGCTGCTGCCCGCACCCGCCAGCGCGTGCGCAAGGCCTTGCACCTGCTGCTCGACCGTGAACCTTCCCTGGGCCAGGTCTTGCGCGAGAACGTTGAAGTGGAAGCGCTCCCGTATCGTGATCAGGTGAGTGAGCGATGTTGTCATCAGCTGGCCTCCGAAAAGGCGCACGGTGTGGAACCACGCCACAAAAGTCAACGTGCGGACCGGGTCCTTGACCGCACCAGAGTTGATTAACTCCAGCACAATACAGCCGACAAGACCAACCACGGCGGTTGCGGCACCGACACCCAGCAGCAGTTCTCCAAGAAAAAAGTTACCGCGAGACCACTCGGAAGAGAGTTGCATCCCGATGTAGCAGCTCAGGCTCACCACACCGAAGCCGCCCGCCAGCAGGATGCGGGGATCGCGCTTGACCAGCGACATGGAGGATACCAGTGCGCACAGCAGCGTCGGCACAACGACCCAGGCGAGCACGACCCCGGACTGCAGCGGCAACAGCCCTCGCACACCACCCAGAAACTGCGGCACCAACACCGCCGAGGAAAGCAGGGAAAAACGGAGAACACAAAGGCAGAGACTTAACAGGAGGACATTGCGGTCAAGAATCGCATGGAGCTGCACCAGCGGGTTGGGCCGAAGCAGGTGGCGCACCCACCCGGCCAGCAGCAGGAAGCAACCGCACACCAGCAGTCCGACCATCACGCCGGAGCGCCACCAGTCCAGGCGATCGCCCTGCGTGAGCATCAGGAAGAGTGTGGCAAACCCCAGGCTGGTGTAAAGAAACCCTGACCAGGTAGGGCGCAGACGTTCGGTATCCACGCTTGCTGTGCGGGTGTTCGGCATGCCGTGGTAGACAAAGAACCACATAGGCCCGGTGAGCAAAAGGCTGAACCAGAACAGCCATCGCCAGGAAAGGTATTGCATCGCGAGGCCTTCGACCAGGCCGGCCAAATGCAGGGAGCCAACGACGTCAAAAACATAGGCCGCGATGCCGAAGGGGATCAGTCGTGGAGGCAGGTTGCGGGCGACAAAGCTAAGCGTCAGCGGGTAAAAGCTGCCGCAGGCAAAGCCAAGCAGCGCAAGCACCACGAGCAAGGAGGCATGCCCGTTCACCCAGGGAGCAATCAGGGCACACACAAAGGCGACCGGAGCCGCAGTCAAGAGCACACGCCGCGGGCCGATCATGCCGCCCAGGTACACCGTGAACGGGCCTGTAAGCATTTGACCGGCGTTGTAGACCGGTCCCAGCCACGCGCCCTGGTCCACCGTGAGGTGCAACGCCCCACGAAGGTCGGCCAGACCCACGCTGAGCATCTGCCCGACGAGAACCGAAGTGGTCACACCCAAGAGCACGGCGACGATGCCCAACCACGGAGTGGTCTTGTGGCTCGCCGTTGCGGCCTCGGGCCGGTTTGCCGCCGGGGAAGGCAGCGTGGCTGTACCGGCGGCACTCATCGAGCCTCCGAGGGATGGATCTTCACCTCGCAGGAAAAGCCTGGCCGTAGCCTCACAAGCTCGTCGTTGCTGTCGTCAAGGCTTATCTTTACGGGAATGCGCTGGATGACTTTCGTGAAGTTTCCGCTGGCGTTATCCGGCGGGAGAAGGGAGGTTTGCGAGCCGCTGGCCGGCGCGAACTCCAGTACACGGCCATGGAACCTCTTACCCGGGATGGCATCGATCTTGATGTCGGCGCCATCACCCGGATGGAGCCCGGCAAGCTGCGTTTCTTCAAAGTTTGCCTGGACCCAGAGCTCCCCTTCTACCAAAGCAATTACCTCCATGCCCGGTGAAACAAGCTGCCCCGGAAACGCTTTTCTCTCCGTAACAAGGCCGTCAACGGGAGCGTGGATCACCGTATAGTTCAACTGCACCTGGGCGGCTTTCACCGCGGCCAGGCGTTGCCGTACGTCGGCTCGCAGGTCCTGATCCTTGGCACGCAGAAGCTGCAGGTCTTGCTCGCTCTGCGCGAGCGCGGCACGTTCGGAGAGGACCCCGTTTCTAGCCTTGTTTAGATTTGCCGTCGCCGATGCGAGCGACGCATGGCTTTCGTCATCCTGTGCAACAGCCTTCTCAAGGGACTGCTTGGTAGTGGCTTGTTCCTGGTACAGGTTTTCCTGACGCCGCCGCTCATCGGCGGTCTGCTGCGTTTCTGCCTCAGCGCTCGCAACTGCCCCCAGAGCCGCATGCTCGTCTTCGGTCGCGACGTCTACTTCATGCCCGGACTGCTCAATGCGGTCACTTTGCACCCGCTTCTGCACCTGGTTGTCGTTGAGCGCGGCTTCCGCGGCAGCGAGAGCGGATTCCGCCTGCTCCAATTGCGCCCTTGTGTCTGCATCATCGACTTTTGCGATCACTTCGCCCGCGCGCACGTGCTGATAGTCGTTCACATTCAGGGTGCGTAGCGTGCCTGTGATGAGCGTGCTGAGCGGAACGATGTTCGCATGGACATAGGCATCATTGGTGGTCCGAACACCCGAACTGCGCCAGTAATTCCACCGGAACAGCACAAGCGCAAGAAGCAGTGCCGCGGCCAACAAAACGACGACGGGAACCAGCCATCCGGCTTTGCGATTGGAGGTTGTATGGGACCCCGCAGCGGGGGAGGCCACACCTTCTGTGGGACTCATAGATAGCTCATTGCGCGATTGATTTCTGCGCGTGTGATGAGGAATCCACGATGGCAATCTCCGCTGTTCGTATTGCAGGGAAGCAAACCGGTTTTGCAGCAGGAAACGCAAACCCTGCGAATCGCCGGAGCGTCTGAGGTGACGACAAGACCGATTCACTTCAACGAAGTGCGAAGGGACCCGCGTGAACGAGCCGGCTCAACCCTATGTACTGACAAACCAGGACAGTCCTGCTTTTTGGCTGATCGACAATCTCTGGATGCCCTTGGCCGGCAGTTCGCTAACCGATGGCAACTTCTGCCTTATCGAGCAGGTGTGCGGCACAGGGATTGGGGGCCCTCCAACTCACAGTCACCCTTCGGACGAGGGGCTCTACGTCGTGGAAGGTCACTGCACATTCTATGCTGGTGGCGAGACGGTAACAGCCGGGCCGGGCACTCTGGTCTCGGTGCCCCGGCTGGTCGAACACAGCTTCACTGTGGATGCCGCCAACTCGCGCCTGCTGAACTTCTACACTCCGGGTGGATTTGAAATGCTGCTCATGAGCCTCGCCGTGCCTGCAGCAGAGCGCAAGCCGCCGGTTCCGGGCTCGACTCCCATGCCGCCGCGGTGGATGGTCGAACAATGCTCGCGCGAGTTCGGCCAGATCGCCGGCGTTGCGCTACCATTCGCAGATCCTCCAACCACCGAGAACACGGTCACAAAGCCGAGCTCTGTCCAACCGATCAAGCCGTATGGGATCAACGTACGTGAAGCTCCGGCTTATTGGTCGCAGGGCATTCTTTGGACCATCCTCGCGACAGCCGAACAAACCGGGGGCTCCTACTCATTGATGGAAGAGCTGTGCCCAAAGGACGCGGGTCCACCACCACACACTCACGAGCAGGATGAGGTGATCTATGTACTCGAGGGTGAAGTCACGATGATTGCAGGAGGAGCATCCTTTGAGGTGAAGACTGGAGCTCTCGCGTACATCCCCGCCCGGTGTGTTCACAGCTTTCGAGTGGACTCGCATGAAGCAAAGCTCCTTAACTTTTACTTACCGGGAGGCTTCGAGCGGGTCATTACCGAATTCGGAGTACCTGCGAAGTCTCGAGTGCTTCCGCCCGCGGACCTGAAAGAAACGGGAACTGATCAGCAGTTGCAGGCTTTGTTTCAACGGGTAGGGATGCAAACCCTTGCGCTCCCCGATTCACTCCGCGATGGGAGCCGCAAGTAGCGCGCTTTCGTCTTCACTTCGAACAGACGGGTCCGGCGATGACCGGATGCACACGTCTGAATCGGAACTGCCTAGGACAGTGGCACTTCCTTCGCAGGTGGTGAGGACAAGACGGCAGAGGCTAGGAGTCATTCTGGACATTGCAGGCAGCCGACTCCCACTTACGCTTCATCGGGTTTTCCGAACAGCCCCTCAAAGGGCGCCTCTTTCACACGTGGATCCCGATCTGTACCAAGAATCTCTCCCACAAAGTCAAGGAAGACCTTGATCTTAGGCGCGAGCGCAGCCGGACCGAAGTATAGAGCCGAGATGACGGCAGGTTTCGGATGCCACTGGGGCAACACCGGAACGAGCCGCGGACAAAGTGCTGGTTGCCTGGCCATGTAGAGCGGCAGGACTGCAATGCCGAGACCCCCCAGGACCAGATCGCACATGACGGCTGGATCGCACGTAGTGACACGGAACGCCGGGGCGACTTCGATGATTTCGGACGCGTCGCTCGTCAGCTGCCAGGTTTTTGCGCCAATGCAGGCGTGTGCGAGCAGTTCGTCCGGGCGATCCGGCCTCCCAACACGCTCAACATACTCTCTACTCGCAAACAAACCTCGCAGTGTACTGGGAAACTTGCGCATGCGCCGCATTGAGTCTCTCGGCGGCACGACCTTGAAGAACACGTCCACGTCATCCCTTGGCTCTCGCTCGAAATCATCCGTGTACGTCTCGATCGCGATACGGATCTCTGGGAATCTATGTAAGAACTCAGGCAGTATCTGGACAAGGAGGCCGTTCGCCAGCACGATAGGACAACAGACCTTGATCAGACCGCGTGGGTTTACGCGCCGTTCCTGTAACGTTTCGCTTCCGATCCTGATCGTCCGGAGGGCCTGATTACAACTGACGAGAAACTCTGTGCCTGCATCCGTGAGCAAAACGCCCTTTGGACTTCTCCTCAGCAGAAGCACTTCCAGATGCTTTTCCAATCTGGTTGTTGCACGTGCGACGGTCGATGTGGGCAGGCGTAGCTCTCTGCCGGCCGCGCTGAACGTTCCCCTGCGCGCTACAACCGTGAACACCCGCACATCATTAAGGTCCAGCATCAGAGCCCTTACTCGCCGTTTTGGCCTGATCCGCTGTATCGCGGTGAGTGGCACCTGCTCTCCTCGGGCCCCCACCACCGTAGTGCAGGACCTCATCCCGTGACAAGAGCATGGCTAACCTATACCGGGAAGACATGTCCGGGGAGAGCTGAGTGAGCGAGGTCCTGCGCACACGGCGAGCGAGGACGCAGCCCAAAAGCAGGAGGTCTGGCCGTTGAATCGCTTCAGTTTCGCGCCGCGCCTTTCTGAGGCCTGACCCGCGGCCAGGCCGCCATGGCAGTGTGCGCCACCGCGTGCAGCATTGCTTTCTCCGCTCCGTCCCGTGCGAGCGTCGACATGCCTTGCACAACGGCCACCGTCATCGCTGCCAACGCTCGGGCATCCGTACCCTCATCGAGGTGCCCCTCGCGCATATCAAGTTCAACCCGCCTTTGGAGAGCTAGCCGGGTTGACTCTCGCACCTCTTGAAGAACCCTTCGCACGCGTTCCGACGATGGGGAGCCGCTCGAGGCAGCACTCGCCACCAGGCAGCCTGCAGGGGCGTCCGGCTGCGTGAACCAGTCGGCCGCGAACTCCAGCAGTGCCTGGGCGGCCTGACGAGCCGACGTTGCTTCGGCAATAAACTCGGTAGCCGTCTTAGGACCTGGGTTGGTGTAGCGCTTCACGCATTCCAGAAAGAGCGACTCTTTGTCTCCAAAGGCGGTGTACAAACTGGGCGCTGTAATCCCCATGGCGGCCGTAAGGTCGGCCACGCTCGTGGTCTCATAGCCGGTACTCCAGAACTGACGCATAGCCCTGGCAAGCGCCTGCTCTCGGTCAAAAGAGAGTGGCCGCCCCACCCGCTTCTTCCTGGACGTTTCCGCGCATTCCATAGCAAAGAGTATGAAACCTCTTGACAGCCTTGTGCAAGAACGTGGTAGTGTTCCGTAACGATCGATATGGAATGGAGCATTATGGACCTGCAGTTACGTGGCAAGCGTGCCCTGGTAACCGGAAGCAGCAGCGGCATTGGAGAACAGATAGCGAAAACGCTGGCCAGTGAAGGCGCTCGCGTCCTCGTGCATGGAAGGCGGGAAAACGAGGGCCTGGGCGTTGTGCAGGAGATCACGGCCGCTGGCAGCTCGGCCGTGGCTGCTGTCGGGGATCTTGGCAGCGACAGCGAAGCCGCGCAGGTAGTGGCTGCCGCGCTCTTTGCCTTTGCGGGCGTTGACATTCTCATCAACAACGCTGGTGCGTTCCCTACGAAGCCGTGGCTCGACTCCACCGCGGCTGAGTGGGTCAATCTTTACAATGCAAACGTCGGCTCGGTAGTTCGCCTCGTCACACAACTGGTCCACGACATGGTAGAGCGGAGGTGGGGTCGAGTGATCATGATCGGCAGCTTTCTCGGACCGATGCCCGGGCCCCCGGTCGCGAACTATGGCGCGACCAAGGCTGCCAATATCGCCCAGGCGGTTTCGCTCGCGAAGGAGCTCGGGGGAACGGGCGTGACCACAAACACCGTGAGCCCAGGGCCGATCCGCACTCCTGGTATGGAAGCCGGAGCGCGAGAGATGATGAGGGCACACGGGCAGGAGTACGAGTTCAGTGCATTTGAGCAGTTCTATGTCCAGCAGACGCGGTTGCCGGTCGGCAGGATTGGCTCTCCAGCGGATGTCGCGAACATGGTTGCTTTTCTTTCCAGTCCACTCGCCGACTTCATCACCGGGGCAAACTTCCGCGTAGACGGTGGCATGATGCCCACCACGAACTAATCCGCAGGAAAGATTGTCAGAGGCAGGGTCCGCAGAAAGCAGTCTCTCCAGGCTTCGCACTTCGGCTAGCTAGAGCGTTGAAGGACTTTGGCGCACCGGCTCAGCGCCACCCCCAGGAGACCGAAGTTGTGCGTCCGTTCAGCTGGCTGGTTGAGTGCCTTTGCTGGAGCATACGACTCCTGGGTATACAACCACTCGCAATGCTTGCGGTTTCCTCGGACCAAGCTTTGGCCGCGCTGCGGAGGTGCCAGTAGGTGGCTCGCAAGCTAGTCTTTGTAAGAGGCGGGTGGACGCCAAAGCTGGCACGCATCGGCATACCTCACGGACCAGCGGTGATGACAGGGATGACGAGGCTGCGCTGTTCCGTTTGACTTTGCGCGGTGACAGTGACGGTAGGCGGAGAAGGGAGAAAGTTTGCGACTCCACAGCCGGAAAGACAAAGAGCTAAAAGGAAGATTGCGAGCCGGCAAACCTCCGTCAAACGAAGCGCCATTCCCTGGGTGCGTATCGCCAAGAGAAAGATCACTTCGAACCCCAACAGGAAAAGAGCCGATTGTCGTACTCCTGGAGAAAGGAATGTTTGCGACAGCGGATAAAGGGGAGGGCCCTTCCGCGGCGGCGGAGGGCTGGCCGCCTCCGCGGACAAGGTCAGCACGATGGGCACTGGTGCTGCAATGAGGTTTACTTGTGTTGGAGAAAGGGTGCATCGATACCGCGCGACCTTCGCTGTGCAGGCTAGATTGATCTGCTGGTTGAAAGGCACGACCGAAGAGACGAGAAGCCCTGTACTTACCTCGGGGCTGTTCGGTGAAAGGCGCAACACTGCGTCCTCACCAGCGGCAGCTAAGATCTGAAATGGGGGTGGGGCGCTGAGAACGCTGATTGGCACCGAGAGGGTCGCGGGATAGTAATTGGGACTCGCCGGTTGAAAGGCTACGGAAAGGTTCGCGGTGCCGACCGGGAGCTGCGTTCCTGCTGACGGAGTATAGGTAAAAACGCCTGGGATGCGGGCCGTCGCGTTCAGCTGTACGCCGCTGAGCGGGGTTTCGGACGTAATTGCAGTGGGGGGCGTCCAGGTGAGCCCGGGATCGGCTTGGCGAACGACCTGGACGACCGAGGCGCTCGTCTGCGCCCGGCAGACGACTGGACACAGGAGGGTGCTGAGGAGGGCAGCAAAAAGCATGCTGCTGAAACGGCTTGTTGTTCCTGTGCCGAGCATATGCGGTCCTCTAGGCGCGACTTCCGCGCAGGCTGGGCCTGCGCGGAAGCTGCGAAAGGTTGACACCAGAAAGGTGCTAATCGTAGTTTCCATCGCCTGAGTAGGTAGCCGTGATCGTATGACTCCCGGCGCTGAGTTGCGATGTTGTGAAACTGGCAGTACCGGAGCTTAGCGCGACCGTGCCGAGGCTGGTTGCTCCATCGCTGAGATTGACCGTGCCGGTCGGTATAGCCCCGGCCGAAGAAGCGACGGAAACTGTAAAGGTCACTGCATCGCCGTAGGTAGACGGGTTAGGTGCACTGGTTAAGCTTGTTGCGAGCGTGGCCTGAGCCTTTGAAACCACATAAGCCAGGGCGGACGAAGTAGCTGTCGTGTTGTCGCTATCTCCACCGTAAGCTGCCGTTATGGAATGAGAGCAGGCGTTCAGAGTACTGGCTCCACTCAAGGTCAGCACTGCCTGGCCGGAACTGTTGACCGGACCTGTCCCGATCGTTGTAGCTCCATCGAAGAACTGCACACTTCCTGTTGGCACAAAAGAGCCTGTACTGGCCAGAGCGGCGGTCAAGGTGAGCGCGGTGCCGTAGGTGGAGGGCGATGGAGAACTGGGCGTTAACGTGACGGTCTGGATGAACTTCGCGACAGTGAACGCAAGGGTGTTTGACGTGGATGCTACAAAGTTTGCATCGCCGGGGTAAGTAAACTGACGGAGTGGGTGCCGGCGTGAAATGTAGAGATCAGGCTGGATGAGCCGCCGGCAGCGCCGGTAGGCCGAGCGGAGCCGATGGTCGAAACATAAGGTCCGGCGATGCCGGCTTGTTCAACCTGCACTCCCCAAAGGTCAATGCTTTGAGCCGGTTGCCCAGAAGAAAGTAGAGCAGCGGCAAAGCCGGCGCCGGCGTTCGAGGGAAAGGTGTAGGTAAAAGTGCATCGTTGCCAGATGGAGGTCACGGCGCATGGAGTGGATCCGGAAGCAGCGACGGCCGGAGAATCAGTCAGCTGCAGGGTGAGTGTTGCCGAAGATGAGGTTTGCGCCCAAACCGATAAGGTTATGGATTGTCCCGCGTAAGCCATACCTGGTACCGCAAAGGCGACTCCGGAGCTGCCGCTCGTGGTGGAAGGGAAAGCTACCTGAGTGGAGGTGTTGGAGCTCCCGTCAGGTCCGTTGGCGTGGTTCAGAGTAAGCGTCGGGGCTGTTCCAGTCGTGGTCCATCCGGTGCTCGTGTTGATCTGCGAGTAGGGCAGTAGGTTGCTCGCGTTTACGTTTGTAAGGGCTTCGGGTGCGCCGAGGGCAGTGGATCCGTCACTTGCCTGGACAGTCTCTCCAACCGGTGCCGGAGCTCCGGCTGTGTTCAAGGTGTAACTGAAGGTCACATTCAAACCTGCCTGCACTCCCGTGGCAGCAGGCCCTGTAACTACGCCAACGGTGTTGCGCTGGGCAACTGTTTGTGTCATTGATGCAGTCGTTTGCGCGAACGCCGGACCTGCGCACAGCAAGAGAACTGTAAGGGAAGCAAAGGTGCCGCTTCGGGTTAGCATGACAATCTCCGGTTGAGACATCTTTGGTTCTGCTAGCGTGGCAACCGGCTAGAAGTAGTTGCTATTGCCGCTGTAGGTAAGAGTGAGAGTGTGGGAGCCGGCCGCCAGGGCTGAGCTGGTGTAGGTGGCGCGGCCGCTGCCGTCGAGTGTCAGCGTGGTGAGCTGGGTGGCGCCGTCCATCAATGTGGCGGTCCCGGTAGGGATTGCGGCGCCGGCGCCGGAAAACACGTAGGTGAGCTTGACCGCATCGCCGTAGATCGAAGGGTTAAGCGAGGACATGGACGTGATGACGACAGCTGCCTTGGTGACGGACTGGTTGAGCGTAGTGGCAGTGCTCCCGATGACCACCCCCGGTTCGCTGCTCGTATACACGGCTCCGATGGTGTAAGTGCCCGGCTGGAGTGAGCTGATGGACAAGCTCGCCGTGCCGCTGCTATTCAGCGTCTGCGCCGTGCCCATCGCACTCCCATTGGCGCTGAACTGCACGGAGCCGAGCGGCAGCTCGTTGCCGCTCACCGGCGCTACTGTTGCCGTAAACGTGATCGGTGTACCGTACGGGGATGAATTTAGGGAACTGCTAAGGGTTGTGCTGCTATTACAGCTGGTGCTGTTCCGTTCAGCTGAATGGTCTGGACCGTGCTGGAGCCTCCCAGCGAATCGTCTGTCAGCACAATGGAGCCGGTGACCGAACCGGCCTGCGTCGGGACGAAATCGATCGCGTAGGTGCAGTCAGCTCCTGCGGCAAGCGTACCAGCGAAGGAAGAGGCGGTCAGCTCTGGGCAGGTTGTCGCATTGTCAAGCGCGAAGTTAGCAGCCACGCTCGGGTTCATACCGGAGGAAGGCGGCGGAAGAGTCAGTACTCCATTGCCTGTGTTCGACAGAGTGGCTGTTCGCGGGTCGTCAGCACCATCCGAGGCACCAACATTGGTGAGTGTCGGGAAACTTAGCACCGTGCCGGTCAGGTTAGACCTGCGCACGCGATTGTTGCCGGTGTCGGCAATCAGGAGATCGCCCGTGCTGTCCAGGCTGATGCCCTGAGGCAGGTTCAGCGCAGCACCGGGTGCCACCGCGCCATCGCCTCCGTACCCGGCCGCGCCGTCGCCGGCTGAGGTAGAGATGAGCCCGGATGCGGCGCCAACCCTACGAATGCGATGATCCCCAGTGTCCGCGACAAAGAGGTTGCCACCGGGGTCCGCGGCCACGCTGCGCGGCGCGTTCAGCTCTGCGGAGGTGGCCGCCGCACCATCTCCGCAGGCCGCGGTGCCGCCGGCACAAGCCGTGCCTCTGCCGGCCACGGTCGCAATGAAGCCCTCGCCCGGAGCCGGCCCATAAGGCCAGGCCACCCGTCGAATGCGGTTGTCGCCCGTATCGGCGATGAGAAGGTTATCGCCCGAATCAACAAAGATGCCGGTTGGATCGTTGAGCAGCGCGAGCAGGGCTGAAGCCCCGTCGCCGCAAGCGCTCGCGTCATT
>CALMAN010000153.1 GCA_937859835.1 uncultured Acidipila sp. | reverse complement strand
ACCTGTACTTATCGGTAAGTCGGGCGAAAGGGCGCAAGCAGAAGAAGGGCGACCGGGCAAACGCCGACAGCAAGCGCGACCAGACCATCGGCTACCAGCTCCCGTCCGCTCGTGGGAGTGAAGACGAGATAGGCGAGGGCGGCATAGATCGCCGCGCATCCACAAAGGGTGCCGGTGCGCGCGGTGAGCAAGAAAGAGCGTGCCGGCCCAAGCTGTATGGCCGGATCCAGCGGAAGGGGAAGCGTCCGAATCGCCATGTGTGTCTGTCTCCGAAAACTGTGGATGGGATGCTTGCTATGTTCCGGAGCCCGACCGCAAACCCTGAATAACAAGGGAATTACAGAAGAAGTACACTCCCAGCGGAAAGCTCTCGACTTAGTGCCCCGAAAGTGGGGACAAAACAAAGAAACTCAGCGCCGCATCGCCTTGCTCCAGCACCCGTACCCGGCCAAGCGCTCCGTAGCGGGCGCCGGGCGCACTGCTTTCGGGCTGTTTTCCGGCTCCGCTTCGCGAGGGACGCCTGTGCTCGGCAATGACCAACGCACCGGGCGCGAGCAGCTTCTGCCCTGCGTCCCCAAGCGCGCCGAGGGTTGCGGCGTATTCGGCGCCGGCTGCATACGGTGGATCGAGAAACAGAAGGTCAAACGGCCGCGCGGCCGCAACTGCCTCGCGCAGCCAGCGCGCCATGGGCAAAGCCGCAACCTGTGCCCGGGCGGCAACCTCCAGGGCGGCAACATTGCTGTGCAAGGCTTCGAGCGCGGGCGGCGCCTGCTCCACAAACACAGCCTCCGCGGCGCCCCGGCTCAGGGCTTCGAGCCCGTTCGCACCCGAACCGGCGTATAGGTCCGCAAAGCGCGCGCCCGCGACGCGGTTCCCCAACACGTTGAACAGGGTTTCGCGCAGCCGATCCGAAGTCGGCCGGGTGTCCCACCCGCGCGGCGCCCGCAGCCGCCTCGACCGGAACTCTCCCGCAATGATGCGCATGCTCCTCCCATCGTAGCGGGCGACTACAATGGAAGGAACGCGAAGCACGGAGGCAAAGCGCCACAATGCGAGCCTGGAGCTTTCCCCTTGGTAAGCCGTTCGGCGTGGAGTTGCGCATACACGGCCTTTTCGTGGTGCTGCTTTTTCTTGCCTTTCTGCTTGCCAGCACGCGGGGCCTGGGTGGCTGGCGCGGCATCGGCTTGTGGCTGCTGTTGCTTTTCGCCGTGGGCGTGCGCGAAACTGCCCGTGCGCTCGCTGCCGCCACCTTCCACATGAGCCTTCGCTCGATCCTGCTGCTGCCGATTGGCGGGCTCCAGTCCCCGGCGGACCCCCAGGCAGAAAGCGATGCGCGCAAACCACGGGCGCAGTACACCCTGGCCCTGGTGGGGATCGGCAGCAATCTGCTGGTTGCCGCGCTGATCGGCGGTCTGCTTGCCGGCGGCAGCCCCAAGGTCGCGCTCATGGAGCACCCCTGGGTGAGCCCGGCTTTTCTGTTGCGCGCCGCGCTCTGGTTCAATCTTCTGCTGGCGCTGCTGCACTGCATCCCGGCGTTTCCACTCGATGCCGGCCGCCTGCTGCGCGACCTTTCGGTTCGTAAGCATGGGGTGCAGGAAGCAGGCCGGGCGGCGGTCAGCCTGGGCCGGATGCTTGGCTCAACCTCGGCGGCGCTCGGCATCGGGCTGCTGCTCTTCCCCAACGTGCCGCTTGCGGCAGCGGCCAGTCCCTGGCTCCTGTTCTGCGGCTTCTTTGTCGCGGTGGGGGCGCAGCTGGACGACCAGGGAACCGTTTTCCAGTCCGTGATCGACACCGTGGCCATGCGCGACGTGATGCTCACCAGCTTCAGCACCGTGTCGCCCTCGGACACGCTCCAGGGCGCGCTCGAAAAGGCGGTGCACTCGCTCCAGGATGAGTTCCCGGTGGTGCGCAATGACGAGATCATTGGGGTGGTTTCGCGCGGTGCGGTGCTGTCGTCTTTGCGCGTGGAAGGCAACGGCTACGTGCAATCGGTGATGGCGCGGAACTTCCTGGTCGCCGCGCCCGAAGACTCCCTGGGCACCACCATCCGGCGCATGCGCGAGGGCCGGGTCGGCATGATCCCGGTAGCCGGCCAGGACGGCCGGGTGCTGGGCATGGTGACGCTGCAGAATCTGCGGCAAAGCATGGTGCCACTGCTGGAGCAGCGCAAGTTGCGCGCCACCGAGAACGGCTCTCGCCGGTAAACCGCATGGCCCTGGAAAACCCTGCGGGCGCCGCTCCCGAAAAGAACGAGCAGCCTTTAGCTCCGGGGCTTTACCTGGTCGCAACCCCCATCGGCAACCTCCAGGACATCACCCTGCGTGCACTCCGGGTGCTGCGGCTGGCCGACCGCATCGCGTGCGAAGACACCCGGCAAAGCGCGAAACTGCTGGCGCACTTCGGCATCGGGACGCCGGCGATCAGCCTTCACGAACATAACGAGCAGGCACGCACGGCCGATGACCTGCTGCCGCTGCTGGTGGCAGGCGGGCGCGTTGCCGTCATCTCCGATGCAGGCACGCCCGGCATCTCCGACCCGGGCATGCTGCTGGTGCGCGCGGCAGTCGCCGCCGGGGTCCCCGTCTTTCCGGTCCCGGGCGCAAACGCAGGGGTGGCGGCCCTGGTTGCGTCCGGGCTTGCCACGGACCGCTTTACCTTTCACGGCTTTTTACCGGAAAAGTCTGGCCCGCGCCGCACCGCGCTGGAGCGCCTGGCAACCCTTGCGCCGGACGCGGGGACGCAGATCTTCTACGAAGCGCCGCACCGCATCCTCGACACGCTGAGCGACGTCGATGCTGTGTTCGGCGCCCGCGCCCGCGTCGTCCTCGCTCGCGAACTGACCAAGGTGCACGAGGAGTTTATACGCGGAACCGCTGCCGGCGTGCGGGAAGCGCTCGGCAGCCGGGAGCGGGTTCGCGGCGAAATGGTCCTGCTGCTGGAGATTGCGGCCGCGTCGCCGGGCGAAGCGCCGGGCCGGTCTCTCCGGGCACGCGTGCTGGAGTTGCAAAGGACGGAAACCCTGAGCGAGAAGGACGCCCTGAAACGTGCCGCGCGCGAGTGGGGGCTCGGGAAAAGCGAAGCCTACCGCGAGCTCCAGCGGGAACGCGCCGCAGCCCCGGCCCGCAAAGCATGCGGGGATGGGCGTCCGGGGCACCCTGCTCCCGATCCGGCTCCTGGTCTTGCTCCCGGTCCTGCTCCTGGTCTTGCTCCCGATCCGGACGGAAGAGAAGCTCGAGCCGGGCTCAAACGCGAATCGGAGCGGGAGGCGGTGCCGGCTCCGCCGTGGAAACCTGCCGGTCGAGAGCGGCTCTAGCTTACCTCGCCCGGCGTACCGGGCGCGACGGGCAGCTCCCAGGCCGGCGTCGGCCGTTCTGCTTCGGGCAGGTTGCGGCCCTTGACGCGGTCATACCAGGACTCGTTGCTCACCGTGCCCATGGCCTCGTTGTAGAGCGAAACGCCGCCGGTGGCCTGCCGAAGCTCTTCGGTGAAGCGGTGCAGCGCCTTGAGCTGGTCGGCGGTCGCGGCGCGCTCGCTGCTCGGTGTCTTGATGAACTTCTGGTATCCCCGGTCGAGCACAAAGCCGATCTCGCCCGCGATGACCACGCCCGGCTTGATCAGCGCGGCCGCCGGGGTGGTTGTGCCGGCGACCAGAACAGCGGCACAGCCGTACTTGGAGATCTGGAAAGCATGCACGGGCTTTGCGACGGCCTGCGACGGCGCGACATCAAACTTGTATCCACGCAGCGTAGCCAGGACGTCGTCAAAACTGGGCTGCTTGACCTTTTTCGCCATTTCCGGCCCCCATTCGTGCAACGGTACACTCAAAAATGTCGCACGAGTGGGCTTGAAGAACAAACAGGAGCGCCAGCAAGGCATGGACGCGAGCACAATTCTGCTGGTTGATGGGGAAGCGGGAACCGAGACCGAAAGGCTTCTGGGGACGGTGCCGCATGCCCGGGTGGGCAACACCCCCCTGCTGCGGCTCGGGAAGCTCACGGCGCATCTGCCCCGGGTCCAGATCCTGGGCAAGGCAGAGTGGACCAACCCCGGCGGCAGCGTCAAGGACCGCGCCGCAACCCGGATCGTCCGGGCTGCCCAGGCGGCGGGCCGCCTCCTTCCCGGCTCGGGTGAGCACCTGCTGGACGCGACCAGCGGCAACACCGGGATTGCCTACGCGATGCTCGGGGCCGCGCTCGACTTCCCGGTCACGCTGTGCATGCCGACAAATGTGTCGCCGGAGCGCAAGCGTATCCTCGCCGCCTATGGCGCCGAGGTGGTCTGGACCGACCCGGCCGATGGCTCCGATGGCGCGATCCGCAAAGCACGCGAACTGGCTGCCGGGGAGCCTCGGCGCTACTTCTATGCCGACCAGTACGGCAACAACAACAACTGGCAGGCGCACTACCACGGCACCGCGGAGGAGATCTGGACGCAGACCGAGGGCCGCATCACGCACTTTGTCGCCGGCCTGGGCACCAGCGGGACCTTTATGGGTGTCACCCGCCGGCTGCGCGAGTTGAAGCCTTCGGTGCGCTGCTGCTCCATGCAGCCCGACTCGCCTTTTAACGGACTAGAAGGCTTGAAGCACATGGCAACCGCTATCGTCCCCGGCATCTACGACCCTGCCCTGGCCGACCGCAACCTGGAGATGGAAACCGAGCGGGCCCACGGCATGGCTCGCCAACTGGCGCGTACCGAGGGGCTGCTGGTCGGCGTTTCCGCCGCGGGCAATGTTGCAGCCTCGCTGCAGGTTGCCGAGGAAGAAGCCGCCGCGGGCCGCGAAGCCGTCATCGTGACGGTGCTTTGCGACTCGGCCGACAAGTACCTGAGTGAACGCTTCTGGGAAGAGGCCTGACAGTGCTCAGGCTCTCTCAATTGGTGATGAACAGCCTGCGGCTCCACGGCGAAGAAACCTACCCGCACGAGTGTTGCGGCGTGCTGCTCGGGCGCCTCAGCGACGGGGAAAGCAGCGTCCAGTCCGCGGTGCGCGCCGGAAACACCCGCATCGATTCGGCCCACAACCGCTACAGCATTGCGCCCGCGGAGCTGATCCGGATCCAGCGCGAAGCGCGCGTGCACGGGCTCGACATCGTCGGCTTCTATCACTCGCACCCGGACCATCCCGCGCGGTGGTCCGCGACCGACCTGGCCGAGGCACACTGGCTGGGCTGCTCCTACGTCATAACGGCTGTCGAAGGCGGGAGAGCGGCACAAACCAACTCCTTTCGGCTCGTGGGCACAACCGAAGACGACAAGCAGTTTATCGATGAGCCGGTCGAGGTCGCAGTCCCGGAGGAGCTCCGGCCCTAAAGGGGAGGATGCACCGCAGCCCCTGCGCGCGTCATCTAGTCTGGTGAGGAAGCCGAGGAAGCTATGGACATCTACATCCCCACACCGCTGCGGGCCTACACCGGGCAGCAGGCTACGGTTTCGGTCGAAGCCGACACCGTGGATGCCGCGCTTGCGCAGCTCACCACCGCGCACCCGGAACTGAAGCGGCACCTGTTCAATGACGACGGGAGGCTGCGCGCTTTTGTCAATCTTTACCTCAACGACGAAGATGTGCGCTACCTGCCGGAAAAGCAAGGCACAAAGACCACGCAAAGCGATGCGCTTTCCATCATTCCCTCGATCGCCGGGGGCGGTGGGGAGGCCCGGTACAGCGGCCGCTGTTGAGGTTGCAGGGGCCCTGGCGCACACACGGGAGACCTCGAAGCGCCGTTTCTCTTCGCTCCCGGTCCGCTCCCGTCCACTCCCGTCCGCTCCCGATCCGCTTCCGGTCCGCTTAGAACGCCCAACCCCGATCGATTTCGAAGGAACCCGCAAAGAACCCGCAAAGGACCCTATGTCTTCCCTCGCAGAAGCAACCGCTCTTCCCGAGCTCACCACTGATGATCTCCAGCGCTACGCACGCCACCTCATCCTGCCCGAGGTGGGCCTGGAGGGCCAGCGAAAGCTGAAAGCCGCGCGCGTGCTCTGCGTGGGCACGGGCGGTCTGGGCGCGCCGCTCGCGCTGTATCTGGCTGCTGCCGGCATCGGCACGCTGGGGCTGGTTGACTTTGACACGGTGGACCTAAGCAATCTCCAACGGCAGATCATCCATGCGACCCCGGACGTGGGGCGGCTCAAGGTGGATTCGGCAGCCAACAAGCTCCTTGCTTTGAACCCGGCGCTCCACGTGGTGCGGCATAACACGATGCTGACCAGCGCCAACGCGCTTGAAATCTTCCGCGATTACGACGTGATCGCCGACGGCACCGACAACTTTCAAACGCGCTACCTGGTTAACGATGCGTGCGTGCTTCTAGGCAAGCCCAACGCCTACGGGTCCATCTTTCGCTTTGAAGGCCAGTGCACGGTGTTTGCGGCCGAAGATGGCCCATGCTACCGCTGCCTGTACCCGGAGCCGCCGCCGCCCGGCCTGGTTCCCTCCTGTGCCGAGGGTGGCGTGCTCGGCATCCTGCCGGGGCTGGTCGGCGTCCTCCAAGCCACGGAGGTGATCAAGCTGACGCTCGGGATCGGGGCGCCGCTGATTGGCCGCCTGTTGCTGATTGACGCGCTGTCCACCCGCTTTCGCGAACTGAAGCTGCGCAAAAATCCTGACTGCCCGGTGTGCGGCACGCATCCGACCGTGACGGAGTTGATCGACTACAACCAGTTCTGCGGCGTCGCCGGCGCGGAAGAATCGGTGCGCGAAGCAGCGGTTAAAGGAGGAGCCTTGCCCCAGCAAAACGGAGTGAACCAGATCCCTGTGCAAGAGTTGAAGCGCCGTCGCGAAGCGGGCGAGAACCCGTTTGTGCTGGACGTGCGCGAGCCTTGGGAGTACCAGATCGCCAACCTTGGCGGCCACCTGATCCCCCAGGGCGAGTTAGCGGCGCGTACCGGGGAGTTGCCGCGCGACCAAACGATCGTTGTGCAGTGCAAAAGCGGTGGGCGCAGTCAGAATGCGGCGGAACTGTTGCAGGCACGGGGGTTTCGGGTCGAAAACCTGGCCGGCGGCATCACCGGCTGGTCCAACGAGATCGACCCGAGCGTGCCAAAGTACTAGGGCAGGCCAGCCCGGGCTCCGTCCGCGTCAGGCGCGCGTGTGGTTCTTTTCCCACGCCTGCGCCAGCAGGTCCGCGGCCTTTGCCGCGGAAATGCGCACCTGCCGGCGGCGGGCATCGCGCCCGCTCAGAAAAACGATGCTGCTCGACGCTGCCAGCAAAACCCCGAGCGCTATCAGGAACTTATTCATCCTCTTCTTACACTCCTTTAAACATTGGACGCCACGGGTGGTGTAGATGCCCCGGGTGGCCGTCCTGCTGTCTGGTGTGCGTCCCGGACCTGGTGGCACAGGAGCCGCCATTCTCCGGGACTCGCCCGGGAGGCTCCCGGAGGCTCCCGGTCCGGCTGCCTTGAGTCCAAAGCCGGGCGGAACACTTTAGAATGGGCGCGACTGCTAGGAGCTCTTCCCTGTGACCTGTCGCTTTCTCCTGCACACCCTGGCCGGGGCTTCGCTCTGCGCTGCCCCGGTCACCGCCTTTGCGCAAAACGCAGCCCAGGAGCAGGTCACGGTGGATGCCCGGGCGACCGGGACGCCCTTTCCTCACTTCTGGGAGCAGATGTTCGGCTCCGGTCGCGCCGTGCTCACGCTGCGCGCCGACTACCGGCGCGATATGCAGCTGGTGGAACAAGCCACCGGCTTCAAGTACGTCCGCTTTCACGCGATCTTTCACGATGAAGTCGGCGTGTACAACGAAGATGCGAGCCACCAACCGGTTTACAACTGGAGTTATGTCGACCAGATCTACGATGGGCTGCTGGCCGCAGGCGTTCGCCCGTTTGTGGAGATCAGCTTTATGCCCAAGGATCTGGCGCTCCGGCCCGGGGACGTCCATCCCTTCTGGTACCACGAGATTGTTTCGCCGCCCGCCAGCTACAGCAAGTGGAATGCTTTGATCGCTGCCTTTGCCCGCCACCTGGTGGACCGTTACGGGATCAACGAAGTGTCGCAGTGGTACTTCGAGGTTTGGAACGAGCCCAACATTGATTTCTGGTCCGGGCGCCCGCAGCAGGCGACCTACTTCGAGCTCTACGACAACACGGCGCGCGCGCTTAAGTCGGTGAACGCGCGCCTGCGCATCGGCGGCCCTGCGACGGCACAGGCAGCCTGGGTCGACGCCATGATCGCGCATGCGGCGGCGGACCACGTGCCGCTGGATTTTGTCTCGACTCATGTGTACGGCAACGACGTGACTGCCGACGTTTTCGCGGATAAGCGTCCCGTCGCGCCGCACCAAATGGTCGCGGCCGCCGTGCACAAGGTGCATGAGCAGATCACGCACTCGGCGATGCCGCAGATCCCCCTGATCTGGAGCGAGTTCAACGCGACGTACATGAACGAGCAGGCGATCACCGATTCGATCTACATGGGCCCGTGGATGGCGGACACCATACGGCAGTGCGATGGCCTGGTGCAAAGCATGAGCTACTGGACCTTTTCTGACGTGTTTGAAGAGCAGGGTCCGGTAGAGACACCGTTCTACGGCGGCTACGGGCTGGTTGCGGAGCGTGGCATCCCAAAGCCTGCGTTTCTGGTCTTTTCGCTGCTGCATACCCTGGGAGATACGCGGCTGCCGGCCCCGGCAACTGACATGCTCGCGACGCGACGCGTTGATGGCACCCTGGTGCTGGCCGCCTGGAACATGGCCGAACCGCCGGGCTCGGTGGTGCCGGAGAAGAGCGTCACCATCACGCTGGCCGGCTCACCTGCCGGGGCGACCGCGACGGTGCGCCGCGTGGACGCCCAGAACGGCGACACGCTGGACGCCTGGAAGCAGATGGGCTCGCCCAAGTATCCGTCGCTTGCGCAGATTGCCGCGCTCAAAAAGGTCGGCACCCTCGGTGAGCCAGAGCCCGTCCCCATCACCGGCGGCAAGCTCACCCTGCGCATCCCTTCGAGCGGCCTCGCGGTGGTGGAGGTCCACCCTTAAGGCAGACTGCGAAAGACGGAGGCCGCAACGACCATCGCTGCCGGCAGGCGCCCCTCATCCGCTGCGGGCTTCCTGCATGGCAGGGCTGCCAGATACCCTTGGAGAAGATGCTTTATGACGCGACAGTCTTGGGGGCGGGAGCGGCAGGGCTGTTTTGCGCCGGACTTCTGGCGCAGCGCGGGTTACGTGTGCTGGTGGTTGACCATGCGCCGGAGGCGGGGCGAAAGATCCTGATCTCCGGCGGCGGCCGCGCCAACTTTACCAACCTCCATACGCAGCCTGAGCACTTCCTTTCTGCCAATCCTAACTTTGCCAAGTCCGCGCTCGCCCGCTACACGCCGCAGCAGTTTGTGGCGCTGGTGGAGCGGTACGGGATCGCGTACCACGCCAAAGCGCCGGGGCAGCTGTTCTGTGACGGCTCTGCCCGGCAGCTCGTGGCCCTGTTGCTGGCCGAGTGTGCCGGTGCAGAGCTGCGGCTCCGGACCGAGATCACGTCCGTCGAGCGGGATGGAGAGGGCTTTACGGCGCGCACGCGCACCGAGGGTCGCGAGGCGGTTGTCCGGTCTCGAAACGTGGTCGTCGCGACCGGCGGTCTTTCCATCCCGAAGCTCGGTGCGACAGGCCTTGGCTACCAGGTGGCGCGGCAGTTCGGCCTTGGCATCGAGCCGACACGGGCGGCGCTGGTCCCGTTCACCTTTCAGCCAGACGATGCAGCACGGTTCCAGGATTTGAGCGGGGTCGCGCTCGAGGCTGAGCTTTCGTTGTCAAGCCCTGGGAACAACCGACGCAGCCAGCCGGTCCGGTTCCGGGACAAGCTGCTGATCACGCACCGTGGGCTAAGCGGGCCCGCAGTGCTGCAGCTTTCGTCGTACTGGCAGCCGGGCAGCGCCATTGCGCTCGATCTGGCCCCGGGCCGGGAGGTGACGGCTCCGCTGCTTGCTCGCGCACACCGGGATCTTGCGGGGGCGCGGGAAGCCTGGTCGGCCGCTCTGCCGCGGCGGCTTGCCGAGCGCCTGCTGGAGCTTGCGCCGCCCGGAGGCTGGAGCAATGAAACGCTCCGGGCGGCAGAGCATTCCCTGCATCACTGGCCGCTCACGCCGGCCGGCACGGAAGGGTACGCGAAGGCAGAAGTGACAGCCGGCGGCGTGTCCACTCAGGATCTCCACGCGCATACCCTGGAGGCTCGCCGCGTGGCCGGGCTTTACTTTATCGGCGAGGTCGTCGACGTGACCGGCCACCTGGGAGGCTTCAACTTCCAATGGGCGTGGGCCTCGGCTGCCGCGGCTGCAGGCGCGATACACTGACGGTCAACGCCTCGTAACTCTTTCTTCCGGGCGTGTTTTCCTACAACCAGGGTGAACCCCAGCATGAGCACCTCCCTCCAAACCCCTACCGGCTCTGCCCTTCTCGCTGCTGCCGCCGTAGCAGGCATTCCGCCGGCCGAGGCCGGCACCGGAACCGACTTCCACAAGCAGCCCACGGCCCGGCTCCTGTTTCAGTCCGCGTACGGCGCGCCCCTGACGCTCGAAGTCTCCGAGGGCTTTGATCTGTCTTCTGGGGAACTGCAAACGGGCCTTGCCCGGCACCTCGGCGACCTGGCGCGCCGTTTGCGCACAGCCGGCGCCGAGGTGTACGTGACGGTAAGTGGTCTTCCTCTGCGCTTTGCCGGTTTCGAGTGGCCGTTTCACCGTTCCACGTCCGGGGCGGATACCTTTCTTGTCCACGGCACGGTGTGGCTGGCAGATGGGACAGAAAGTCCCCTGCACGCCAAGGTTTCGGCGAGCATGACGGTTACGTTTGCTGAAATCGTCGCCGCGCCCGAGCAGCCCTACGCCGAAGACTTCATCTACAACGCGATCCGCAAGACCTTTGATTACGGCCAGCTCGAACTCCTCAAGAGCGGCAATCGCCAGCCTGTGCCCGTGACCACCCGCTACTACAGCCGCTGGCAGAAGAAGTTTCTATTTACGGATGTAACGGACGAGCAGCGGGAGGAGTTTCTCGCGCGCAAGGCGTTCTGGCTGACGGTTTCCGGCGGTTCGCGCGCGAGCCGCGCCCCTGTGTGGCTGGCCGACCCTCGGGACGCCCAGTACCTGAACTCGAGCGAGGAGCAGCTCGTGGCGAGCACCCGCGCGCTGGCGCAGGCTGGCTTGCTGACGCTTGCGGATGAGCCTGGCTTCGCCGTTGCCTCGCCCGCCTTGCTGGCCCGCGAAGAACACTACCGGGCCGAGCTGGCCGAGGCGCTCGGGCGGATCAAGCCCTCCTTTAACGAGGCCATGCGCGCCGGCCAAACAAACATGTAGCCGCCGGCTACACCAAAGTTTCCGCTGCTTTCACGAAAGCAGTTCCCTTGTAAGCTGCATGCATCTACTTAGCGGATACTGGATGGATGCAGGCCCGCAGTAACGCAGAAGAACGGGATCGTCGCCAGGCCGCTCGCGAGGCCAGTATCTTTACGCGCGAGCCGCTTCTGCTCCTGGGCGTCATTCTGGTGACCTTGTACTTCGGCCGCCCCCTGCTGATTCCGCTGGCGCTGGCGCTCACCTTTAATTTCCTGTTTGCTCCGCTCGTCAGCTGGCTGGAGCAGCTTCACTTCCGGCGCGTTCCCGCGGCGCTTCTGGTGCTGGGGATGGTCACGGCGCTGCTGGCCGGTTTTGTTTGGCTGGTAGCCGGCCAGCTGCTTGCCGTGGTAAACGACCTCCCTAGCCACGCACCCAACATCCGCGCCAAGTTGACACGCACCCATGTACCGCCGAACAGCTCACTGGGCCAGGCGGTGACCAGTATTGAAGGGTTGGCTCGCGAGTTTTCAACCGACCCGGCGGAGCAGGATGAGCAAACGCGGACCCTGGCCACTACCGCCGCTGCGCGGGTGCGGACCGCGGCAGGGCGTGAGGCTGCGCGCAGGGCCGCCCTGACCGGGGAAAAGGCCGACCAGCCGCAGCCGACTCCGGTGGTGATCGTGCAGGCACCCGGCTCGGAGTTCGCGTATCTTCGCGAGCTTGCCCGGCCGGTCCTGGTTCCGCTCAGCACAGCGGGCATGGTCATCATCTTTGCCGTGTACATGCTGATCAAGCGAGAAGACCTGCGCAACCGATTGCTGCTGCTGGCCGGGATCAGCCGGTTGAACCTGGTTTCGCATGCGCTGGACGATGCAGGGCAGCGCATCTCCCGCTACCTGATCGCGAACGTGTCGGTCAACGTCGGCTTCGGTACCGTGTACGCCGCCGGCCTGTATGCCATTGGCATCCCGCACGCAACGCTGTGGGGCGCCCTGCTGGGGCTGCTGCGGATCATTCCGTATGTGGGCACGCTGGTGGGCGGCGGCCTGCCTGTTTTGTTCGCGCTCATTTACTTTCCCGCATGGTGGCAGGCCGGCTGCGTGCTGGTGCTTCTGCTTCTGCTTGAAATCCTGGTCGGCAACTTCCTGGAGCCCTGGCTTTACGGAGCGCGCACCGGCATCTCGGCGCTGGCCCTGCTCGGCATGGCGGTGGCCTGGACGGTCCTGTGGGGATGGCCCGGCCTGGCGCTGTCGACCCCGCTCACGGTCTGCCTCATTGTGGTTGGCCGCACCATGCCGCAAATGTCGTTTCTGCATGTGCTGCTCGGCGACGACGCGGAGCTCGCGCCGGAAGCGCGCTTTTACGAGCGCATGCTGGCCACCGACCAGGCCGAGGCACACTCGCTTGCCGAGCGATTTCTAAACGGCGGCGGCGCATCCCGCACCACGCTTGAACTGTATGACACCGTGCTGCTGCCGGCGCTTGCGCTGGCTGAAAGCGACCGGCACAAGGGCGCGCTTGAAGAGCACCGGGCCTCCTTCTTCATGCAAAGCCTTTCGGAACTGGTTGCCGAGCTGACAACGTACGCTGCGAAAACCACGGCAGCGGGAAAAGGCGGTGCAGCGGGTGAGGTGCTCGAGGACGCGCTACTGGCCCGCACCTGCTGCCCGGTGGTATGCGTGCCCGCGAACGACCAAGCCGATGAGATTGCAGCAACCATGCTTGCGCAGCTGCTCGAAACCTCGGGGCACAAAACACTGCTGCTGCCCTCCTCCGCGCTGACGCCGGAGCTGCTGGCGCGCTTTGCCGAGGAGCCGCACACCACCCTGTGCATCTCCGCCCTGCCTCCTTTTGCCTTTACCAGCGCGCGCCTCCTGTATCAAAAGCTGCGGGCCGAGCTTCCGCGGAATCCGGTTGTGATTGGGCTTTGGCGGAGCCAAACTGCGTCCGAGCTGCTGGAGCAACGTTTTGGCATGGCCGGCGACCGGGACAGTGTCGCCACCAGCCTCGGGGATGCGCTCGACATGATCAATGGCCGGGACCGCATTCTTTCACTTGCCGAGGCGGGCGATATTTACGCGCGCAGCGCGGCCCCGTCCACGGTGGCGAGCCGCTGAACGGCGTTCCCCGAATGGCACTCCCTGAACCGCGTTCCCAGAACGGCATTCCGGTGTCCTCCGGGCTAGCCGCCAGCAGCCACGCGGCCTGTCGTCCCCTCCAACGGAGAGCCTCCGAGGAAGCCCCCGCACCCTTTCTCTTGAAAGTTCCCCCGTCACGCCTCTCGGCGCGTAGGAGCTGCCAGCCAGGCTTTGGTCAGAACCGTACACTAAACCGATGGACGCTCCGGAAGCAGTCGCCGAGGCAAACGTCAACGCATACAATGCGCATGATCTCGAGTCGTACATCGCCACCTTCGCACCCGCCGCGACCTTTGGGCAGCTCGGCGGTCGCATCCTGCTCGACAGCCGCGACGCGATGCGCGGCTTTTACCGGCAGCTGTTTACGGCTCGCCCTACGGTCCGCTGCGAGGTGAAGCAGCGCAGCGTGATGGGCTCCTGGGTGGTGGAGCTGCAGGAGATTGCGGGCGATGACCAGCCTGCGATGCAGGCCATGGTTCTTTCTGAGGTGCGCGACGGCCGCATTCGACAGGTGTGGTACACACCCCTGGCTGGCGGGCCGCCCGCGCACTGAACGGCTCCTTTCTTGCGTCCGGGTTGGTTGCGTTCGAGTTGGTTGCGATCGCGTGCGCGGGAGGGCAAAGCCGGGCATACCCTCCCGATTGACCCGTGCGAACCTCTGCCTCGTACTTTTCGGGCGCCCTACTGCAGCAGAACCGGGCTTTCACCAACAGGGACGCTGCCGTTGAGGGCGGTGGTGTTTCCCGCGAGATCAGTGGCCGTGG
>CALMAN010000152.1 GCA_937859835.1 uncultured Acidipila sp. | reverse complement strand
TCACGGTCGGAGGCCGGAAGGGCGAGCGGATCGTCGACGAGGACGAGTACATCCTCAGCGTCCGCGAAGCCCTCCACTCGCTCGCCGGCACCAGCCCCGCCGTCGGCTTCTTCGGCCACACCCACCTCCAGGGCGGCTTTGCCACCGACGGCGACCAGTGGTACCGGCTCACCCCCGACTACGGCACGCGCGACGAGGCCGAAACCTGGGAGCTGTCCCTGTCCACCGGCGCCCGCTACCTGCTCAACCCCGGCTCGGTCGGCCAGCCCCGCGACGGCAACTGGCGCGCCGCCTTTGCCCTCTACGACACCGCGCGGCGCACCGTCCTGTTTTGCCGCGTGCCCTACGATCTCCGTACCGCCCAGGACACGATCCTGCGCGCCGGCCTGCCCGACCGCCTCGCTTCCCGCCTTCGCGAAGGCCGCTAGCGGCCTGCCCCACGCCGCGCCGCCGCGACCCCGGGCGCAGCTTTGCGACAATCAACGGGTGCGGCTTCCCTCCCAACCCGCGGTCGGCCTTGACTTCGGCACCACCAACACCTCCCTCGCGCGCGTTGCCCCGGACGGGGCGGTCCAGCTGGCGCAGTTCGGCCCCGAGGCTGCCGCAACCCCTTCGTTTCGCTCGCTCCTGCTGTTTGCGCGCGACGGGCAGCAGGGGGTGCACAGCTTTGCCGGCCCGGCCGCTATCGCGCGCTACCTCGCCGCCGAAGACGGGCCGCGCCGCCTCATCCAATCGCTCAAAAGCTATCTGTCCTCGCGCACCCTCACCGCCACCGAGGTGTTTGGCCGCCGCTACACCGTTGAGGACCTCCTGGCGCGCATCCTGCGCGAAGTCCGCACCGAAGCCGCCGGGCGCTTCCGCGCCCCCGTCGAGCGTGCCGTGGTGGGCCGCCCGGTTCGCTTTGTCGGGGCGCAAAGCGAAGCAGATGAGCAGTTCGCGCTTGGCCGGCTCCGCGAGGCCTGCCTCCGCGCCGGCTTCACCGAGGTGCACTTCGAGTACGAACCGGTCGGCGCCGCCTGCGCCTACGAAGCCACCCTCGACCACGAAGAACTGGTGCTGATCGGCGACTTCGGCGGCGGCACCAGCGACTTTTCCCTCCTCCGCGTCGGCCCCGGCCTCGGGGGCGCCGGCCGGGTGCTCGGTACCGGCGGCGTCGGTCTGGCAGGCGACGCCTTTGACGCCAGGCTGGTCCGCCATCTCGTTTCCCCGGCGCTCGGCCTCGGCTCGCTCGAGCGCTCAGGCGGCAAACTGCTGCCGGCCGTGCCCGCCTGGCTCTACACCAACCTCGAGCGCTGGCACACCCTGTCGTTTCTGCGCACCCGCAATGTCGCCGAAATCCTCAAGGGCGCGGAGGTTCGTGCGCTTGAGCCGGAAAAGATCCGCGCCCTTCAAGCCCTTATCGACGAGGACCTCGGCTTTCCGCTTCACCGCGCCATCGGCCGGCTCAAGTACAACCTGTCGGCCGCCGAAGCCGCCGAGTTCCGCTTCGACGAGGGCGGCCTGGCCCTCCGCATCCCCGTCACGCGGGCGCAGTTCGAGGGCTGGATCGCCGAAGAACTCGCCGCCATCGAGAACGCGGTCGCTTCCTTGCTCGCCACCACCGGCGTTGCGCCGGAAGCCGTGGACCGCGTCTTTCTCACCGGCGGCACTTCCTTTGTGCCCGCCGTCGAGCGCATCTTCACCAGCCGCTTCCGCCCGGGTTGCGTCCTGCGCGGCGAAGCTTTCACGGCAGTCGCCTACGGCCTGGCTCTCCGCGCCGAGCAGGCTTTCTAGCTCCTATTCCCAAGACTATCTAGCCCTTGCATATCGCTGCGCTCTTTTGCGATCACAACAAAGCTGGCAACATATTCCGGCGCTCTTACTGTTTCATCTCGTTGTTAGGGTAGCCATCAATCGCTTCCATCAGAGGCAGCAAACTGGCGGCGTCACAAGGCGAGAGTTCTACGTGGCCCAAGATGGGTATAAATTTGGTCATGAAGCAGAAAGTGCCTGTTTGTGGAGGTGTGTCTGGAAAGCCATCATTTGCTGCAACTGTTCCGGCGACGTAAATAGCTTGATGCCCGTTATTAAGGATCTCGGGCCGCATCGTTGCGAAGGGCACCAGGATACTGAGGTGCTTTCCGGGTATCGCAGAGTCGAAGTGGTGTTTCTGCCAGATGACGATTGCATTTGGTAAGGAGACTGAAGGAGGGTTTGTGACGTTGGTGATCGCTTGGTGGACAACGACTTGTACCTCGCCAGATGCGATATGGCCTACGTTGAAGATTGGAAGAGTGACCACCTTCTGCTGAACATCGATCGTTGGCTCGTCGATAGCAATGTACGCACGTTCGGTAACGTGCAATGTTTCAACAGCGGTGTTCGCAGCGCTTTCAGCGGCACGAGATGCTCGCTTACTGGCAGAAGACTGTACGCCAGAGTTGGTCGCCATAACGAGAGCTTGGGCAGTCAGCTTTTGCGCCTCGGTGTACAGCCTGTTAGTCGCATCAATTTGTCCCTGCATTTTGTCCAGGGTGCGCTGAAGAGTCTTGTCGCTTCCATCCAGAGCGCGCGCCGTCAGCGTGTTGGTGTAGCGGATTTGAAGCCACTGGGCGCGAGTGTACAACGTGTAAATACACAGAACCACAAACCCCAGGCAGTTCAAAATAAAACTTGCAATCTTTATACCACCGCGTTTCGGAGTCGCCCTCGGCTGGTGGCTTGCTGGGTGAGGTGGTGGCGTTTGACGAACGCTGCTCTCGAGTTTGTCGCTTTCTAGGGAACCGTGTGGTTTTAGCTCGTCCGGTATGCCTTGATCTCCAATCTGTATGGCTGGATGCTCGGTTGGGGATGTGGCGGGTTCGCCAGGAGTTTGCTGGTTGGTATCCTCTGCAGTGTCTACGCCTGTCATATCTCCAAGCATCTCAGGAGCGGTTTAGGATCAACCGGTTACCCGGAACTGCGAAACTGGAGCACAAGAATTCCCATCAAGTAGACGGGGCGACTCTACAGCCCCGCACTACTCCAATAACTTGCGTAGATTCGTTGGGCCAACCTCGCTACTTGCCATGGGATACTCCAACGTAAAAGTGCGCTACCCGCAAGGGAGCGCACTTTTACGAAACGACCCGGCCTCGTTACTTCTCCGCCGGCTCCATCATGCCCTTGTGCATCGAAGCCTGCACCGACTCCGGCACCACCCCCATCAGCGCGCCTTCCGCCTTGGTCCGGAACGAGGCCGCGTACACGTGCTCCTCGCCCGCGAACAGGGCCTTCAGGCCTACCCGCGCCACGTCGTCCGGCTGGTTCTCCTTTTTGCCTTCGGTGCCGACCTTGGTGTCGCCCGCGCCTGCCGCATTGAAGAAGTTCGTATCCACCGGTCCCGGCTGCAGCGCCGTCACCGTCACGCCCGTGCCCTTCAACTCGTGCCGCAGGTTCTTTGCCAGCATCAGCACAAACGCCTTGGACGCGCCATACACCGACTCGCCCGGCGCCACCATCTCGCTCACAATCGACGCCGTAAACAGGATGCGTCCCGTACCGCGGGGCACCATCTGCTGCGTCACGTGCTTGGCCAGGTGCACGGTCGATGCGCAGTTCACGCCCACAATCTCCAGCTCCTGCTCCAGCGGAGTCTTCACAAAGTCGCCGCCCACACCCAGCCCGGCATTGATGCAGGCCACCTCCACCGGCTGCCCCGTCGCTTCCGCCGCGTGCCACAGGTCCATGCACGCCTGGTACTGGCTCAGGTCGCCCACATACGAGGTGACCCGGACTCCCAGCGCCCGGAAGTCCTGCTCCGCCTTTGCCGTCAGGTCGTGTTCCTTGCCCGCGATCACGAGGTCGTACCCTTCCTGGGCCAGCTGCTGCGCCAGGTGGTAGCCGATCCCGTTTGAAGCGCCCGTTACCAGCGCCAATCCCTTTGAAGCCATGTTCGTGTCTCCTCCACCTGCGTTCTGCTCGCGAACTGGCAGACGCGGTTACCGGGTAAGACGGCGAAGCCCGCGCCCGGGGTGCCCCGCGCAAACAAAGCGCTGCGCGCCAACCACTACTGCCGCGCGCCTAACCCTATTGCCGCCCGCCCAACCCCTACTGCAGCAGCGGGGGCTCGTCCTTCAACTCTTCCGGCGGAATCACCACCGCCGCCGCCACCTTGTCTTCCGGGTCCAGGTTCAGCAGCTTCACTCCCTGGGTCGATCGCCCGGCCGCCCGGATGGTCTTTGTGTCAATGCGGATAATCTTGCCGTACTGCGAGATCACCATCAGCTCCGAGGTTTCATCGACCAGCTGGATCGCATTGACGGTGCCGTTCTTGCTCCCCGTTTTCAGGTTGATCACGCCCTTGCCGCCCCGCGTTTGCAGCCGGTACGCGTCCACATCCGTGCGCTTGCCAAAGCCGTTCGAGGTCACGGTCAGGATCAGCGACGGCGCATTGCCGCCGTTCTCGCCCAGCGTGCGCTCTGCCGGGGTTACCGCCAGGCCCACCACGTAGTCGTTTTTTGCAGCTCAATGCCCCGCACCCCGTACGCGGGCCGGCCCATCGACCGCACCCCTTCCTCCGGGAACCGGATCGCCAGCCCCTCGTGCGTCGCCAAAAACACAATTTGCTTGCCGTCCGTGATCCGCACCCCGATCAGCTCATCGTCCTCGTCAATGCCGATCGCGATAATCCCCCGCGACTGCACGTTCGAGAAATCCTTGAGCGGCGTCTTTTTCACCGTTCCCTTGCGCGTCGCAAAAAAGATGTACTTCGCTTCTTCTTCCAGGTTCCGCACCGGCAGGATGTTGCGCACCTGCTCGCCCGGCTGCAGGTTCAGGAGGCTCGCCATCGACTTGCCCTTACCCGCCGCCCCCACATCCGGGATCTCGTACACCTTGAGCCAGTACATCCGCCCCTTGTTCGTAAAGCAGAGCAAAAACGCGTGCGTCGAGTTCACAATCAGCTGCTGCACAAAGTCTTCTTCGCGCGTCTTCATGCCCAGCCGCCCGGTTCCCCCGCGCCGCTGCTGCCGGTAGATCGAGATCGGCGTCCGCTTCAGGTACTGCGAGTGCGACACCGTCACCGCGACCTGCTCATCCGCGATCAGGTCTTCCAGCTGCAGCTCCGCCGTTTCGTCCAGGATGCTGGTCCGCCGCGCGTCCCCGTACTGGGCGCGCACCGCTTCCAGCTCCTTCACGATGACCCCCCGCAGCTTGGGCTCGCTCGCCAGGATCGACTCGAACTCCGCAATGTTTCCCCGCACCTCGCCCAGCTCCCGCAGCAGCTCATCAATCGAGATCTGCGTCAGCCGGTACAGCTGCAGCTCCAGGATCGCGTCAATCTGCCGGTAGCTCAGCACCAGCGTCGCCCCCTCCGGCGAGCCGTACTTCGCCGCCTCCAGCGTCACCCCTTCCACCACGCCGCCCCGCACCGTCACCGTCCGGCCCGAGAAAAACTGGAACAGGTTTTCCCGCGCGTCGGCCCGCGACGACGAGCCGCGAATCAGCCGGATTACCGCGTCCAGGTGGTCCAGCGCGATCTGGTACCCCAGCAGGATGTGTTCCCGCTCCCGCGCCTTGCGCAGCTGAAACGCCGTCCGCCGCCGCACCACGTCCACCCGGTGCTCGATAAAGTGCCCGATCGCTTCATGCAGCGGCAGCTCCCGCGGCTGGTTGTTCACCACCGCCAGGAAGATCATTGAAAAGCTTTCCTGCATCTGCGAGTGCTTGTACAGCTGGTTCAGCACAATCTGGCTTTCGGCCCCGCGCTTCAGCTCGATCACAATCCGCATCCCGTCGCGGTCGCTTTCGTCGCGCACGTCCCCGATGTCATCGATCACCTTTTCGTGCACCAGCTCGGCGATGCGCTCAATCAGCTTTGACTTGTTCACCTGGTACGGGATCTCGGTGACCACAATCGCCTGCCGCCCTCCCGAAATCGCTTCGGTCCCCACCCGCGCCCGCATCAGAAACCGTCCGCGCCCGGTCGCGTACGCGTTTGCAATCCCGCTTCGCCCGTAGATAAAGCCGCCGGTCGGGAAGTCCGGCCCCTGCACATGCTGCAAAACCTCCGCGAGCCCCCCGCCCGGGTTCTTTACCAGCGCAATGGTTGCGTCCACCACCTCGGTCAGGTTGTGCGGCGGGATGTTGGTCGCCATCCCCACCGCGATCCCGTTTGACCCGTTGATGATCAGGTTCGGGATCCGCGCCGGCAGCACCGTCGGCTCCAGCGTCGACTCGTCATAGTTCGGCGTAAAGTCCACCGTTTCCATGTCAATATCGGCCAGCATCTCGCCGGCAATGCGCATCATCCGCGCTTCCGTGTACCGCATCGCCGCCGGCGGATCCCCGTCCACCGAGCCAAAATTTCCCTGCCCGTCCACCAGCGGGTAGCGCAGCGAAAACGGCTGCGCCAGCCGCACCAGCGTGTCATAAATGGCCGAGTCGCCGTGGGGGTGGTACTGCCCCATCGCCTGCCCCACCACCTTGGCGCACTTGGTGTACTTTTTGTTGAACTGCAGCCCCATCTCGTGCAGCGTGTACAGGATGCGCCGGTGCACCGGCTTCAGCCCGTCGCGCACCTCCGGCAGCGCCCGCCCGATAATCACCGACATCGAGTAGTCAAGATACGAGCGCCGCATCTCGTCTTCGATATTGATCGAAAGCAGCGAAGCCGCGCCCGGAGCGCCCGGCGCATTGATGCCCGAAGGCGGTTCCCCCGCGCCGTTCGGGGTGCCGCTGTCGCCGGGGAGAGGGAGCTGTGGGTTTTCGTCGTCTGCCATAGTTTGGGTCGCGCACCCGGGTCCCCGGGCCACCTGCGCAGCAGGGCCTGGGAAGGGGAAGGCGCTCCCTCCATCC